>JBGCER010000551.1:0-43290 GCA_045106515.1 Myxococcota bacterium
AGGGGCATCACACCTCCGCAGCTTCGTTAACCTCAAGTGCCGGGCTCCAGGAGCCGATTGATCGCAGACGCCACGGCGATCTTCGTGGTGTGGAGGTGCCCTTGCTTATGACGCCCTGCCGCGTCCTTGTGGTCGAGGACAACCCGATCAACCAGCTGGTCATCCGCACCATGCTCGGGCGGGAGGGCATCGACGTGCACATGGCAGGCAATGGCGCCGAAGGGGTGGAGCGAGCCCAAGAGGGCAACTTCGACCTGGTCTTGATGGACCTTCAGATGCCAGTGATGGACGGGTTTGAGGCGACTCGGCGGATTCGCCAACTGCCCGGATTGACGGCCAACGTGCCCATCGTCGCGGTCACGGCCAATACGCTACCGGCTGATCGGCGACATGCCGAAGAAGCAGGTATGGACGACTTTATTGCAAAGCCAGTTCGTCTGGGTGTGCTCCGTACGGCCCTAGAGCGGTGGCTCGGCTGCATGCGAGAGAAGCGAGCGAGCTAGGTCTGGCGTTTGACCTAGCGAAAGTTGCCGATGGATGGCGGTGGCGCCGTCTCGTGCTGACGCAGACGCTCGATTGCGAGGAGTACGTTCGGAGCGGGCTTACCCACGGACCTGGCGGCGTCGAGCCTCACCCAGGTGTCGATCACGTGGTCGATGGCGTCATCGAGGCCCTTGAGTCGCCGATCTCGCTCGGCGGACCAGATCATCAAGTGTCGACCATATCGAAGGTCATCCCCTGAGATCCTGGGACGCCCGCTGGTGCTCGCGAGGAAGGCGGCGACCCTCGCCCTGGCTCTGGAGGGCCGTACGGCGGACGTGGCCAGGTAGGAGAGCAGCCAAGCGGCTCGCGCTTGGTCGGTGCCGACGTGCCGCTCGGCGACGCCGCCCCCTCGGACGCGGCCCAGCAGGACCTTATAGCTGTAGTGGTTCCGGAAATCGGATTCAGCCTGGGACAGCTTGCTGTACAGCCCCGTCACTTGACCCACGATTTTCGACGTGCCTGCGTGGGGCTTGCCCTCGCATGTGGGATCGTCGGTACAGGCGTCCGCTGCGCACGTGGCCTCTTGGTGAGCCACCGCCGCCAGCATCCGGTCGCGCTCGGCGGTGCGCACCTGCTCGTCGATGGACCACTGTGCCTCAAGTTGGGCGAGCAACAGCTCGATTTTGATGTTGGCGTCGCTGCGCGTGGTGGTGATCTGATCCACCGTGGCCGTGGAGCGCTCGTGGTAGGCCCAGATGTTGGTGAGGGTCTGCAGCTCGCTGGTGAGCTGGGTGATCCCGGGCGAGGCCTTCGCTCGGTCGACCGTCTCGTCAAGGGCTTGCTTGGCCACCTCCTCCGCTTGGATTTCGGCCTGGACCGCCGCCGCGCACTCGGGAGTCTGGGGCGACGGGGGAGCGGCCAGCGCGCTCATAAACGACCACACGAACCACACTCGGGCCTCCGGTTTAGGGCGTCTCGGTGCCCAGGCGATCAGTGTACGCCCTGAGGCGCCCATTCATTTGACCGGTGTGCAGCTTCCACAGGTTCTCCGCCCGCGACGCGCTGAACACCGGATCGGACACAACCGATCGAAGGGTCTCGTAGTACGCGGCTAGATCCGGATCTTTGATGGTGTTGAGGCCGCGGCCTCGACCCTCCACGTATCCCTCCGGGTAGGCCCGTGGGAAGTGGCCCGGCGCCCATTGCTGAGTGGCGGTAGTGGTCATGGGTAGTCGGGCAATGAGGGGGTCGCCCAGGCCATATAGGTCCACCACATAGACGTTCGGTCCCGCATAGAAACCATAGACGCCAGTTTGCGCTGGCATGGCGACTTGGGGCTGAACCAAGGCCCGTTTGGCCAGGGCCTCGCCTTCGGTTCGGGTGATGCGTTGGGGCTCAAAGCCGTTGGAGAGCGCGGCCCAAAACCCGAGTGTGCTCCGGAAATAGGAGCGTTCATCAACGATTCCCCACAGTCGAGTGGCCTCATAGGGGCCGCTCTCCACCAAGGCGCGCTCTTGGGCCAGGCGCTGGGGCGCGATGGCGAACCAGGCCTGGCCCAGCACGGCGAGCACCCAGGTCGCGATGATGGCCACAGGCGCGCGGAGCGCGTGGGGTCGTGGCAGATCGGCGATGACCATCGCGGCGAGGAGAGCGGGTGCCGCCAAGAACCGGCCCGCCATAAAGTCTCCGCCAATCCAAAGGATATACGCCAGATATAGTAGAATGGCGATAATCTGAGGTCGGGTCGCTTTGTGGCCCGCCAGCAAGGTCCCGATCATCGCCACCGCGATGAGCAGGGCCCCTGTCGGATCGTGCACGATGTAGTGAGTGAGGTAGGTGCTGCCCATCGAGATCTTGGCGCCAATGGGCAGCCCAGTAGCCAGCTTGGCATAGGCGGTATTCGGGACTGGAACGCCATAGTAGACGAGACTGAAGAGCTCCCAGACCGCCAGAGGCAGCGCCACGATCACGCCGGAAGCCAGCACCCTGGGCCAGCCCCGATCCCAGTCTTGGATGAGGGTTGCGACGAAGAGCGGCACGACGAGCACTGCGCTGTCGAGTCGGTTCACCAGGGCGATCCCGGTGAGGGCGGCGACCGCAAAGAGGCGCAGGGTGCCAGGCCACTGCAGTCGCGCGGCGACGATGCCAGCCAAGCATAGATGAGTGAGCGGATTTTCAAGTCCCGACGTACTATATTCTAGAAATGCGCGCGCTGCGGTCAAGCCGCCGAGGGCCACCAAGGCCCGCCACGGGCGGTCGCGAAACGCCAGCACGACCAAGGCGAGGGTGAGGCCCGTAGCCGCCAAAGCGGGCAGAAACGCCGCCAGCCATGGATTGCCGGTCAGCCCATAGGTCAGGAGCAAGACCCCGAACCACAGAGGATGGGTATAGCCCTGTACCCGCTCGTCGATGTTGTAGACAGGCCCGTAGCCCTGCCATGTCAGGTCCACCGACCGAAGCGTGACGTACGCATCGTCGGACACCCACCCCATAGAGGTGATGAGCAGCAGCAGGAAGGCGGCGGCCAGCCATGGCAACCAGCGAGGGGGCGTCATGTGCGCAGTAGAGCACGGCCTTGGCGCGCGGATCTGGCGAGGGGCTTGCGCTGCGTGACTCTCTTTGTCAAACGCACCTTATTGCGGAGTCAGCAGACGTCGCCGTAGCTCAAGCGCGGCGGGGCTCAGGCGGTCGCGCCCCCGGTGGCGCAGGACCAAGATCCGAGGCGGCGGGGTGCGTGGATCCGTCAGCTCCACCACGCGACCCAACTCCAGATCGGTCGCAGCGGCGGCCCTCGGGAGCAGGCTGGCCCCGATGCCGGCGCGGACCCATCCTTGGATCGCGGCGATGTTGGTCAGCTCGCTCACCACCTCGGCGTCGGGCAAGACCCGGTCGAGGGAGCGCCGAAGGGAGGTCGATGGGGGAAAGGTCACAAAGGGCGTTCGAGGCGCCAAACCTTTGTTGGAGTGCCACCGGGCCTTGAGCTCCGGAGACCCCACAAAAATCAGGGGGTCTTCTCC
This sequence comes from Myxococcota bacterium, assembly GCA_045106515.1. Classification (GTDB taxonomy): domain Bacteria; phylum Myxococcota_A; class UBA796; order UBA796; genus REDI01. Next base: position 3,501 of record JBGCER010000551.1, read on the forward strand.
TAGAGGGTCGCTCAGGGCTGGGTCTTGAGGGCCCTCCGCGATGCCAAGGTCGAGCTCCGCCGCGTCGACCGCCAGAGGCACCTGGGGGGTAGACACCTCGCGGAGCCGCACGGTCACGTCTGGGAAGGCATCTCTGAACTCGGCGAGGATCGTGGGCAAGAGGTACGTACACGCCACCGCCCCGCCTCCCACGCGAAGCTCGCCGGCCCGCAAGCCGAGCACGTCCTGCACGCTGCGGTGCCCCTCTGCGACAGCGGCCAACGCCGCGCGGGCGTGCGGCAAGAGCGCTTGTCCCTCGGCGGTGAGACGGGCGCCTCGGGGCTTGCGTTCAAGAACCGCGGCGCCGAGCTGTTCTTCGAGGCGACGAATCGAGGCGGACAGGCCAGGTTGGGTGATGTGGGCGCGCTTGGCCGCTTCTGTGAACGTGCCGTGCTCGACGATCAGCAGGAAGTGGCGGAGGCTATCGAGCATGGCTACCGCACCTCGATGACGGGCTGGGACCGGGCCTTGGAGCGCAGTCGGTATTGCTCGGCGGCGTCGTGGCGAATGGCCCACCGGGGCCAATCCCAGGCGACGGCCTTGTGGCGCAGCATCCACTGGTTTGGCACGACCGCTTCGGTTGGGTGGTCGACAAGGATCAAGGAACTCTTCCAGCCCTGCATGCTCAAGAGTATGAGCAGGGCGCACAGGGCTGTCAACGGGGGCCAGCGGCGGTGGGTGACGTTGCCCAACAGGGCGGGTAGAGCAGCGACGACGCCCAAAACAGCCGGGTACAGGGCGACCAGGAACCGGGTCTGGATCCGGTCATTATTGACGAAGCTCCAAAAGCCGATGATCACGCACACGTACAGCGCGATGTAGATCCCCGACAAGATCCACGCATAGGCCTCGGCGCGAGGGCGTTGTCGTTGGCGGGCGCCCCACTCCCACAGCGCTTTTGCCGCACCGGCGGTCGCGATGAGCATGAGGCTGATGATGGCGGCGGCGATCGCCAGGCTCCAGCCCAGCTGCACGGGGGCGATGCCCGTGTACACCGCCGCTTCGGTGCCCATGGTGCCGACGCCCGTCAAGTCGAACAGCGCCGTGCGCCCGAGAGCCACAGTGTGCTGCCATGGGCTCAAGTTCATGACCTCTAGGCGAGGGGTAAGGCGGTCCATTCCCGTGAGGTGGCCGGTGAGGATCTGGTTTCGTACCATCCAAATAGCGATGGGCCCGCCAGCGAACACCGCCACCATCGCGGTGTCTCGGATCCGGGTAGGTAGGGCGCGGCGCTGAAGCACGGCTGTGGCCACCACTATGGGGATGATGGTGAGGACTGCCATATAGTGGGCAAGTCCCGCCATACCGGCCGCGCCAGCGGCGATGATCAACCATCGGCGGCTGGGCAGGGCCAGGTGCCGCGCCATGGCCGATAGGGCCATCATGGTGCCGCCGATAAAGAACAGCTCGGCGGCGCTCGCGCGCAGCAGAAGGGTCATGGGCGCCAGGGTCACGCCGCACAGCAGCATCAGCCGAGGTCGTACGTTCAGGGTTCGCAGCCACATGGCGATTCCACCGATGCCTACTGCGTATCCGGCGCCGGCCGTCGCCCGGAGCGCGTCCATGGGCTCGAGTCCCAACCGCCCTGCGACCCCGATCAACGTGCCCATCAGGGGGGCCCTCTCCCCGAACGGCTCGATGGGTGACCCGATCCACCCGTCGCCCAGCGCGATGCTGGACGAGGTGCGGAGCAGGTTGGATGCGATGCTGGTCAGCAGTGGACTGAGCTGCCAATTCCACGCGATCAACGCACCGATAACCACGATGCCGAGCAGCGCGTACAGCCCTCTCAGCACATTGGGTGACCGTGCAGGTGTGTCCATGTGCGCAGGCTAACCGTCGCAGGTCTCGGATAGCAGCTGGCGGTTGTTGTCCTCGTCGCACTCGGTGATGGTCGAGGCGTCGGCGTTGTTGATATCGACTTCGACCCAAGGCACTGCGCCACCGAGATCCGCGGGGTTGACCTCGATCTCAATGCCGTCGGTGCTTCGTCCGGACACCACGCCGCCGGGGGCCGCGGTTCGGGCGATGATCGGGCCCTGCTCGCCGGCGCGCACCACGATGGGAATGGTGCCCGTGATGTCTTGGGTTCCGGCGTTTCGGACCCGGATCTGCAGGAGCAGTCGCTTGGGACACTCATCGGTGCAGACCTCGACGACCTCGGCTTGCAGGTCGTTCCAGGTGCTGGGCGGCAAGCCGCCGTCTGCGCTGCGGAAGTTGTTGAACTCGTCCCAGTTGGCGGGTTGTGCCGAAGGGATGCTGAGGTCATCGTTGACGTTGGTGATGCTGTAGGCGTGCTGGTTCCACACGCTGCGGCCTTGGGGCCAAGAGTGGTCCGCGTCGCCGTAGACGCTGATGCCATAGGGCATGCCGCTGACCGCGTGGCCGTGCAGCATCACGATCTCGACTTCACTATCCCCATCGACATCGGCCACGACGGGGGTCTCAAAGCCGGTGTACGAGGCGTGCTCGGAGCTGGACAGCTTGATGGTGCCGTCGCGCCCATTGAAGACACGAACGTGGGTCTCGTCGGCGTAGATGACCTCGGGGTAGCCGTCGAGCTCGAAGTCAAAGAGGATGACCCCGGCGGCGCCCGAGTAGTCATTGACCGATGCGGTCCACAGGATGCTGCCGTCCCAGCGGTACGCCCGCATGGTGTTCTGCGCTTGCACGACGAACTCGGGGTAGCCGTCACCGTCGAGGTCGTCGATGGCGGGCGGCCCGATGTAGTTGCTGGCGAAGGTGGCGCTCCAGCCGGTGAGGCTCATGTCGGATTCTGCGGTGTAGACCCGATTGCCGCTCACGATGATGACTTCGGGCTCTCCGTCTAGGTCCATGTCCGCCACGGCTACGCAGCCATCGGAGAGCGAATTGCTGTATTTGGTTGAGCCATCTTTGCGATAGGCCGCATTGCCCACCACCACTTCCAGCTCGCCGTCTCCGTCCAAGTCCACGGGAACGGGCACCGAGCCTTCGGAGAAGCTGCCGCCGGCGTTGGGAACTGCGCCTGACCCGAGATTGCCGGTGCCAACCACGCGGCCGTCGTGCTCCATAATGACGCGACCCAGGATGATCTCGGCCAGGCCGTCCCCGTCGAGATCTGCGATGGAGGGGTAGCTGAAGTAGGTATTGGTGTTGGACAGCCGATCTGCGGTCCAGAGCACGTCTCCCTCATTGGAGAAGAGCGTGAGGGAGGAGGGGCCGTTTGCGACCGCGATCTCGGGGACGCCATCGCCATCGACGTCGCCGATGGCCAGGCCGGACAGCCCATCCCAGGATCCGCGGCCGCCGGTGGTGGTGAACTCGACCTGGCCTGTGTCGCCTCTCATGCAGATGAGGCCTTGGGAGTTGTTCTGCACGTAGCAGATGGAGGGCATGTCGCTGTTGTTGATGAGGCCGTCGCCGTTGTCATCGTTGAGCTGGCCGACCACAGGCGGGCCGTAGCCATGATTGCCGGTGACGTTCCACTCCACGACAGGGGTGAAACCACCCTCTGCGGGGGGCACATCGCAGGCGTCGTTGAGGCTGATGTCGATGGCGGGCGCCGCGTCGAAGGGCTTGCACTCGAGCACAGGGTCTTCGCCGTCGCCATTACCACCGCCGCCGCCGCCATCACCATCGGGGTCATTGCCGTCTAGGTTGGAACGAAAGTTCTGGTCCGAGCACCCAAACGAAAGAGCCAACGCTCCGACGAGCAACAGTCGCATCTCATCCTCCAACCTAATTCATACGCGAGGCGCGAGCCCCGCTCAACGAACCTCGTTGTATCAGGCTTTCGACCGGCCTGTGGCAGGTTTTTGACTACTCGCGGTCGATCTGCCAGACGACGGGGTCGTTCCCCTCGGAGATCGTCACCAGGTCGGTAGAGTTGGGCAGGAACGCGAGCGTCTCGCCTTGCGGCTGCAAAGGCAGGCCGAGCTCACACGGGGTGCCTGCGAGGGCTTCCGCGATCGAGAGGTTCGGTGTTCTTCGGAATGCGAGGGCTGAGAAATATGTTCGAATCACGATAATAGAGCCATCGTCGCTGATGGTGCCCGCCGTGACCGTCCGCACCAGGCTCGCCCCTCCATCGAGGGTGAGGGGGCCTTGTGCGCGAAGCACCCCGCCGTCGGTGTCGGCCCAGAACAGGGTGGATTGCCCATCGTCCTGCTTGTCGATGATGTAGACCTTGCCATCGACATCGACCAGCAGGGCTTCCGCATCGCGAGGGCCCCCTTCGTAGGTGAGGTCGTAGCTGGGTCCGCTCGCTCGGCTCTCGCCCGACGCCGGCTCTTTGGTGATGCGATGGAGAGTGACCTTGTCTCTGACGGACTTGTTATCGCCAATATCGCCGATCCAGAGGCTGCCATCGCCAGCGGTAGCCATGGCTTCCCAGTCGCGCGCTGCGGCAACGTCCACCTCCACCGTCTGGACCAGGGTTCCGTCCGGCTGGAGGCCGTAGAGCACAGGGCCATCACCTGAGTCGTTGTGCACCCAATAGTGGTCTCGGCTGCGGCTGGGCGCCAGGCCGGAGATTTCGGTCAGGCCGTCGGCGCTCACCTGGCCGACTTGCCGTGGCTCTCCCCAGGTGGGGCACTCGGGCAGGTCGGTGTCGTCGCTCACGTCCGTGGAATCGGTCGGGCCCGCGGAGTCCGTCGGGTCCGTAGAGCCGGCGGTGCAGGCCCATAATAACAGCAGGGGTGCGGCGGCCGCGCGGGATGTGGCGGTGCGCAAGACGCGGCCTACGGCAGCGTGGAGCCCGTCGACGTGCTCACGTAGTCGAACGTGCTGGAAAGGCCGCTTGCCAAGGATGCCAGGGCGGCGATGAACACCACGGACACCACCGCTCCGATGATCGCGTATTCGATCGCCGAGGTCCCGTTTTCGTCTGTGATGAATCGCTTGATCATGAACACCTGTGCGAAGTGTATATGTCTGAACTTCATCACAGGGGCGAAAATTTTCTTTCGCCTCCATCTCTTCGTGGTGCTGGGCCTCATCGATCATCGGCATCGCATCCGGTGAGTCCTGCAATCCACTCCTCGATAAGGTCGGCCCCAACAATGTCTACCTGAAGGCTTCCCAGCGGCGGCATCCGATGCAGTCCTGGGTCTCGCAGGCGAGCCAGCAGCACGCTGGACTCGGGGGATCCCGGACGTATCAACTGTGCGTCGTTTAGCCCAAGGTTGGCGCGCACTGGATCCACTCCACAGACCTTGGTGTCGGGGAGTGCGGTGGTCCACCGCAGGTCCTGCTCACCGCTGCCCGTATTGGGCTGATGGCAAGAAGAGCAGTTTGTATGCAGCCAAGCGCGCGCCCGTGTCGGGACGCTGGCCGAGGTGTCGTCGACGGCGGGCAGCCCTTGTGGGTCGGTGAGGCCTGGTCCCTCCACCGCGCCGATCTTCGACAACACCGTGATCTGGTCGATGGATCCGTCGCCATAGTCCAGGTCTGTGGCCATCTGGCGGGTCTCTAGGCCTAGGGTGTAGCCCGCCGCTTCGGTGTGGCATGTGGCGCAGTCGCCGGTGCCTGGAAAGTGCCAGTCTCCGCCGGCAGCCTGGTCGATGATTCCGCCTGCAACGTAGTCGGCGTCGGAGCCATCTGCCCGCCACCGATAGGTGTAGCCGGCCCACCCGTCGGCGTGGTGCACCATGAGCCGCGTGCTGATCCGCTCACCGTCGCGGTCGAAGTCCTTCACCACCACCGAGCCGGTGGGTAAGGTCCAGTTGCCCGACGCCTCGGCCGTGATGGACATGCCATCTGGAATGCCGAACCAACGCCGCTTCTGGGCACCGTCTGACCAGAATGAATGGGCGGTGGTGTAGGGAATGAGGCCCGCGTTGGGGGCCGTCACATCCGAAGGGTCGGTGCAGCCGGTGCCCGAGAGCGTGGTGGGGAAGTTGGTTGGGGTGCCCGTGTCGGCGGGCTGGAGCACGTAGAAGGAGCCGAAGTAGTCGGCGAGTACGGCCTCACCATCGGGTGCAGAGGCAAAGGTCGCCCAGGAGCCAGAGCGAGCGGGGAGGATGATCTCATCGGTCCACTCGCCGGTGTCGGGATCTCGGTACAAGCGCCACACTCGGCCCAGCGAGAAATCTGCGTAGAGGTAGTCGCCCACCATTTCGGGGACCGCGGAGCCTCGGTAGACCACTCCGCCGGTGATGGAGCGGCCCAGGTCACGGCCATATTGGGCGACGGGAAGCACCAATCCCCGCTGGTCGCACTCCCGGGCATTGTAGCAACGGTCGCCTTCCATGACGTTCCAGCCATAGTTGCCGCCGGCCTGCACCCGGTCCACTTCTTCGAGCTCGCCTTGGCCCACGTCGCCGACCCACAGATCGCCGGTGGGTGCGTCGAAGGAGAACTTCCAAGGATTGCGCAGCCCATAGGCGTAGACCTCGGGTGCGCCGCCGCCGTCGACGAAGGGGTTGTCCGAGGGCACCGCGTAGGGGGAGCCGCCGTCGATATCGATGCGTAGGATGGTGGCGAGCCAGGTGTTGGGGTCTTGGCCCTGCCGGTAGGGGTCGCCGCCTCCGCCGCCATCGCCGAAGCCGATGTAGAGGTAGCCGTCGGGGCCGAACGCCACGTGACCGCCATTGTGGTTCCACGCCGGTTGGGCCACGGACAAGATCTCGGATTCGGTGCCTAGATCGAGCGTTCCATCGGTGCGCATTCGCACGCGGGTCACGAAGGACTCATAGCTTCCGCTGGGGGAGGCCGTATAGGAGAGCACCACTTGACGATTGCTGTAAAAGTCAGGATGGAAGGCAAATCCAAGCAGTCCGAGTTCGTTCTTCGAGCTGTCGACCGGCACGGTGGCGATGACGGTGGCGGTGGCGGTGGGGCTGTCGGGCCAGAAGAGCACGCGGCCTTGGCGCTCGGTCGCGACCCAACCGCCGTCCGGATGCGGGGTCAGGCTGGTCACATTGCTGGCCGACACCTCGGGCCACTTGCGCTCCAGTCGCACGCCGCTGCGAGCTGCTGGGCGATCGAAGGCCACGCAGTCCGGGTTTGCCGGCCGTTCGGTCAGCCCTTGCGGATCCAAAGGGTCTGTGTCGTCTGTATCGTCTGTGTCGTCCGTGTCGTCTGTGACATCGGTCGGGTCGGTCGCTCCCGTGTCGTCGTCATCCGCTGGACTGGGGCAGCCTGCCCACAACAACAGCAAAGGCCAACCTTTGAAAACGCTCGCCATGGCAACTCCAATGCAGCCATCATAGTCGTTGGGTGTCGGCGTCGGCCAAAGCTGGGGTCACGCATCGGCGGGTCCCCGGTGTCTACCTGGCTGCCGCTAGAGGTTCGATGCGATGTTCGTGGCTGGTATGCGTACTTGTTTCAGGGTGTGGACAGGTTCCGCAACCCCTGGTCGAGGCGGCGATGTGGCAGACCGCGGGTGTGGACCGTGGCCCTTTCGCCGAACACGCCGAAGGGGCGCTGGCCTGCTTACCGACCGGCATCGGCCCCGAACTCGGCGGCTTTGAGATCGACACGACCGACTGCCCCTATGCCTCGCTGGAGCAGCCCGCTTTGGCTCGGGGGCGCGTCGGGGACACCTTGGTGATCGAGTGGTGGCATCAAGCGCTCGCCGCTCTTGAACCCTCGACGGGGCACCTGGCGCTCACCCTCGAAGACGAGGTGATCTGGGAGCGTGAGGTGCCGATTCCAAACCCGGCTCAGACGTACCGTGACGAGGTCGAACTACCCATCGACATTCCTCGTGGTACTCCCGTACTTCTCCATTTACATAATCACGGCGCCAATACGTGGAACGTCTTCCACGTGCAGCTCGGCGCGGACTGAGGTCTCCATGAATCGCGTACTTCTGACTGTCTTGGCTGTGGCCGCCTGCAATGGCGACAAAGAGCCCGAAGTGACGTGGACCGAAGTCGGTCCTGTGGTCGAGACCCACTGCGCTGCCTGTCATACCAGCGGAAGTATCGGGCCTTTCGAGCTTGACAATTACGACTCTGCCAAGGAGTGGGGCACGGCCATGGTCGCCTCGACTCAGGCGCGGTCGATGCCGCCCTTCTTGGTGCGCGGCGACAACACGTGCGGCGACTTCCAAGACAACCACTGGCTCACCGATGAAGAGCTCAAGATCGTGTCAGATTGGGTGGATGACGGAACCCCTGAAGGCGACGGCTACTCGGTCTCGGTGCCGGAGTTGCCCAGCTTGACCGGCGAAACCACGGACCACACCACGCCGGACTTCCTCCCCGAAATCGTGGGCGGGGACTACGCAGAGTTCGACGAATACCGCTGCTTCATGGTCGATATGGAGCTGGACGAGCAGAAGTTCCTCACCGGATATGAGGTTGTACCTGGCAATACGGCCATCGTGCACCACGTCATCGGCATGCCGGTCGACCTGGACGCCGTGGGCTGGAACGGCCGAACCCCCAACCGAGACATCATCGAAAACTTGAAGTCCGCCCAGCCCGACCGCGATGGCTGGCCCTGTTTCGAGGGCGTCGGGAGCGGCGTGAGCTTCGATGGCGAGGTCGTGAGCTGGGCCCCAGGTCAGGGCCCCGTGAGCTACCCCGAGGGTGTCGGGCTCTCCTTGCCCGCCGGCAGCAAGATGGTCTACCAGGTGCACTACAACCTGTCGGATCCCGCCAACGTGGGCACGCGCGACCAGACCACCATCAAGCTGCAGATCGCCGATGAGACCCAGCGGGTTGGCTACGTGATCCTCCCCGATCTCTTCCTGGCGGGCCAGGCGAGCATCCCGAGGATCCCCGCCGGTGAGGCCAATGCGAGCGTGAAGTTCGAGCTGCCGCTCCGTTGGATTACCGGCGAACTTCCTCTAGACTTCCAAGTTCTAGGGGTGCTGCCACACATGCACGAGCGCGGTCGCCAGATGAGCATGACCATCGAGCGGGAAGACGGCACCGAGGACTGCGTGGCCCAGGTCGAAAACTGGGACTTCAACTGGCAGCGCATGTACCTGTACGAGACGCCCATCGAGTTCAACGCGTCGGACACGCTCAAGGTCGAGTGCATCTACGACACGACGGGTGACACAGAGCCTACAGAGGCGGGGTGGGGCACTCAGAACGAGATGTGCTTGCCCGGTGTGCTGGTCTCCATCGCCAACTAGACGCTCAGAGCCAGCGCATGACCTCGGCTGCCTTGGGCCCCTCGGCGATCAGCAGAAATTGTCCGCTTTCATTCGTCATAATGGCAAAGGCCATGCGTTTCTCGCCCTCGCTCAGACGAACGAATACGCCGGGATCGGACTGGGGCGGGATGGACCCCTCTGAGCCTTTAGGAAACCACGGCGTTCCCTGGCCCGGCGACTCGATGTCAGACAACAAGGCTTGGCTGGTGGCCAGAAAGACCGTGGGTCCATCGATGGCCGCGAAGAGTGGCTTTTGGCTGGGCTGAGCTGACTCGTCGACCAGCTCTTTATAGAGCTGCTTGGCGTGCTTTTTGGACTGAAGCCTCACCGAACCCACCAGGCCTGCATTGGCTGGGGTCCCCAAGAGCCCGATCTGAGCGCCAGGCACCATTGGGAGGTCGAGCTCTAGGGTCTTGGGGATCTTGGCCAGTTCCAGCCATTGGTTGAGCTGCAGCGTGCTGAGATCCATATTGATGCGCATGGCCACCACCACCGGCTCGGAGGTGGATGCGTCGAGGGGGATCGTGGCTCTGGCATGGGCGGTCATTGGAACGCCCATGCGGGTCATGACCTTCTTCAGCACCTTCGTGGGCAGGCGAGCCTCGGTCCGCTGACCCCCCTCGGAGATCCAGATCCCGCCGGTCTGGTCCGGCTCGTTGGCCAAAGCCATGACGCAGCCATTGGACGCCTCGAAGCTACGAATAACCGCCAGCGTCCCCGCTGGGGTCGGGGTGGGGATCTCCCACGTGAACGCGAGCTTCTGACCGTCGATGGTGTAGGTGGCGTTGTCGGGCAGGGATTCGGCCACGGTCGCGGGGTCCACCCCAGGCGCCATCGTGAAGGACAGGGCGCGCAGGCCATTTTGTCGCTTGCTGCTCACGGCCCACAGCGGCTGGCCCAGGTCGATGAGCTCTTGCAAAATTAGCTTTTGTAGGGTCTGCCCGGCCAGTCCTGTGGGCCGGGTCACCCCCATGATCTGCACCAGGGAGTCTCCGTCGGCGCAGGAAATGGCCTGGTCCCCATCGACCGCAGGAATGGGGACCCCTGCATGGGCTGAGGCGAGGGTGAGCAGCAGTGTCAACATCGAGGACTCCATTGTGCGTCGCCAGGGTTCTACCCCACTAGACTGTGGGGATGGGCCGCCGGTTCCGAACACAGAGGGGTGCGCTCCGGCGCTTCACAGGTGAGAGATAGAGATGTGGATGTTTTTGGCCATCGCTGCGCTCGCCGGCCCGCCCTCGGTGGCGGTGCAGTCTGACGGGTCTGTGATCGGCACCGCTGAGCTGGATGTGTCTGCCGAAGTGATACGGGCAAACCTGTCCGATCCGCTGTGGTTGCCCACGGTCGACGGCGGCGGCACGGTGGTGGTCGTCGAAGGTACCGAGGGCCCGTGTCTGCGCCTCAAGTCCACCTCGCCCAGCAGCGTCATGACGGTGAAGTACCGGACCAAGCGGTGTCCCACGTCCACCGGCTTCCGCAGCACGCTCATCGATAGCAACGCGTTTAAGTCCTACACCACGTCGTGGGTGTTCAAGGACATCGGGAACGGCAAGTCCACGGCCACCTACACGATCATGGCCAATAGCAGCCTGTGGGTTCCTGAAGGCATCGTGCGGCGTCAGACCCGGCTGGGGATCGAGCGCATGCTCACCAATGTGCAGGCGTGGTCGGTGACACAGGGCCAGAAGTAGGGGCGGCAGGTCGGGGCACCCCCGGGATAGGCCCTCGCAGTCTTGGAGGTCTTCATGTTCGCGCGCCTGAGTGGTGTCTTGGTATTTTGTGTGGCTTGTACCGGCCCAATGAGTCCACCGACCCCCGAAGAACCACCGCCTGTGACGCCGGCCCCCCCGGCGAGCCCCGCCGCTCAGACCTCGGCCCCTGCGCCTGAATCCCCGTCGGCCGCCACCGGCACAGGTCACTGCGCGCCGGACGAGAAGGCCTACTTTGACTGCCCTGTGGCCGGCGGGAAGCACCTGTCTCTGTGCGGGGGTCCTGACCCTCAAGACGCCCAGTATCGCTACGGCCGTCTTGGAGAGCCGGAGCTGGTGTTCCCCCAGACCAAGACCGGCGGACGCGGGCAGTTCACCGTCGAAGGTCGGTCCCACGTTCGCACAGAGGGTCGGGTTGCGATGTTCGAAAATGGAGGATTTACCTACGAAGTGTCGTCGTACTCGGGGAGCGGCTGCTGCGCGCCGGGGGAGGGGGAGGCCAACAACTTCAAGGGCGTTTGGGTGCACAAAGCCGATGAAACGATCGCGAACATCGACTGCACGGCTGCGCCGACGGATCAGCTCGATGAGTGGTCTGGAGAGTGAGCGGATCTGTGGCGTTTGACATCGCATTTGGCGTGGCCGGCAATATGACTGGCCACTTGGAGCAGGCCGGCGAGGCCGGTGACTTTGTGGCGGTGTCCGCGCCGGAGCATGCGCCCAAAGGGCTCTTTCCCACTTGGGTTCGGGGTGCGGATGGGGCGCTGGGCGTCGACCCCTTCTCCGCGTCCACCATCGCATTGCCGGACCTAACCCTGCCCGTGCAGACCGAGCCCGAGGTGGGGCTCCGGGTAGAATTGCAATGGGCCGGCCGTGAACTGACCAGGGTGCGTGCCACGGGATTCGCGGCGTATAACGATGTGTCTCTACGGATCCCAGCACCCAAGATCAGCCGCAAAAAGAACTGGGGCCCTCGGACCAAGGGCTTGTCTGGCACCGTGCTTCCATTGGCGGATGGTCTGGTCGAAGGGTGCTCGCTCGACCGGTATCGCTTGGTGAGCTTGCTCGTTCGACGCGGCGCTGTTCACGTCTACGGCGAAGATAGCGCCGTGCTCGGCTACTCCTATTTCCACCAGCGCTTGATGCGATGGGTGCTCGATCGTCTGCGGAATCAAGCGGCCCAAGGGCCCTTGGAAGACCTGGGACAGTGGCTGGCTGTGGCGGGTCGGCCGGAGCGGGCCCTGGTGGGGATCGGCGCCACTCGCTACACCGATTTTGGCGCGACAACCATGCTGCAACCTGGAGATGAGACCGTCGTGGTGGTGTATGACGGCGAGGTCCACACGCCCGAGCAGGTGCGGGTAGCGGTGGGCCGTGGCGACGACGCGTCGTTGACCGCGAGCGTGCTGCGGCAGCAGGTGGTCTGCGAGGTGCAGCCCTATGCGCCGACGCCTCGCAGCGAGTAGTCCAGCACGCCTCGGGCGACGGTCTGTAGGTCCACCTCGTCTTCATTGCGCACGAGGTACCGGCTCACGACCTCTTTGACGGCGCCCAAGGCGCAGCTCGCGGCGACCTCGGTGTCGATGGGTCGGACGAAACCTAGCTTTTGACCATTGTCGAGGGCCATCTGCACGTAGCGACGCAGGCCCTCGTAGAACAGCTGGAGCTTGGCGTCGACGTCGTCGTCTAGGCCCACCGCCTCGCGAAAGAGAATGCGGCACAACGCGCGATTGTCGGACAGGGCATTGAGCACGTTGGACAGGGTCGCGGTGAGCTGAACCGGGATCGGGGCGGCCCCGACGGTGGTGTCGACGCCGCTGATGGTGGCCCGCAGGGTCGCGAGCAGGTTGTCCACGAGCTCGTGGAAGATGGCGCTCTTGCCGTCAAAGTAGAGGTAGAACGTTCCTCGTGCCACACCGGCAGCCTCGACGAGATCGCTGACGCTCGTCTGGTGGTAGCCCTGGCGGGCGAAGACCTCGAGGGCGGCTTCGAGGATCTGGGCGCGGCGGTGTTCTCGGGCCTTGGCGGCTCGAACGGTGCGGCCGTCGGCGGGGGTCTCGTTCATGACGGGTGTCCTTGGCGGTCCCAGTGCGCGTCGACGATGTCCGCGATCTGCTGGCGGCAGGTCTCGGCGAGCTGGGGCAGGTCTTGCCGGGTGAGGCCCTCGGTGGGAAGCGGGGCGAGAACGTGCACGGTGATTTGGTGGCCAGGGCGCAGGAGCCAGCTGCCTTTTCGAAGCACCTGGTACATCCCGGTGACCGCCACGGGCACGATGGGTAGGCCCAGCTCGTGGGCGAGGCGAAAGCTGCCGATCTTGAACTCGCCCACGCGGCCGGTGGTGGTGCGAGTGCCTTCTGGAAACACCAGGAGGGAGTGCTTCTTTTCGACCTCGGCGCGCATACCCTCGGCGAGCTTTCGGAAGAAGCGCCGGTCGCCCTTCTTGACGGCCAAGGTGCCGCGCTGCTTCATAAACCAGCCGTAGACGGGGATCTTGAAGTGGCTCGCCAGCTCGATGCCCTGCTTGAAATGCGGGGTGGCTGGGTACATGGTCACGTGGTCCAACAGGTTGATGTGGTTCTGGCAGAACAGGTAGACGCCCTCGGGATCGACCGCCGGGTCTACCACCGTTTTCCAACGGTTGAAGCTCCAGAATATTTGCCCGCGGCAGTAGATGCGGCTCAGCCAGTCGGTTCGATCCGCAGGCACGAACAGGCCCACCAACATCATGAGCATCATCATGGGTACGAGCCAGCACAGCCCCAGCCACCACAGCACCACAGCCATCGCCTTGGCCACGAGGCCGTCCTGGGCGAGCTGGATGGGGGTGTTGGCGACGGCGGAGCTCACAGCAGCACCTCGAGGGCGTGGTGCAGGACGGTGAGCTTGGTGAGTCGCACGTTGAGGATCTCGCCGTCGACCATGCAGTCGACAGGGCCGTCTAGGTCCAGATCGACGCGGCTCGCCAGGCGCTGCTCGATGTTGGGCGCGGCGGTGTGGGTGCCGGCGAAGATCTTGGGAAACGTGGCGAGAAACCGGGCACGTCCAAGGTCGCCCACACGGATCACGTCCACCTGGCCATCGCAGGGGTCGGCCCCAGGCGCCATATTCATGGTGCCACCTGTGAAGCCGCTGTTGGAAAAGGAGAGCAGGGCGCACGGCCGCCGATCCCAGTCGCTGTCTTCGTCGAGCCGGATGGGGAAGACCGGGTGTTTGAGTCGGGCCAGGGTGACCAAGGTGGCCGCGATATAGCCACCGGCACCCAAGGCTTTGAACCGCCGATTGGTCACGTCACCGGCTTCGGCGGTGAAGCCGACGCTGCACAGGTTCACAAAGTGGAAGGCCCCACCGTCGTGCTCGGCGCGCACCACGTCGACCCGCCGGCGCTGCTTGGATTCCAGCGCGGCGATGGCGCCGGCCGGGTCCGTGATATTGAAGTCTCGTACGAAGCTATTGCCCGTGCCCAGCGGCAGGTAGCCCAAGGTGGGCACGTCCTCGCCATCGGCTCTGGGAAACAGGCCATTGAGCACTTCAAACGCCGTGCCATCGCCGCCGACGGACAAGAAGGTGCGCACGCCCTCATCCCACGCCTGCTGTGCCAAGCGGGTGGCGTCGGCTGGGCCTTCGGTCCACGCCTCGGTCAGCTCGGGAAAGGTACCTCGAAGCCGGGTGAGCGCCACCTTGGCCTTCTTGCCACACCGCCCGCCGCCCGCGGCCCCATTGATGATGGCGAGCACACTCATGAGCCGTGTCCTAGGGGCACGACATCGGTTTCGGTGGCGGACGCCCGGAGCTGCTCGGCCAGCCGATTGCGCTTGAGCTTGAGGGAGGCGGTGAGCGGGAACTCCTGGCTCCAGGGCAGCACGCCCCAAACTCGTTTGTGCTCGGGAAGACGAAGGTTGTGGCGGCGCAATGCATCTAGGGTCGCCGTGGGCAAGCCGTCCTCGTGGCGCACGACGGCGATCAAGCGTTCGCCGGTGAGGCTGCGCTTGGGCCAAACGAAGTTCGCGGCGGTGATCGCCAGCTCTTCGCAGGGGACCTGGGTGAAGGCGGCCTCCACATCCTCGGGGTAGACGTTCTTACCGCCGTCCGTGACCACCATGTTTCGAGAGCGCCCGACCAGGTGTAGGTGGCCAGCCCCGTCAACCCAGCCTAGGTCGCCGGTTTTGAGCCAGCCATCGTGGGTAAATGCCGCGGCGGTCAGCTCGGGTGCGTCCAGGTAGCCGGCGAAGACGGTAGGCCCGTGTAGGTGCACCTCACCCACCCCATCTGCGGCGGGTGCATCGATGCGGACGCGCACGCCGTGCACGGGAAGGCCGACGCTATCCGGTCGGAACGGGCGAAGGTCATTGACCGTGGCCACGGTGCACGCTTCGGTGAGGCCGTAGCCGATCACCACGGGCAGGCCCAGATCGTAGAAGAACTGCGCCAGGTCGGGCGGCACGAAGGCGCCCCCCGAGAAGATGAGCTTGAGCTTGCCGCCGAACCCGTCGTGGATGGGCTTGAGCAGACGGCTGGACAGCCGGTGGTGAGGTCGCCTCCAGGTGGCGGCGGCATTGGCCCGAGTCAAAAGGTCCACCGCCCGTTTTCGCCAGCCGGGTTGATCGTCGAGCTTGGCTTCGATGCCCTCGCGCAGGGCGACGAGCAGCCGTGGCACTAGCGCGATGTGGGTGATCCCGTACTCTTGTAGGGTCCACCGAAGGAATTCAGGCCTGAGGGTGCGTTGGTGCACCACGGTCCCGCCGCACGCGAAGGGTCCGATGAAGCCAGTCATAAAGTCGATGGCGTGGTTCGTTGGCAACAAACTGAAGAATCGGTCGCCAGGTTGCATAGGGTACAGGCGCGCCAGGCTGTCCCACTGGGCCAGGTAGTTGCGGTGGGTGAGCTGGCAGCCCTTGGGCGTGCCGCCAGTGCCGCTGCTGTAGACGATGCAGGCGATGTCGTCGCGAACGCGGGGCACCCGCTCGAACGGGGCCTTCGCAGTGAGGCTCTCAAAGCGGATGGCGCCCTTGAGATCGGCGTCTTCAGGGGCCTCGGTGACCCACACATGCTCTGCTTGGACCTCCGGAAGCCTGCGCCAAAGGCCATATTCGACCAGTAGGACCTGGGGCTTGGCGTGGGCCAAGAGGCTCGCTTGCTCGGGGCCGGACAGCTTGTAGTCCAGGGGTACCAAGGTCATGCCTCGAAGGAAGGCGCTGCAGGCACCGATCAGCCAAGTGGGCTGGTTGGTCATCAAGATGGCCAGTCGGTGGTCCGCGCCTAGATCGTGGTCCTGAAGCCAGCTACCCGGACCCCACGTCGCCTTCCACGCATCGAGGTAGGTGAGGCGTCGGGACTCCCTTTTGCGGGTGGCCTCGATGAGGGCGATCTCGGACTTAAACTGCACGAGCGCGTCGGCGAGTAGGTCACCGAGGCAGCCATAGGCGTCTGGCCAGAGGGCGGTGCCTGGCAGTTCAGAAGGTTGGCGGCCCGCGATCACGCGCCCCTCCTGCGGAGCACATCGGCGAGTTGGGCGAAGGTGCGCGCGTCCTGAAGCTCATAGTCGGGGATCTCGACGTCGAAGCGATCCTCGAGGTCGGTCAGCAGGTCCATGGCCTGCACGCTGTCGATGCCTAGAGCATCGAAGAGATCGTCGGACTCCGACAGGGTGGACGCATCCTTGCCGAAGCGGTCCGCGGACAGGGCGATGAGCTGTTGGGTGAGGCTGGCGCTCATGTGGAACCTCCAGGCAGCCAGGGCATGGGGCCCTGGTCCTCTACAAAACGGGTGAGGGATTCGAAGACCGTGGGGTCGGTGACCATGCGCAAGAAGGTGGCTTTTTCCTCTTGAAGTCGAGAGGCGGGCAAGGGCTTGACGAAGGCCTTGGCCTGGGCCACCACCGCGGGGTCGAAGCGCGCCGCCTGCTTGGCCACCTGGCGCGCCACGTGCAGCGCCTCGCCGCGGGCCACGACCTGACTCACCAAGCCGAGCTCGAAGGCGCGACTGGCTCGGATGGTGCGGCCGGTGAAGAGCAGATCTCGAACGACCGCTGCACCGACGTCCCGCTCCAGGCGGGGAATGCCGCCGAACCCGGGGATAAGACCAAGTCGAAGCTCCGGAAATCCGAAGCGGGCCGACTTGTCCGCCACGATGATGTCGGCGGTGAGCGCCCACTCCAGACCGCCCCCGAGGCACACGCCATGTACAGCGGCGATGGTGGTGAGAGGCGCTTGGTCGAGGGCGTCGAACACGGCGTGAATGCGGTCGATAAACTGGCCGACGCGCCGGCGAATGAGCGGTGCTGCCACCCGCTTGGCACCCCGCTCCACCAATCGCGCCGCCCGGTCGGGCAGAGCGTCGGTCCACCGATCGACGGCGGCGGTCTGGCGCTCGGTCCGCTCCACCAAGCCCGCGTGCAGCTCACGAAGGTCCGCCCCCGCCGAGAAGCCGCGGTCTAGGGTCGAGTGCCAGATGAGGGCTCTGGCTCCACCGGCTCCGCTACCCACGTACTCAACGAGCTGCTCCAGCTCCCGCACGGTGGTGGTTCCCAGCTCATTGGCGGGGGCGCGGTTCAGCTCGACCTCGAGCGCGTCATCGACGCGACTCCAGGACAGGGCGTGGCCACAGAAGGAAGCGCTCATGGGTAGAAGGCCTCGATCTCAGCGGTGTAGTGGGCTTCGATCGTGTCGCGTCGGACCTTTTGGTTGGCCGTGAGCAGACCGTTTTCGATGGTGAAGGGTTCCGCCGCCACGTGGTGTGCGCGAACCCGCTTGTAGTGGGGAAGATCGGCGTTGATCGCATCGATTCCGGCCTGAACCGTATCGGGATCGATGTCTCCGGTGAGCAGAGCGGCGATAAAGGGCTTGCCGTGCCCGACCAATAACGCTTGTTCGACGCCCTCAATGCGCTCGATGAGCAGCTGTTCGATGGGCTCGGGCGCTACGTTGTGCCCGCTGGACGGCACCAAGAGGTTCTTCACGCGGCCGATGATCTTCCAGTTTCCGTGGCCGTCCACCTCGCCGCGGTCGCCGGTTCGGAACCACCCGTCTTCGGTGAACGCCGCGGCGCTCGCGTCGGGCTTTTTCCAGTAGCGAGGAAAGATGTTCGGACCTCGAACTTGGATCTCGTCGCCTTCGCCCACCCGGACCTCGACGCCGCCCAGCGCCGGCCCCACGCGGCCGGGCACCACGCGACCCTCGGGCGTGTCCATGGTGACGATGGCGGTGGTCTCGGTCAGGCCGTACACCTGGTAGACGGGAATGCCGAGCATTTCGAACCAGCGTTGGGTGTCTTCGCCGAGGGGCGCTGAGCCACAGATGAGGCAGCGCAGGCGGGGTCCGACGCGCTCCTTGATCTTGGAGAGCAGCACGGCATTGGCGAGCTTTAAGACCGCGCGGTCCGCGATTGTGGCGTGCCCGCTGGCCTGGTTGGCCCACGCCTGTTTGGCCCGAGCGTACAGCCACCGGATGGCGGCAGGGCGCTCGGCCAGGTTGGCCTCAACCCCGTTTTTGATGCGTTCGAGCAGCACCGGCACGTTCAGGAAGTAGTTGGGTCGAACGGCTCCCAGCTCGGCGGCCAGGTCTTCGAGGTCCGTGCTGATGTGCAGCCCATTGTTCCGGTACAAGCAGGTCCACAGCACCACCCGGCTGCCCGCAAAGCAGAATGGCAGGTAGTGGAACACGATGTCGTCGCCGGTCAGTGGGGCGCCGAGCGACATCATTCGCGTGAGGCCCGTGGCGGTCTGGGGCAGCATGTAGTCGACGTTGGCCACCGTGCTCACCACGCCCTTGGGCTCGCCGGTGCTGCCGGAGGTGTAGATGATGGTGACGGCGGCGTCGTCGGGGGGCTCGATGGGCGGCTCGTCGATGGCGTCAGCGGTGAAGAAGGCCTCGAAGGTGTGCACGGGGGCGTCGGCCCACTCCTCGCGGACCCTGTCGGCTAGGGCGTCGTCGGCGCAGATCACGAGCGCGGGCTCGCAGTCACGCATCATCGCGGCGAGCTCGGACGTCTTCTGGCGGGCGTACATCGGCACGACCGTGGCGGCCTCGCATAGTATGGCCAGGTCCGCCGCGACCCAGTCGGCGGAATTGGGCGCCAAGAGCACGATCCGGTCTTCCGCCTGAACCTTGTTCGCACGTAGGAAACCACGGCCTCGCCCGATCAGGTCCAGCAGCTGGAGGCCCGTGGTGGGATGTCCGTTTGACCCGTGCATGGCGGTAATGAACGGCTTGTGGGGGCTGGCAGCCAAGTGGCCGACGATGGAGGCGACAAAGGACATGGGGGCGGACTCGGGGTGGGGTTCAGGCCAGGCGTTCGGCGATGTCTTGGATTCGTGGTGGTAGAGGGGGCAAGTGGTCCCACGGATCTCCGTGTTCTCCTAGCTCCGCACGGAAGGGCATCTCGGGGTGGCGCTCTCGCACATGGTCCACGAGCATGGCGCCCATCGTGCCCATCACCCGGAGGTTTCGAGCCACGCACCGTTCGATGCCGTCCCGGAACGTGTCTCGCTCGGTGAGTACGCGGTGCAGCTGGTGAGCGAGCTTTGCGCCGAGATCAGAATCGTCGACTTCTAAAGCGAGCTCTGGGGTGCCGCGGTCCGCCATGAGATTGCGGATGCGCTCATCCATGGTGATGCCGACACTGACCGGCTTGCCGGCCATGGAGCACACGATGGCGTGGTAGCGGCTGGACACCACCGCATCGCAGGCCCAGAGCATGCTGACCATCTCGCCATGGTCGTGGTCATCGCTCACCATGAGCGGCGGCTCGACCCGGAGTTTAGGGGCGAGGGCTTCGCAGGCTCGGCGGTCCAACGCTTCGGAGCCGTAGAGCACGATAAAGGCGTTGTGTTCGGACTGAACCCGGTTGATGCCGTCGGCGATGCCCTGGAGGTATCGATCTTGCGCGGCGTCGACCTCGGGTCCCGCATTGTGGAAGTAGAGGCTGGCATAGTGAGAGTCGGAGTGCGCCCCAGTCACTAGGCGAGACACGGCCTTTTCCACGTCGGCCTTTACAGGCCACCAAAAGGCGTTGATCGGACACACCGCGATGACCGGCTGGGTACCGTCCCAGCCGTGGTCTCGGAGCCACTGGGGCCCGGCCTTCATGTCCGCCGGTTGGTAGGTCCAGGCGGTGTCGGTGCCCACCCGGCAGGGGATGCCCAGGTCGCCTAAGATCTGGGCGGAGTTCTCGTTTCGGCAGATTTGAAGAGTGTCTTTGCAGTATCGCGCGACCAGGCGCTCCAGGTCTGGGTCCATGGCTCCGGCCTCTCCGCCGTAGCCCACCGCCACCTTGTGTTCGGCGGCGGCTAGACCCAGGGCTCCGGTCATCATGGTCGCCAGCGCATTGGCAAACTTGGACTTGAACATGGAGCCTTCGCAGGCCACAACCGCGTGGTGCTGGTGCACGTGGCGGTAGAGCCAGGCGGGGAAGAGCTTGGGAAACTCCAGCTGCCGGGCGGTGCGGAAGTAGCCGCGGCTGCCTTCCCGATCGATAGTCAGGATCGACAGCTCTAGGTTCGCGTCGCCCCAAAGGTGGCGGAATTGGCGGATCATTTCTTCGACGCGCACATCGGCGCCGGTGTTGCGAGTACCGGTATAGCCAGCGAGCAGGATCGAGTAGGGCTGCCCCGGGGTCCATGCGGGCCCGTCTTGCACCGCGTAACGGGTGGCAGCCAACTCGATAAAGCCAGCCATGGCCGCCTCTAATGCCAGGTCAGCATCGGTGATAGAAGACGCTCGATTGCGGACGCTTCGCGCCACATCGGTGAGCCGGCCCAGCAGGCTCACTTGCCCTCCATCGCGGTCAAGGCGCGGGCGCCTGCGTGCCGGAGCCGGACGGGGGGCTCTAGGGCCGGGTCATCCTCGATGCGCTTGCCTTCCAGCACGGGAATGCTCCACGTGTAGAGGCCTGGGTATTGTACGTTGTACCAGTAGTCTCGCCAATCGATGGTGTTCTCGTCATAGGAGAACTGGGCCCGCTCCTCTTCGGGAAGCCCGGCGGACAGGGCGCGGATCCGGTCGTTCTCGAACACGTAGTCATGGTCGTGCACGAAGGGCTGGAACAGCTCCAACATGGTCTCGATCCGGCCCAGATTGCGCACGGCATCGTTGGTTCGTTTGAGGTTCTTCTTGGAGAACGAGCGAACCGAGTCGCCGGCCAGCGTGTCCAGGCCACCGGGCAGCTCAGCGTCCATGGCGTCGGAGAGCCAGCGCTGTGCGGCCTTGGCGCCCTTTCGCAACCGACTCACGTGCCACAGCGGGCGACGTTCCGCATCGACCGCGATGGGATCGAGGTGGGCGACCACCATGCGTTGGTAGGGGGTGGCGTTGGGGTCTTGGCGCAGGCGTCTGCGATTGGCCAATCCTGTGAGTTCGATGATTCGACCGAATTGAACAGGGTTTGAGCCCGAGGTGCCCAAGTGCATGACCCCGCCGCCTTGACCGGACAGGGCGGCGGCCGTGGCCAGGCTGACGCCGCGGCTCACCAGGTCCACCGGGGCGATGTCGAAGTGGTGGTGGGGCCGGCTGGGGAAGTCGCGGAAGGCTGTGGAGATCAGCCAGGCGAGGGGGGCCGAAGTGTTGAGCCCCTCGTTCCACCCTACGAATGGGAAAGCACGTGCACACTCCACAATACTTGGGCGAACGATGGTGACGTCCAGGCCCTCGCGCAGGGTGAGCAGTCGCTCGGCCAGGGACTTGGAGTAGGTGTAGAGGTTGGGGAAGCCCAGGTGGTCGGCGCGGGCTTGGGCCAGGTCGATGCGCTCCTGGCGTCGGGTGCGGTCGGCGCCCAGCGGCGCGAGAGCGGCCTTGAGCTCGGCGAGCTCTTGAGATGGATCGAAGCGCACATCGCTCGGTGCGAGGTTGGGGTCGAGGACCTCGGGCACGCGCCCGTTCACGCGCCCTGCCACGTAGGCGGTGGAGACGTGGACCAGAGGTACGCCCAGGGCTTGGGCCAGGTCTCCGGCGTTGAGGGCACCTTCCGCGTTGATCGCGATGGCCTGGAGCGGATCGGGCTGGAAGTCGACGGTGCCTGCGAAGTTCACCATCACGTCCACCGAACCGGCTAGCTCTTCGATCACCTGGTTTGGAACTCCACAGTTGGGTTCGGTTAGCTCGCCTGGCAGCACGTCGATGTGGTCGGAGAGCAGGGTCGACAAGCGAGCGCCGTGCTCCGTGCGCATGGCGCGGAGAGCGGGCGAGGTGCCCAGGACGCGTTCGGTCCGGTCGACGGCGTGCTCGCCTCGGCGACCTCGAACGAGGACCGTGATTCGGCCCACGTCGGGCAGGTGCTGGAGCAGGTCCAGGATCCAGACCTTACCCAGGAAGCCGGTGACACCTGTGACGAGGAGGTGCTTTCCTCCAAGGCTTTGGTGAACAGATAGCGGGTGTACTTCGGTGGGTCGCATCCGGTCCTCAGTCGACAACGACAGGCCAAGCCAGATCTCTGGCAGCGTGTCGCAGGGTGGGGTCGGGGTTGACGGCGCAGGGCAAGCCCACGGCGCTCAGCAGAGCCACGTCGCCGGCACCATGTCCGCACGCCGTGCTGCGGCTTAGGTCCAGTCCGTGGGTAGCGGCATAGTCTCGCAGCCAACTGCCACCGGTGTGGTGGCCCAAAATGGGGTCTGCGAGGCGGCCGGTGGCTCGGCCCCTGCGCATCTGCAGTCGATTGCAGATCAGGTCGTGTGCGCCCAGGTCATCGGCGAGGTGCTGAACCACCACGTCTACGCTGTCGGACACCAAGACCAGGCGGTCACCACGGGCCTTCGCCTGTGTCCACATGCGCGTGCCGGCGGCGGACACAGCGTCTTTGAGCCACGCTTGGTAGTAGGCTTCGCCCAAGAGAATGAGGCGATCTTCGCTCACATCTCGCAGGCCGGCCCACGCCAGTCGGGCGGCGGTTGTGGGGTCGGACAGCGGCGTTCCGGGCAAGGCCAAGGGGGCGGCAGCCAAGACCGTGCCCAAGCCGAACAGGCGCTGCTTGAACGTCTGAGCATTGGCCGCGAGCCACGCGGGAGCGGCCAGCGCGGGCCGACGAACGAGCACGCCTTCGACTCGGAAGAAGGTAGCAATGCCGGGAGAAGCGGCGTTCATCAAGGCCTCCGCAAACTGGACTGACAGTTCAGTCTAGTTTGTGAAGGCAGGTGTATCCTGGGTGGACTGGCATGTCAGTCTACTTTTTTTCGGCGGGCGGTTATGACGTGCTTTCGGAGGTGGTCTCATGGGACGTTGGACGCTGCTCGCTGTGTGCCTGTTTGGCTGCAATGGGTCTTCTACCGATCCGGGCCTGTTGATAGAGCCCGGTCCGGGTGCTGGTCCCGGGGTCTTTGACACCTTCGCCGACTGCGTCACCTTTGAGCCCGCGCGCCTGATTCGGTTCACGGCCGAAGAGCCGCTTCAGGCGCTCACGCTGGCGAATACCTGCGGTTTTGCGGCAGACGTAGAAGTGACGTTTGACGACCCTTCTGGGGTGTTTCTCCTCCCCGAAGGACCCGGGTACTCAGTGGAGCCCGAGGCGGAGGTCACCTTCGACATTCAGTTCGATGGCACGCCGGGCTCCCATCAGGCGCAGGTCCGGACGAGCTTGGTGGTGGACGGTGAGTCGTTCCCATTGGGCCCCATCGAGATGGTGGGAACCGCCGAGTAGGCGGGGCCGAGACGGCCCGCGGGTGCGTCTCAGTCCGGCTGCGGGGCCCGCCCACGCTGCGCACCCCAGATCGTGGCCAGCGTGAGCCCGCCGATGATGTGCCAGATGCCCCACCATCCGGCAACGACGGCCATACCGCCCAAGCCATCGAAGAAGTTAAAGATCAAGATCAGGCCGAGCCCGCTGTTCTGGATCCCGACCTCGATGGATACGGCGCGGCGGTCCGCCGAGGGCAGTCCGAAGACCCACGCGCTTCCCCAGCCCAGCGCCAGGGCTGCGGTATTCAGGAGTAAGACCGGTAGGAATACGCCGCCGATATGAGCGAGGAAGTGGCGGAAATTGGCGCCGAAGGCCAATAGAACGAAGACCAGGAAAAAGGCGATGGACAGCCACTTAAACGGCTTTCGTAGCCATGCCGCGACCGTGGGCGCGAAGTGGGACAGGGCCATGCCGCCGGCCAGGGGCACGCCCAAGAGCACGCCCACCGTCAGCAGCATCTGGAGGGGATCGAGTGAAAAGTCACGGATCAAGTCCGCAGTCTGAGGGTTCAGGCTCCCCCAGAAAGTGAGGTTGAGCGGGGTTGTGATGATGGCAGCGGCGGTGGAGATCAGGGTCATGCCCACGCTCACCGCGGTGTTGCCCTTCGCCAGATGGGTGAGGAAATTGCTGACGTTTCCGCCGGGACAGCTGGCGATCAACAAGATCCCCAACTTCATGCTCGGGGCGATGTCCAGCACGCTGATGAGGGCGAACGCCACCGCGGGGAGGATCAGAAACTGGGCGGTGATCCCCACCAATGGCGCCTTGGGATTGCGCAGCAAGGCGGTGAAATGCTCGACTTTGAGGTCGAGGGCGACGCCGAATAGGACCAGGCCCAAGACGACGTTTAAGATCTGCAGCGTGACCGGGTTGAAGGCCAGCTGAACCTGATCGATCTCGTAGGGCCCCACTAGAAGCTGCTGCAGTCGATGGCGCCTGTGAGGCCGCCAAAGCTGGCTTCTACGCGCTGGCCCTTGGTGTACGAGCGCCACTTGGCCTCGGAGAGATCGCACTTGTGCTCGGCGCCGGATTCGTCGGTGACGCGCAAGGAGTAGGTGTCGGTCCGGCGACCCTCGCGCTCACAACCCACGCAGTCGCCCACCTGGGACAGTCGCGCGTTGGGCCAGAGCGGGTTGAGGTCGGTGCCCTGGGCTTTCGCGGTGCGGGACTTCTTCCATTCATTGACCATAAACCTGCATTTTTGGCCGTAAATCTTCTCGGAGCGGTACTTGGGCGTGCACTCCTTCTTCTCGGCGAAGGTGCCGTCGCCTTTGTCGACTTTGCGGGTCTTGCAGGTCTCGCCGTCGGCGACCTTCTTGGTGTCTTTGACCTCTTTGGAGCACCGCACGCTCGTGGCGCCTCGCGGCACTCGATCTTCCCATGCTGAGCCCTTCTGGGGACCGAAGGCCTCGACGTTGATCTCGCGCTTCCACGCGTGGCCGGCCACCGTGACTTCGCCGCTGCTGGACCACAGGCTCGACAGGCAGAAGTATCCGGCGCAACCGAAGATCATGAGTAAGACCAGAATCAGGCAGCCCGTGCCGGCCAACCCCATCCCGAATAGGCCCGACTTCTTCTTGGGCGGATCGGGATCTTCGCCCCGCCGACGTGCTTCTTCCTTTCGTTTTCGCTCGCGAGCCTCGTCTTTCGCGTCTTGGGCGGTCTGCCCGGCAAAGGACTCGTCTTCGCCCAGCACCACGTCTCCGCGCACGGCTGCAGCTTTGCTCCCGTCCAGATCCGAACCGCAGGCTTGGCAGAACTCGCTGGCCGCGCCATTGGGGGTGTCGCACGCGGGGCAGACCTTGTCGGCGCCGTGGTACGGGTGATCGTCGACGGCGATCTTGGCATCGTCGGATGGGAAGTAGCGCAGGCCTGGGTCCTGGGCGGAGCCGCAGTTGGGGCAGAAGCGATGGTCCAAGCCCAGCAGCTGGTCGGTCCCGCAAGCGGGGCAGTCCCACAACATCTGGTAGCGACCTTCTTCGACGGCCATGGGCTCCCCTTCTCTAGGTCTCCGCGTCGGGTGTGCCCCAGATTCGCGGGTTGAACGTGATCCACTTGTGCGTGGCGAAGTTGAACACGAGGACGACGCCGCTGGTGATCGCAACCGACAACCACTCGGGTAGCGAGGCCCCGGCAACCCCGGCCCAGACGAGCAAGACGGTGAGGCCCAGGGAGGCCGCAACAATCACCCAATACACCGCGAACTGCGGGCCCATGGCGTGCCGAGAGCGATCGTTGAACGTCAGCCAGCGCTGCAGTCCGAAGTTCACCAGCGACCCCAGGCCGTAGCCCACGCCCGACGCAATACGATAATCGACGGCAAACGTATAGAATAGCAGGGCCCAAAGCCCGTAGTAGATCGCGGTCGTGAACACGCCGATCACCACGTACAGGGCGAACTGGCGGGCGATGACCCAAATCGGGGAGGGGGCGGCTGCGTCCATGGGCGCCGCATACCGCGCTGTCGGATACAGGGCCGCCCGGAGGCGCAGGATGCGGGTTTTGGTGACGGGAGGCAGGGCCCCCGCGACGTTGGACTTGGTGCGCCTGCTCCACGCGGGTGGAGCCGAGGTCCACCTGGCCGAGAGCCTGCCGTCGACCATCACCAGCTTCTCGCGGCGGGTGACGAAGACCCACGCCATCGCGCCCCCTCGACAGCAGTTCGAGGCCTTCGCCGAAGACCTCCAGCGCATCGTGGCTGAGGAGGACATCGACTGGGTCTTTCCCACGTGCGAGGAGCTGTTCTGGGTGGCGCAGGTGGCGGGCCTTCCGACGCGGCTCGAACCCATCGAGCGACTGCGACGGGCCCACCACAAGGGACAGTTCGCCGACTGGTGCACGGAGTTGGGCTTGGACGTGCCGCCGTCCCACACCGTCGTAGATCGAGACGGGATGTACGCGGCGATCGAACAGGTGGGGGGTCGAAAGAGTGCGGTGTTGAAACCCTGCTTTTCCCGGTTCGCTACGCAGGTGGTGATCCGCCCGGATCCCGAAGATCTGGCCGGTCTACGGCCGACCGAACAGGCTCCGTGGGTCGTACAGCGCTACTGCCGTGGTCCAGTGCTCTGTACCTGGGGAATGGCTCACGAGGGCACGTTGACGGTCCACACAGCCTATCAGGCGAAGTACACCGCTGGGGTGGGCAGCGCGGTCCACTTTCGGGCGGTGAAGCACGCGGCAGCGCAGGCCTGGGTCCACGACTTTGCGCTGATGACCCAATGGACGGGGCCACTGGCCTTTGACTTCGTTGCGGGTCGGGACTCGGTGGTGGCTTTGGAGTGCAATCCCAGGCTCACCAGCGGTGTGCACCTGCTGGCCGATGGCCCCGCACTGCTGGCGGCGCTCACAGATTCCGATGCGCCCATGGTCGAGGCCAAATCGGGAGCTTCTGCGCAGATCATGGCGGCGATGCTGCTGTATGGGGGCCCTCGGGCGATGGGTGAGGGCGATGTATTCGGCTGGCTCAACGCCTTGAGTGGAGCCCGCGATGTGTCGGTGCGCAAGGGGGACCTGCGGCCGATGTGGAGTCAGCTTCGGTCGATCTCCGCCCTCTCTCGCCGAGCTCGCTCGCTAAAGCAGACGCTGCTTGAGGCGAGCACCCACGATATTCGGTGGGATGGCGAATAGGACCTGGACGCGGGTCGAGTCGGGTCGCATTAGAAGGGGCGAATGACCACGCTGACCCTGCCGGTGACCGGAATGTCGTGTTCGGGATGCTCCAGTCGACTGGAGAGGGTCCTGGGCGAGGTCCATGGCGTGGAATCTAGTGCGGTAAACCTGGCGTCAGAACTCGCTTATTTAGACTTCGATCCGAACGTGGTTCTGCCGGCTGACCTGGTGCGCGCGGTGGTCGATGCGGGGTTCGCGGTGCCGGCAGCCTCGGTTCGCCTGCATCTGATCGGCATGACCTGTGCTTCGTGTGCGGGCCGCGTTGAAGCCGCTCTCAGGGCGGCGCCGGGGGTGGCGACGGCCCAGGTGAACCTGGCGTCCGAGGTGGCGATGGTGGCGTACACGCCCGGAGTGGTCGACGTGGCGGGGCTGGTTCAGACCGTGCGGGACGCGGGCTACGACGCCGAGCGGGCGCCCACCACCGATGAAGAGCGGTTGCAGGCCCAAGCCGTCGAACGCCGCCGCCACACCGTAGAGCTCGCCTATCTGCTGGGCTCTGCCGCCTTGACCCTACCGCTGGTCTTGCCCATGTTCATCGCTCCGCTGGGGGTGGACCTATCGCTGCCCGGCTGGGTTCAGGCGGCCCTCGCCACACCCGTGCAGCTGGTGGCGGGCGCGCGCTTCTACCGAGGTGCGTGGGGTGCCGTGCGGGCGGGGGCTGCGAACATGGACGTGCTGGTCGCCCTGGGCACGACCGCGGCCTTTGTCTTGTCGGTGGTGCTGCTGTTCATCGGGGATGGCCACCTGTACTTCGAGAGCGCCGCCGCGATTATTACGCTGATTCTTGTTGGAAAATACCTAGAGAGCCGTGCAAAGCGCGGCACGACCGCCGCCGTGCGAGCCCTCATGGCGCTGCGGCCCCAGGTCGCTCGGGTAGAGCGGGGCGAACAGGTGGTGGAGGTCGCGGTCGAGGCCGTGGGGGCCTCGGAGATCGTCGTCATCCGGCCGGGCGAGCGGGTGCCGGTGGACGGGGTGATCATCCAGGGTCAGAGCCAGCTCGATGAATCCATGCTCACGGGAGAGAGCCTGCCCGTTTCTCGCGAAGAAGGCGATGACGTCACCGGTGGCTCCATCAATGGCGACGGTCTGCTTCGGGTTCGGGCCACCCGGGTGGGAGCCGACTCCACCCTGTCCGGCATCGTGCGCATGGTCGAGCAGGCCCAAGGCAGCAAGGCCCCGATTCAGCGCACGGTCGACCGGGTGTCTGCGGTCTTTGTGCCTGTGGTCATCGGCATCGCCGTCCTCACACTGCTGGGCTGGTGGGTGGCGGGTGCGGGGTGGGTCGCTTCGGTCATCACCGCGGTCTCCGTCCTGGTCATCGCCTGCCCCTGCGCCTTGGGCCTGGCCACACCCACAGCCCTCATGGTGGGCACGGGAGCGGGTGCGAAGGCGGGCATCTTGATCAAAGACGCCCAGGCCTTGGAGCGGGCCCACGCGGTGAATGTGGTGGTGTTCGACAAGACCGGAACCCTCACAGAAGGGCGACCGACCGTGCAGCAGGTGCTCGGCGATGACGCCGATGCGCTGATTCGCGTGGTCGCAGGAGCCCAGTCCGGGAGTGAGCACCCGTTGGGTCACGCAGTCGTGCGCGAAGCCGCAGCCAGGGGGCTGAAGCCCATGAGCCTCGACGCCTTTGTGGCGCTTCCGGGGCGCGGACTGCGCGCGACGGTGCAGGGCCGGGACCTGCTCATCGGCTCTCGCCGGCTCATGCACGAAGAGGGCATTGACCTCCATGCCCTGGAGGAGGGGGCTGTCGCGCTGGAGTCCATGGGGCAGTCGGTCATGTGGGCGGCGGAGGCCGGACGTGTACTCGGTGCTATCGCCGTAGGAGACACCATCCGCGACGGGTCCACCCGAGCGGTGTCTCGGCTCAAGGCCCTGGGTATCGAGCCCATCCTGTTGACCGGAGACAATGCCCGCACCGCCGCCTTCGTGGCCCGTGAACTGGGCATAGAGCGCGTAATTTCCGAGGTTCTCCCACAAGATAAGGCCGATCACATCCAAACGCTCCACGACCAGGGGCAGGTGGTGGCCATGGTCGGGGATGGGGTGAACGACGCCCCCGCATTGGCTGCCGCCGACGTCGGATTTGCGATGAGCAGCGGCACCGACGTGGCCATGCACACCGCTGGCGTGACCCTCATGCGGCCCAATCCAGAGCTGGTGGTGGATGCCATCTCCATCTCTAGAGCCACCACGCAGAAGATCTGGCAGAACCTATTCTGGGCCTTCATCTACAACATCATCGGCCTGCCGCTGGCCGCTGGCGGCCTGCTCACACCCATGATCGCTGGCGGCGCCATGGCCCTGTCCAGCGTGAGCGTCGTGAGCAATGCGCTCTTGCTGAAGCGGTGGCGGCCGGGGCGGTGAGGCTGCACATGCCTCTGCGTGGCGCGGCGTTAGGGCCCGCCTTCTGACCGCTTCCCGGAGCCGCCCATGCCCGCCCACATCCACCCGATCACCGTCTACTACGAAGACACGGACTTCAGCGGGGTGGTCTACCACGCGAACTACCTGAAGTTCATGGAGCGGGCCCGAGAGCACGCCTTTGGAATTGAGGAGCTTGTCCGCCGGTGGAAGGAAGGCGGGATGGGTTTTGTGGTGTACAAGGCCGCGCTGACGTACCGGGAGCCAGCGGTCCATGGGGACCAGCTCGAAGTGCACACCACGATGACGCGCGAGACCAAGATCCGCATCGTCTGTGACCAGCGGGTGCGGCGGAAGGGTGGGAGCAAGGATCTGGTCATTGGGCGGATCGAGCTCGTGCCTGTCACCGCGGCTGGGCGGCTGTGCGACGTGCCGGAAGACCTGTTGTACATCCTGGATCGGTGGGCGCCGACACACTGAGCCGGCGAGGCCGCTTTGGATGCGGTAGCCTTGCAGGGATTGGTGTGGAGGATCTGTGCGCGTGCCGTCTCAAATGTGGCTCTTGTCTGCCCTGGCTCTGTCGGCCGTTGCGTGCGGAGACTACGTCAGCTCAACGGGTCCAGAGCACTGCGGCGTTGTGCAGGACGAGATCTGGGGCAAAGACCTCACCCCCCACGACGTCACCTGCGATGTGACCATCAACGGGAGCCTGGTCATCGGTCCCGACACCCGCGTTCGCTTTGCACCCGGCGCCACGCTGATCGTCAAGGGCTCCTTGAGCGTCGAAGGCGTCGAGGGCAAGCCGGTCTTGTTTGAGGCCATCGAAGAAGGCGGTGGTTGGGTCGGCGTGCGAATCCTCCCGGTCGAGGACGACGATGATGCGCGTCCCGATCCGTTTGTGATGCCGAACCGGATCCAGACGGGCGAGGTCAACCTGACCCACCTGAACATCATCGGCGCGGGGTTGAGCCCCGACGGCGCACCCTTCGTTCCCGCCGCGCTGATTGTCGAGCGTTCGTCCGTCACTCTCGGCAACGTCACCATCGAAGACTCCCGGAAGTGTGGCGTCTCTCTCGGACCGAGCGGGGAAATCGCGGCAGACAGCCAGGCGATCACCATCACAAGCCCGCTAGAAGCTCCAATCTGCGCTCATGTGAACGCGGTGGGCACCCTTCCCGGAGAGGCCTTCGCCTTGGAAGACGGCGCTGTGATCGACCTCAACGGAGACACTCTGACCGGGCGTCACACGTGGTCCAACTTCGGTGTGCCCTATGTGCTGGCCGACGACCTGGATCTGATCCGCGGCTCGCTCACGCTTGGCGCCGGCGTGGCTCTGCAGATCAACCCGCAGGTCAAGCTCACCGTGGGGGGCACCGCGAGCCGGCTCACCTACGGCGTCAAGGCCAACCGCTCCGAGACCGGACCGCTGGAGCTCGACGAAGCGGCGCGATTGCACATGGCCGGCACCGAGGCGGAGCCGGTCACCGTGTCCTCCTCGCTGGCCTTCGGAGAAAACTCCCTCTTCGACCGCATCGAGATCAACGGCAACTCCCGCAGAGGCGCCACGGCCTCGGCGCTTCTGGAGAACGTCGACATCTCTCTGGGCGGGGACGGCATCACCACCGAACCTGCGACCCTGTCTCTGGTGGGCGACGCTCAGGTCAAGGTCACCAACGTCACCATTCGTGACGGCGGTGGAGCCGGCGTGTCCCTGGCTGACACGGCGTCCTTCACCGAAGACAGCTCCGGACTCATCATCACGGGCAATGCCTACCCCGCCGTCGTGGAGCCCGATGGCGCCAGCAGCTTGCCGTCCACCGGAAGCGTGTACACTGGAAACACACAGACGCCTCGCGCCGGCGAACGCGAGTCAGGCGACCGGATTTACGTCAAAGAAGGCGCCTTTACCCAGTCTGGTCGCGTCCGTGCTCTAGGCGTGCCCTACCTCATCGAAGGCGATGTGGAGATTCGGGGTCCCGCCGGCGTGGAGCTCACCATCGAAGATGAGGTCGACTTGCAGATCGCCCCCGGGGCGGTGCTGGAGTTCGGAACCCAAGGCAGCGCTGCGGCCGTGATTGGCGAGGGGGGCGCGGGCGTCAACATGACGCCGGCAGTGCCCGGCACCCAGTGGGAGGGCGTGGTGTTCGGCTCGTCTCTCGTGGCGCCTAGCCGCATCACGAACCTGACGGTCGCCGGAGCCGGCGGGAACCCCCAGAACGCGGCCGTGGAGTTCCTGGCCAGCAATGTTGCGGCCGATGGCCTGACCATCGACGGCGCCGAAGGGCCCGGCTTACGACTCGTCGGCCGTCTGGGCGATGGGAGTAAGGACTTGGTTGTGCGAAACGCCAAGGGTCCCGCCATCTTTACGCTGATGGATAGCGCTGGCTCGATCCCGGCCGAAGGCGCGGACTTGGCCGACAATGACAGGCCCTGGGTCGAAGTAGATGGGGTACGCATCACCACCATCACGTCCTGGGCGAACCTGGGCGTGCCCTACCACGCCGACGATATCGTCACCGTCTTGGGCCGCGATGATGCCGAGGGCACTGCGTTGCCGGCGCGCCTGACCTTGGAGCCTGGCGTCGAGTTCAAGTTTGAGCGCACGGCAGGTCTGCGAACACGGAAGTACGAAGGCGCTAGTGGGAATATCGTACATGGAACTGTAGAGATGATCGGCACGGCGGAAGAGCCCATCATCTTGGGGGCCATCTTTCCGGAAGAGGGCTGGAGCAGCTTGGAGCTGAACGAAGAAGATCTGCTCGACGATCCGGCCGAACGCAGCGTGCTCGACCACGTCCGCTTTCAGGACGCGGGGGCGATCTTCGCGTTCGGCGCGCTGGAAATGAAAGACAGTACGCCGACCCTGTCGAACATCACCATCGCAGACGCGTTCCGCTATGGCATCAGCCTCGGGGGCGACGCCTTTGTCGGGCCTCGCTCCGGCGATCCGATCCGATACGGGTGCGAGGAGTTCGACTTGGACTCCATCACGTTCGAAGGTGAGATTGACAGGCTGCTCCAAGCGAACGGAGACCCCAGGCTCATCGATTTCCGCATCTGGGTCGAAGACTGCTCGCCTGAATGATCAACGGGATCGCCCCAGCCGTTGAGCCGGTCGGTGAGATCGGGTAGCGTTGCCGCCGACGGAGATGCGCATGGGAATGGCTGACGAAGAGTACGCGTACGGATCCGGCAATGGCGGTCGGAGCTGCATGGGCATCTCCTGCCTCATGGTGATCCTCTCGGTCGTCATTGTGGCCTTCGCGTTCATCGTGCCCATCGCCACCAAGGAATTGGTTACGTTCGAGCAGTTCTATGGCACCTACGTGTCGTCGTGCGGCGGGCTGTGCTTCTGCCTGGGCTCCATCGGCATCGTGATCGCCATCGTGCTCATCTTCACCGATGACCCCGAGAAGAATGAGCAGCGTAAGAAGGAGCGGGCCCTCAAGGCGCGCCGCGCGGCTCGCAAGTAGGTCTCCCGTGCTCTTTACCCATCGTCATCAGGTGCGGTTCGGCGAGTGCGACCCTGCGGGGATCTTGTATTATCCAAGGTACTTCGACCTCTTTCATCAGACGATGGAAGCGTGGTTTGGCCAGGTGCTGGGCCGTCCCTACCATGGCTTTGTGCGCGATCAGGGCTATGGCGTCCCGGCGGTTCACGCAGAAGCGGACTACTCGGGGATGTCCGCTTTTGGCGATTGGCTCCACATCGAGCTTCGAGTCGTCGGACTGGGCCGCACCTCGATCCGCTTTTCTTATGTGGCGAAGGGCCAGGATGGGGACCTGAGGGCGTCGGGGTCGGTGGTGTGCGTGCTCATGGACCTGGACCCGAGTCGACCGACCTATCGAACGGCGGTGGCGCTGCCCGATGACCTTCGGCAGGATCTGGCGGCATACCAGGCTTCTTGCTGACCCGCCTTTGACGTGGTCGTGGCGGCCTTCGGCTACCCTGCGGTAGCGGAGGAACCCATGCGCGTATGGACGCTCGCCTTGGTGCTGGCCCTGGGCTGTGCCGGCAAAGACGACGACACAGACCCGACCGATACGACGGATGACACCGACATCGACATCCCGGACACGTTTTTGGGGCGCACCAATAAGCCGAGCGATGTGGAGCGGACCGGAACGCGGATCAGCGCCGGCCTGTTGAAGGTCACCGTGGAAGGGGACGGGACCTGGACCGTCGGTGACTTCTTGGTTGGCGGAAAGCTGTCGGGCACGGGGAACTTTGGCTTGGTCTTGCCCGAGACCGCTCCCGCCGCCGACGTGGTGCCACTCGATGGGGGGCGCACCGGCGCGTTGTATTTGCCCATCGTCTTCGATGATGTGAACACCGATGATGTGTTCGCCGACAACGCCGACGACCTGGTTCTGGGCTTCGCCGCCGACCGTTGGCTGGTCTATCTGGAGGCGGGGTCAGGTGATGAAACGCTGGGTTGGTCCGTGGTGAATCCGGCGGATTGGACCCAGTACAAGTTGACGGAGCAGGCCGAAGTTCAGCTGCTTGGCCTGTCGACCACCGCACGCATCGAGGGCATCTACGAAGGGGCCTTGGACAAGGTCGGCGTGGTGGCCATAGATGAGCGCGCCTTGGACGGCGGCGGCTTTGCGGACTGGTCGGCCATGGATGTGTTGGCTTCGCCGGAAAGTGGGCAATTTGACTCCACTATCGATGTGCGGCCCCCCATCGACACCTTCCAGTTCCCGGACAGCCCTGTGCGCTATGTGCGGGCCGCGGCGCAGCTCTATACCGATGACAACGACAGCGGAGCCTACGAAGCCCAGAGCGACACGCTCTTGGAGCAGGGCCTGTGCTACGAGGGCGCGCCCTTGGTGCTGCGCTACTCGGACACGCCGCGCACCATCGCGCTCGCCCGCGAGATCGACCGCCTGGGCTGGATCACCGGCTGGCGCTTTGTGACCGGGCCCTACGGCAGCTCTACCGAAGTCGGTCGCTCGGACCTGCGCTGGTACAGATACGGCGACGACTGCGCCCTCTGAGCGTCACGAGGGCGAGTAGAGCGAGTCCCAATGGGGCGGTTGGCGTGAGTGGCGTCTGGGTGCAGCCGCAGGTGCGCTGGCACTGCTCATCATAGCCGCCGGTACCGGGGAAGGCGTTGGCGTCGGCATCATCGCAGTCTCCCGGCCGGTTCGTATAGCCATCGGGGGCGGTGCAGAATTCATCGCCGACGGCGCCGCCCCAGCCATCGCCGTCGCTGTCGACCCAGAAGTCCAGGCCGTCGGTAGGATCGTTGTCAACGTCGCCGTCGCAGTCGTCATCGACGTCATTGCACAGCTCGTCGGCGTCCGGGCGGATCGAAGGGTCGAGATCATCGCAGTCGTCGGGGTAGCGGGAGCCGTCCTCGTCCTCGTCGACGTCGCACAGGACCGGCACGCGGTAGGTAAAGGTCCAGATCTCGGGGATGCTGGGGTCGGCGACGTCGATGGTGATGTGGGCCTCGTCTTGGCCTTCGCAGGACAGGGGCACGGAGAAGGACAGCCCATCGGTGCTGTCGACGCTGCCATCGCCGGGAATGGCGGGGAAGTCGAGGGATTTGCCGCCGCCGATGAGGGGGTGCTGCACGACGAGCGTGGCGCTCAGCGCGCCGGAGGTGCCGTGCCCTTGGTTCACCACTTGGACCCGGATCTGACCGGACTCACCCCGCTCGATGACACCGTCTCCGTCGCCTTCATCGATGATGAGCACCCGGCCTTCGGGGAAAGCCGTCACGGCCCAATACGCGGCGGCATCGAGGGCGCCAGGCAGGTGCAACCGCGCCCCTGTCCGTACGCACTTGTCGGTATTACCGCAATTGAGGCCGTCAATGGGGGTGGCGCCATCCAGAATTGACGCCTTGACCTCGCTGCCGCGAAGCATGGGGTACGCGTCCCAAATCAAGGCCGCGGCGCCGGCGACCAATGGGGATGAAAAGGAGGTGCCGCTTGAATTTTGTGTAGCATCCACGCCGGTGATGGCCAGGCTGCGAAGGTTGGCGCCAGGGGCGGCGAGGTCGACCTTTTCCGCGCCCCAGTTGGAGAAGCTGGCGCGGGTGTCCTTATTATCGGTCGAAGCCACAACGATAGCGTTCTTAACTTGATAATCGATGGGGTAGCTGGTGACGTCATCCACGTTGCTGTTCCGGTTTCCGGCAGAGATCGCCAAGATCGTGCCGGCCTCATCGGCTCCGGAAAACGCATCTTCCAGCGCCTGCGAAGTCCCGGTGAAGGCCCAGGATGCAGTGATGATCGGGGCTTCGAGCCCCACCGCATAGGTGATGGCCTCGGCGAGCTGCGAATCGGTGAGCCGGCACCGGTCGTCGGACACCATCTTGATCGGCATGACCTGGCCATCCCACAAAATCCCGCTCACTCCGGCATTATTGTCCGCTGTGCCCGAGACCAAGCCGGCGATGAACGTGCCGTGGAACGGCGCGCAAGGGGCGCCGCTCGACATCTGTGCGGGCAAGTTTCGCGGGTCCGGATCATTGTCGTCATCCCCGACGTCCCATCCGCGGCAGTCATCGATATAGCCGTTTCCGTCGTCATCGAGGCCATTGTCGCAGACCTCGCCGGGCGGTTGGTAGATGCGGTCTACCAGCTCGTTGTGCGCCCAGAAGACCCCGGTGTCGATGACGGCCACCACAGGGGCGCCCGTGCCGGTGGTGCGCTCCCAGGCATCGAGGGAGCCGATGTCGGCGCCGGCTACGCCGGTACTGCTACCGATGCGCTGGCCCGTATTGCTGTGGTGCCACTGTTCGGGGGTGAGGTCGTCGGGTGCGCGGTGTAGTTCGGCGGGGAAAGACGCTTGAGCCCAGGTAACTCCTGGTTGATTGGCCCAAGCCGCCAGCGTGGGGCGGGGGGCCATGCCGGAGTCGCACTCGATGCTCACCCACAGGCTCTGTCCCCACCGATGGGTGGGCGCGCAGCCGCTCACTCGGCCTTCGAGGTCCGACAGCTCCACATCGGGGGCGACCCTCACCGCATAGTGACCCGGTGCTGGCGATAGTCCGAGCGCTGTGTTGCTGTCAAAGGCGGTTATGACCTGATCGGTCAACGCGGGCGCAGCCGCGGTGGCGGTGGGGATGGCGAAGGCGAGCAGGGCGAGAAGGCGCATGAGCAAAGGATAGCCGCTCGCGCGCGGATTGGGGCCGTGGGCTAGCATGGGGGACGGAGGATCTTCCACGTGGAGACACGCTACGTAGGCATGCTCTATACCGGGGGTACCATCGGTATGATGGACGGACCGCGCGGCTTTGAGCCCGTGTCCGGCTACCTATCCCAACGCTTGCAGTCGATGCCGACCTTCCATGTGCCCGGTCGTCCGGCCCTTACGCTGCCTCGCTCGCGCTTGGGCGTGCATGTGCAGTACGAGATTATCGAGTTCGAGAACCTGCAGGACTCGGCCAATATGCGGCGTGAAGACTGGGTTCGCATCGCTCATGCGATTGAGAAGCACTACGATCGCTACCATGGTTTTGTGGTGCTGCACGGCACGGACACCATGGCCTACACCGCTTCGGCCCTGTCCTTCATGCTCGCGGGCCTGGGGAAGTCCGTCGTGCTGACCGGCTCGCAGATCCCTCTGGCTCGGGTGCGGAACGACGCCGTCGAGAACCTATTGGGTGCCCTGATGATGGCGGGACACTACACCATTCCCGAGGTGGGAATTTTCTTTAACGGAAGGTTGTACCGGGGTAATCGGGCTAGCAAGGTCGACGCTAGCGGGTTCAACGCCTTCCGTTCGGGCAACTTCCCACCCCTGGCCGAGACGGGGGTGCAGGTCGATGTTCGATGGGACCTCATCTGGCCGCCTGCGGATGGTCCGTTGCACGTGCGCCCCATTGCGGACGTCCCCGTGGCGGCGGTTCGGCTCTTTCCTGGAATCCGACCCAAGACCCTGGAGCAGTTCTTGGCGCCGCCCACCCAGGGTCTGATCTTGGAGACGTACGGATCGGGCAATGGGCCGAGCGATCGCCCTGACTTCTTGCGCGTGCTCCGTGAGGCGGTCGATCGAGGCGTGGTCATCGTCAACGTGACTCAGTGCCACCGCGGCCAGGTCTCGACGGCCTATGAGGCGGGCGTGGCGCTGGCCGAGGTCGGGGTTGTACCGGGCGGCGACATGACGCCCGAAGCCGCTCTCACCAAGCTTCAATGGTTACTCTCCCAAGACCTGACCGTATCCGAGGTTCGGGATCTGATGGGCCTGAGCTTGCGTGGCGAGCTCACCGAGGTCGACCCGAGCCCGAGGCTCGCGTACTGACCGCGGCGGCGAGGTCGTGGCAGTGTAAGCGGCACCTCCGATAGACTAGGCGCAATGTCTCTTCGTGCGTCCATGATTGTCGCTTGCCTCGGCCTCGGTCTTCTGGCCTTGCCAGCACTGGCGGGCTCTAAGGGTCCAAGGGTGGTTCCCGAGCGCGTCGGTGAGCGATTCGGCTACGTCGGACGGTCTGGACGCATGGTGATCCAGCCTTCGTTCGACATGGTGACGCCCTTCCGAGACGGTCGGGCCACAGGCATGGTGAAGGGACGCTGGGGCATTATTGACGACGGCGGTCGCTGGCTGACCCCGCCGAAATATGACTGGGTTCATCCACAGCTTTTCGATGAGGGTCCCGCCCTCGTGTCCACCCACGGCTTGTATGGCTACGTGGACCGAAACGGCGTTGAGGTGGTGCCGACGCGGCTGGAGCAGGCCACCCCCTTCGTCGACGGGTACGCCTGCCTTTTCGACCCGCAAGCCATGCACTTTGGCATCGTGGACTCCGAGGGACTTCCGGTTTCAGGGTTCCGATATGACGAGTGCGATCCTGGATTTCGAGACGGTCGGGCTCGGGTCCGAAAGGGCGCACGGTGGGGCTATGTAGGCCGGGGCGGCGCGCTGGTTCTACCCATGTTCTACGAGCACGCCGAGCCGTTCAGCGAGGGCCTGGCACTCATCGAAGAAGACGGGTTCAAGGCCTATATTGACGCTCAAGGTCGTCGGGTCATCCCGGCGAATGGCGACGCCGCCGGAAGCTTTTCGCAAGGCCGGGCGTGGGTTCGCTACGGTCCAGATCAGGTCGGCTTTATCGACCGGAGAGGGGCGCGGATCGGCGAGGCCAAGTGGCGCAATGCCCACGACTTCTCCCCCGAGGGCGTGGCCTGGGTTCAAGACGCTCGAAGTGGACTCTGGGCGCTGATTAACCGCGCGGCCGAGGTGGTGGTTCCGCCGACGTACGAAGATCCAGGCCCCTTTTCCGAGGGGCTGGCACGTGTGGGGCTTCGGGGGCGCTACGGCTTCGTCAACGCCGAGGGCACGGTGGTGATCCCGCTTGTGCATCGCACGGTCGGCACGTTCCACGAGGGCCTGGTCAGCGTGTCGACCCAGAGTGGCGGCAAGCAAGGCGTGGTGGACCGGGAAGGGCAGTGGGTGGCCCGCGAGCTCTACGACCAGATCAGCCCCTACCGAAACGGCGTGGCCCGAGTGACCGAGTGCACGGCCCAGAAGCTGTCGGTGCTCGGCCCCGAGACCCAGGTCTGCGAGGTGTTTTTCGTGGACCGGCAGGGCGGAGAGCTCAGGCGCTAGGCGGGCTCGCACCTACGCTTCGACCCCATCGAACAGCCTGGGCGGCGTTGAAACATGCTGAAACACCCTCCGCGAAGGAGAGGGCGGACCCGACCATACGTTGAAAGGGGAAGGACCTGCGGCGGAGCCTTGAGCTCCTCATGGTGGGTCCTCGACGAGTTCTTCTCACTCGCTCCTCCGAGGTCTCCAGATGCAGCAATCCCGTCGACGTTCTGGTCAAGCAGATAGTCAGAGCCATTCCAATGAATCCGCCACCGCCCAGGGGGCCGGCGCTTCGGCCATGGGAGACATGAGCCTGGCGGCTCTGGGGGCCGCGCCAAGGGATCGAAACCTGCCGTTTCGATTCTCAGAATCGGGTTTAGCGGGGGTTAAACCTGGTTCTCTGGCGCGGAAGGCTCAGGCGGCCATGTTTGAGTTTGGCTCCGATGGCAAGAAGGATGGCGCCTCACTCTCTGACCCCGAGCGGCTCTACCTGGTGGTTCAAACCTTGGCCGAAGGCGGCGCTAGCGATGCAGCGATCAAGGAAGCGGTCGCCAATGCCTTCTTCGACCGCGGCGGCCTTAGCTCGGGCCGGGACGTGGTGCACAGCGTGAGCTACTCCCCGGACCAACCGGTCCAGGTGGAGTTCCGAAGTTCGGGGGGCTACCAGTTCAATCAGGGGAAGATCCTCCCCATGATCGTGTCGCC
>JBGCER010000552.1:0-7415 GCA_045106515.1 Myxococcota bacterium
CGGGAGGCGCTTCCTCTTCTTCCTTGGCGGGCCGCTTGCGACCATTGCCAGAAAGCAAGGCCTTCTTGGTCATCTTGGGTGCCGTGGACGGGTCAGTACCGCATTCAGGGCAGCTGACTTCGGGGCGGTTGAGGTCGTAGTACTTGCAGCCACAGGAGTGGCAGGTGTCCCGGCTGCCCAGCTTGGACTTGTCCATTGAGTGCTCCTTGAGCCGGGCGTCGGCTCGACGCGCGCGGCATACCCCCGCAGCTTCGGGGTCGTACATCACATTTGAGGTCAGGGAAAGGTCAAGGGACCTTGCGCCATCTCGACTGGTTAGCCGATCTACCGCGCTGGTGGCGGACCATTGGTGTAGACTGTCGCGGTCAATCGAGCGGATTTACACTCAGGTCCGCCTTCGACTCGCCCGATTTCCGAGGATGAGCACTATGCGAATTTCCTACCTCTTGGCTGCTGCGCTCCTGATTGGATGCGACGGTACTGGCTCCGACGACGATGTGACCGACATCTCGCAGGACACACGCATCGACGGTGCAGGCGCCGGCGACTTGACCATCGACAGCGAAGGCGCTCGGATGTGTCAGTCGGCCAATGGCAACCTCTACGTCGTCTGGTACGACGACCGTGAGGGCAGCAACGACATCTGGTTCCAAGCATCGCTGAACAAAGGCGAGTCTTGGGGCAGCCAGGCCATTCAGGTCAACAATGGCGATGGCGATGCCACCAATCCAGACATCGCGTGCATTGGCAACACGGTCTTCGTGGTCTGGGAAGACACCCGAGACGGCGAGCTGGAGAACAAGAACATCTACTTCAGCAAGTCGGACTCGAGCGGCACCAGCTGGCTCGACGAAGATGTGCTGCTGAGCCCCGAGGACGACGCGGCTCATCAC
Organism: Myxococcota bacterium; assembly: GCA_045106515.1. GTDB lineage: Bacteria > Myxococcota_A > UBA796 > UBA796 > REDI01. The sequence goes on from JBGCER010000552.1 coordinate 894, forward strand.
TCCATCTGGCCGCGCATCGCGTCGGCGAACGATGAGCTCGTGGTTGTGTGGTCCGACGGCATCAACGGTGCCTACGACATCTACGCCGCCAGCTCCACCAACCGCGGTGATGACTTCAACGAGTCGGTCCGCGTGGACAGCGACGCCCCCGGCGCCGCCTTCTCGTCGTTCCCGCAGGTCGCTCTGGACGGCGATGGACACGTGGTCGTGGCGTGGGAAGATTCCCGCGACGAAAACAACGACATCTACGTGGCCGCATCCTCGGACGCGGGCGTGACGTACGGCGCCGACGTTCGTGTCGACGTCGGTGACGCTGCCGGCGCTGCGAATAGCTTGGCACCCAAGGTCGCCCTCAGCGGCGGCCATGCCTACGTCGTGTGGCACGACTACCGCAATGGCACGAACGCCGACATCCTCATGAACCACTCAGCGGACAACGGAGCCACCTGGCTCGCCGAAGCCGCCCAAGTCGAGACCGATGGTGCCGGCGCCGCCGACAGCAGCCTGCCTCGGCTCGCAATGACCGGCACCACCGCGCACATCGTGTGGCAGGATGACCGAAATGGTGCCTTTGACACCTATTACCGGTCATTTGTGGACGGCGCTGCCCGCCCCGTGAACCAGTTCCCAGAAGGGGAGCTGAACGATGCGGAGTTCCGGCTCGACGTGGGCGATCGCCCCGGGTTGGCCAACTCCATCAACGTTCGCATCGCCGCCCAACAAGAGGCGGTCGTGGTGGCGTGGGAGGACCGTCGCTTCGACGGCATCAACTACGCCGACTCCAACGACACCACTGGCACGCCCAATGGGTTCAATGACATCTACTACAATGCCTCTGAAGACAGCGGCATGACCTGGATCGAGGATCGCGACGGTTTGCACATTGACAGCTACTGTCGGGGCGGCAAGTGGGCGCGCGACATTAGCGTCGCCACCGACGGTGACATCGTCCAAGCCATCTGGCATGACGGCCGTCGAGGCAATGCAGACATCATGTTCGGATCCGTCGAGATCGGCGAGAACAACCCGTTCACGCCCAATAGCGTCTGCGACGAAAGCGCCACTGCTCCCGAGGAGTAGTCGCGCCCTTGACAGCCCCCGGTGCGGTCGATATTCGCGCTGGGCTCTGTGGGCCCATCGAGGGTCCGCTCCGTCTTTCTGGGCTGTCGGACTTCCCCTTCATCCCATGACACACTGGTGATTCGATGCTCACTCCCTCCGCCAAAACCGGCGAGGTCGAGCGCGCTTGGTACGTCGTCGACGCCTCGGGGTACAACCTCGGTCGACTTGCCACCCGCGTTGCAACCATCCTTCGCGGCAAGCACAAGCCCATGTTCACTCCTCACGTTGATATGGGTGACTTTGTCATCGTGATCAACGCGTCGGACGTGAAGCTGACCGGCAACAAGATGTCGGCCAAGCACTACCACCGCTACAGCGGGCATCCAGGTGGGCTCAAGTCCATCAATGCCGAGACTGTGCGCGCCGAAGATCCGGAGCGCATGATCCAGCAGGCGGTCAAGGGCATGCTTCCCAAGAACAAGCTTTCCCGACACATCATTAAGAAGCTGAAGGTGTACGGCGGTGCGGAGCATCCCCACACCGGTCAGCAGCCCCAGCCCTTCCCCGAGGTTCTCTGATGGCAGCCACACAGGCCCAGTACTACGGCACCGGTCGTCGAAAGACCGCCGTCGCTCGCGTCTACCTCCGCCCAGGAACCGGCCGGATCATCGTCAATAAGCGCGAGATCGAGGTCTACTTCCCACGGGCCACGCACCGCATGGATCTGGCTCAGCCGCTGGATCTCACCGAAACGGGCAAGGCGTACGATATCTACGTCAACGTCTGTGGCGGCGGTCACACCGGTCAGGCGGGCGCCGTGCGCCTCGGCATCAGCCGCGCCCTGCTTCAGGTGAACCCGGAGTTCCGTCGTCGTCTCAAGAAGGCTGGCTTCTTGACCCGCGACGCGCGCAAGGTTGAGCGGAAGAAGTACGGCCGCGCCGGCGCTCGTGCGAGCTTCCAGTTCTCCAAGCGCTAGGACTTTCGTCCTTATTCTTGAGCGCCTGGCCGTCTATCGGCCGGGCGTTTTTGTTTTCTGGTACAACCCCGGCGTCCAGTGGGAGTGGCCATGCGCAAGAAGTTCATCTTCATCACGGGTGGGGTCCTCTCGGCCCTCGGTAAGGGCTTGTCAGCTGCAGCTCTCGGGGCCGTCCTCGAGTCCCGCGGACTGAACATCGCCAACCTCAAGATGGATCCGTACATCAACGTGGATCCAGGCACCATGTCACCGCTGCAACACGGCGAGGTCTTTGTCACCGATGACGGCGCCGAGACCGATCTGGACCTGGGCCACTACGAGCGGTTCACCACCACTCGAATGAGTCAGCGCAACAACTTCACCACCGGCCGCGTCTACCAGTCGGTCATCGAGCGCGAGCGCCGTGGGGACTACCTAGGCCGCACCGTTCAGGTCGTGCCGCACATCACCGACGAGATCAAGCGCCGCATCATCGAAGCTTCGGAGATGGCGGACATCGTTATCGTCGAGGTCGGCGGCACCGTTGGCGACATCGAAGGCTTGCCATTCTTGGAAGCGATCCGCCAGGTGCGCCAAGATGTGGGACGTGAAAACACGCTCTTCATCCATCTGACCTTGGTGCCGTACATCCGCACAGCGGGTGAGCTCAAGACCAAGCCCACGCAGCACAGCGTCAAAGAGCTGCTTCAAGTCGGCATTCAGCCCGACATCTTGTTCTGTCGCTGCGATCGGCCGCTGCCCAAGGGCATGCGACAGAAGATCGCACGCTTCTGCAATGTCAGCGTTCAAGACGTGATCTCGGTCGAGGATGTGGAGCACATCTACGCATTGCCGGACCACCTCCACAAAGAAGAGGCCGACGATCGGGTGCTCGAAAAGCTGGGCATTTGGGCTAGCTCCGCGAACTTGGACCGCTGGTCGGATCTCGTGGAGAGGCTCCGGAATCCGCAGCATCTCGTTCGGGTGGGCATTGTTGGCAAGTACGTCGACTTCAGCGACACCTACAAGAGCCTGAACGAGGCGCTGGTCCACGGTGGCATCTCTGCCAACGCGCGCACCGAGCTGGTGTTTATCGACTCCGAGGAGCTGGACACCAAAGACCCGAGCGAGACCCTCAAGGGCCTGCACGGCATCTTGGTGCCGGGCGGCTTTGGCGTGCGCGGCACAGAAGGCAAGGTGGCCGCCATCCGCTATGCACGGGAAAATCAGGTTCCATTCTTTGGAATTTGCCTTGGCATGCAAATGGCGGTGGTGGAGTATGCGCGCCATGTGCTCGGCTTGACTGGCGCAAACAGCCGCGAGTTCGACGAAGATCCCAAGCATCCGCTCATCGAGCTGATGAACGCCCAGCGCGAGATCACCCTCAAGGGCGGAACGATGCGGCTCGGATCATACCCGTGCGAGCTGGACAAAGGCTCGATGGCGCATCGAATCTACGGCGACCTCACCATTGAGGAGCGCCACCGGCATCGGTACGAGGTCAACCCGGCCTACCATGAGCAGCTGGCGAAGGGCGGCCTGATCATCTCTGGCTTCTCGCCGGATCGGGTCCTTGCCGAAATGATTGAATTGCCGGATCACCCGTACTTTGTGGCCTGTCAGTTCCATCCGGAGTTCAAGAGCCGGCCCTTGGAGCCGCACCCTCTGTTCTCGGCATTCGCCAGAGCCATGGTGTCAGCGAGCCACGGCAGCGACACCAATAAAGCCTCGTAGACCTCGTTCCGAGCGGGTTTGTCGAAGTAGGGCACGGAATGTGCAAGGGGAAATTGGGGTGCCCCCCTTTACACGGGTGCGTCTCGCCCTTATGATCTTAAGGTAAGGGACGAAAGCAGGCAGGCGAAGCCTCTAATCGCTTGTATGTTGCTTAACGAACGAGCTGGGCTTGGTCTAGCTGTGGTGTAGGAGTGTGTATGGCGTTCAATCTCAGGCTCGACACGAAGATGTCGCAGAGCCTGGTGATGACGCCTCGCCTCCAGCAAGCCATCAAGCTGCTCCAGTACAACCACCAAGAGTTGGTGACGCACATCGGTGAGGCTCTCCTAGAGAATCCCGCGCTTGAGACCGTGCCTGAAGCCGAAGGCGGAATCGAAGACGCTCAGCGGTCCCTGGAGGCCAAAGCAGAGCGGCTCGACACTGAGGCGGCGGAGCAGCAGAACGGCGCGACCAATGAGATCGACTGGGACAAGTTCCTGGCTCAGGTCAACGATCGGGGACCGAGCGTGCCGAGTGGCGGCACCATCCACGATGAGCTGCCGCCGATCGAGACCAACCTCACGTATGGCGAGTCCTTGGCCGATCACCTCATTGAGGAGCTCCACCTGATTCGTTGCAGCGATGATGAGCGCTTGGCCGCAGAGGAGATCATCGGAAACCTCGATGAGCGGGGCTACCTAGACGCGACGGTGGAGGGCATCGCCGAAGAGCTCAAGATGCCTGTCGAGGACGTGGAGTTTGCGCGGACCATGGTCATGGAGCTCGATCCGCAAGGGTGCGGCGCGATCGGCCTAGCGGAATGCTTGGTGATTCAGGCGCGAACGCGGTTCCCCGAAGATCCGACCTTCGAGCCCATCTTGATGAACCACCTGGGCGACTTGGAGCGGCGGAACTACCCGGCCATCGCCCGCGCGCTGGAGCTGGACCTAGAAGACGTGGTGGAGTACCACAAGATGATCCTCGAACTGGAGCCACATCCAGGTCGAAACTACACAACGGAAGAGCCTCGGTACATCACTCCCGACGTGTACGTGACCAAGATGAATGGCCAGTGGCAGGTCTTCTTGAACGAAGATGGCATTCCGGACCTCAAGATCAGCCGCTACTATGAAAAGGTACTGCAGAACGGCTCAAAAGAGGATCGGCAGTATATCGAGGACAAGCTGAAGGGGGCCACCTTCCTGATTCAGTCGATCCATCGCCGGCGGTCCACGATCCGTCGGGTGATGGAGAGCATCCTCAAGTTCCAGGCGGATTTCTTTGAGAATGGTGTCGAGCACCTTCGGCCGTTGATCCTCGACGATGTGGCCCAAGACATCGAAGTCCACATGAGCACCGTCTCTCGGGTCACCAGCAACAAATATGCGCACACGCCCCATGGGATCTTGGAGCTCAAGTTCTTCTTCACCACGGGCGTGAAGCAGGCGATCGGCGGAGACATGGCCGCTGAAGCCATCAAGAGTCGCATCAAGGCCATGGTGTCCACCGAAGACGCCAAAAAGCCGCTATCCGACTCCGCTATTGCCAAGGCGCTCAAGGAAGACGGCGTGTCCGTCGCCCGGCGTACTGTCGCAAAATACCGGGAGCAACTCGGTATTCTCTCGTCGAAGATGCGTAAGCAGATGTTTTGACGTTCCCTGTCCGAAAGGACGCAACGAAGGAGAGGACATGAACCTCGACGTCACCTTCCGAAACCTGAGCCCGCGGGACGAAGTTCGCCGCCGCGGCGAAGCGCTCTATTCCAAGCTGGAGCGGTTTCTCGACCCAGCCGCCGACGGTCACATGATTGTCAGCGTTGAGCAGCACACAGCCATCGTCGAGGTTGTGGTCGGGACTCGCGGACAGGTGTTTAAAGCTGAGGAGCGCAACGAAGATATGCGCACCGCCATGGACAAGAGCTTCCACAACGTCGAAGAGCAGCTTCGCCGGTTCAAGGACAAGAGGACCCAGCGGCGCCCTCGCGGAACCGGGGACGAGACGGGCTTCGTGGTTGAGGGCGCAGACGACGAGTCCGAAGCCGAGGCCTAGGGCGAATACGGTCCTTGAGTGAAGACGGCGAGCATCGCGGTTGACGAGGCTTGGCGTGCCGGTATAGGGCGGGCCGCTGACTGGCGCCGACCCACGGCGCGTCCGCTCCCGCCCCTGCCGATCGTCCCCACAGTGGGGACGATTCCCTCGGAGGATCCGTCGTATGGCCCTTATGAACTACCTCTTTACGTCCGAGTCTGTCACCGAAGGCCACCCGGACAAGATGTGCGACAACATCTCTGACGCGGTGCTGGACGCGCACCTGGCGCAAGACCCCAACGCTCGCGTCGCATGCGAAACGGCCGTGAAGACCGGCGTGGTCATGCTGCTCGGCGAGATCACGTCTTCCGCAGTCGTCGATCACGCCGCCATCGTGCGCGAGGTCGTCAACGACATTGGCTACACCGGCTCCGAGATGGGCTTCGACGGCACCACCTGCGCCGTCCTGGTCGCGGTTGAGCAGCAGAGCCCGGACATCAGCCAGGGCGTCACCGAGGGCGAAGGCCTGTACGAAGAGCAGGGTGCCGGCGACCAAGGCATGATGTTCGGCTACGCCTGCACCGAAACCGACGCCTTGATGCCCATGAGCATCTACTACAGCCACCGCCTAACCGAGCGCCTCTCTGCGGTCCGCCGCGATGGCACGCTCCCGTGGCTTCGTCCCGACGGCAAGGCGCAAGTCACCGTCGAATATCGCGATGGCAAGCCGGTTCGCGTCGACGCCGTCGTGCTCTCGACGCAGC
>JBGCER010000553.1:0-10358 GCA_045106515.1 Myxococcota bacterium
GCACCAACATGACGTTGTCCCAGCCGCTCTCCTGGACGCGCTCACGGGCCTTGCCAAGCATGCCCTCGGAGTAGTCGAGCGCCACCACGCGGCCCGACTCACCCACCGCCTCGACCAGATACGGCAGGTTGAGCCCTGTCCCACAGCCGATGTCGAGCACGCTGTCGCCGGTGTGCAACTCGAGCCCCTCGACGGTTCGCGCTCGGAGGGCCTCGATTCCCGTCAAGGGCTCGGCGAGCCAGCGGTTCCAGAAGTCGTAGTTTGTGGCGAGCCGGTCGTAGTTCCGCTGGACATTCGCCAACTTCATGCTTCTCTCCTCGGCTTTGGTAAGGTCATCTACGCAGTAGACGGAGTGCGTTCGCGACTACCAATAGCGAGGCCCCCATGTCTGCTGCGACGGCCCCCCACAGGCTGGCCACGCCCGCGAAGGTCAGCACGACGAACACTGCCTTAATGCCCAGCGCGAGCACGGTGTTCGCGCGAATCACAGACATGGTGGCGCGCGAATGTTCTACCAGCCAGCCCAGCTTGGACAGGTCATCGCTCATCAGCGCGATGTCGGCGGTCTCGATGGCGACGTCGGTCCCCGCGGCCCCCATCGCGACGCCTAGCGTGGCGCGGGCCAGGGCGGGCGCATCGTTCACGCCGTCCCCAATCATCGCGACCGGTCCAAACTCCCGCTCCAGACGCTCCACCGCGGCGACCTTGTCTTCGGGCAGCAGCTCGGCGAGCACTTCGTCGACGCCGACCTCCTTCCCTACAGCCTCGGCTGTGGCGCGATTGTCGCCAGTCAGCATCACGATCCTGCGGATCCCCGCGGCACGAAGGCTGCCCAAGGAGTCTCTGGACTCTTGGCGCACCTCGTCCGCGACGCCAATGAAGCCGCAGACGTGGTCGTCATTGCCCACTACGACGACGGACCGACCGGCAGAAGACATCGCCTCGAGGCGGTCATGGTGCTCCGGCAGCTCCTGTCGGCGCTCTTCCAGCCAGCGGTGGGACCCCAACCAAAAGGTGCGGCCCTCTATGCGCCCTTGCACGCCCTTGCCGTGCACTGCGACGACGTCAGACGCCGGGAGCGCGTCCACCCCGAGCTCCTTGGCCCAACGGAGGATGGCGGTGGCAATTGGGTGGGTCGACATCCGCTCCAAAGCCGCGGCCCGGCCGAGCAGCGCGCGCTCGTCGTGTTCGGCCAGCGGCACCACCTCGACGACCTTGGGCCGTCCATGGGTCAGGGTGCCTGTCTTGTCGAGGGCAACCACAACAATCTGGGCAGGCAGTTCGGCCACGCGCCCGCCCTTGAGCAAGACACCATGCCGCGCGGAGGCCGCAAGCGACGCCACGATCGCTACCGGCGTCGAGATGACCAGCGCGCACGGACATCCGATCACCAGCAATACCAGCGCCCGGTAGGTCCAGTCCGACCAGGCTCCTCCGAACAGCAAGGGCGGCACGAGAGCCACGGCGATGGCCAGCGCGAAGATGGCGGGCGTGTAGATCCGCGCGAAGCGCTCCACGAAACGCTCGGACTCCGCTCGGTTGGCCTGGCTGTCGCCGACCTGGCGGACGATTCGCGCGAGGGTCGTCTCGCCAGCCGTCTGGGTGGAGATCACCTCGATCGCACCTGATCCGTTGATGGTGCCAGCAAACACCGGATCGCCGGGCTCTTTGTCGACAGGGACGGACTCGCCGGTGATCGGCGCCTGGTCGATCTCGGTCCGGCCCTTCTCGACGCGGCCATCGAGCCCGACCCGGTCCCCCGGCAGCACGAAGAACGTCGTGCCGACGGCGACCGAAGCGGGATCGACGTGGCGATCCTCCCCGTCCTCCCCGCGGATACGCACGGTGTCGGGCGCAAGCTTCATCAACGCCTCCACGGCACGCCGAGCGCGGCCAACACTCCACGCTTCTAGCGCCAGCGAGAGCGCGAACAGCGCGGAGACGGTCGCCGCCTCGAACCACTCGCCAATGCCGATGGCCCCGGCGACGGCGACGGTCATCAAAAGGTTCATGTCTGGCCGGAGTGAACGCACCGAGTACCAGGCCTTGGGCAGCACGATCCAGAGCCCGGTCGCCACGGCTACCAAATAGATCGCGCGCACCGACCAGGGTACCGAGTGTGCCAGGCCCGCGCCTTCGGAGCCAATCGCAGCAGTCGCACCTCCGAGTGCGGCGTGGGTGACAAAACCAGCGATGGTTGCCACGATGCTGATGACCACCAACCAGTCGCGCCGTTTCAGGCCGCGGGAGTGCGATTCCGCCCGCACAGCTTGCCAGGGCTCCGCGCGCATTCCGGTCGCCGACACCGCGTCGATCACCGCCTGCTCCGCAACGGGGAGCCTGGCCGTCATCCGACCCGTGAGCACGTCGAAGGTGAGCGATTGCTCGGGCACGAGGTCGGCGAGCGCTCGCTTGAGGATGGCCACCTCCTCCGCGCAGTCCATGCCGTGGATGCGGAACGCCACGCCGCCCGCTGGCGGTGACGCGGTCCCCGCAACCGCGGCTTGGTTCTCACTTGCCGCGCCATCACCGTGGTCGTGGTGATCGTGGTCCGTGCTCATGTGGCCTCCTCAAGCTCAGCGGCGTGCTGCAGCGTGTCCTCGACGATGCAGCCCACGTGCTCGTCTTGTATGCGGTAGGTGACCCGCTTCCCCTGACGCTCACCGATCACCAACCTCGCAATACGAAGGTGGCGCAAATGGTGGGAGAGCGCGCTCTGTTCCACGCCCAACTCCTCGCCCAGCGTGCCGACATTGGCCGGCCCATGCCGGTGTAGCCGCACCAACACAGCCAGCCGGACGGGGTGAGCCATGCAGGCCAGAAGGTCCACGGCGCGTTCGAGCGCAAGGGTTGTTGAGTCTTCGGGCATCAGCGTCTCACATGATGAGATTATCACATGATGAGATTATCATATGTCAAGGCATCCAGTGGGACGGATACAAATCTGATTGGGAGCTCGGCCGGGAATCCGCCGAGCCCGAGCAATCGCGAGGTCACTCGGGCCAGACGATCGATCGAGTCACTCATCCGCCACCTCCGGATCGGGCACCCAGCGCCCGTAGAGCGCCGGTAGAACCAGCAACGTGAGCAGAGTGCTCGTCACCAAACCACCGATGACGACGGTCGCGAGGGGTCTCTGCACTTCGGCGCCGGCGCTGCTCCCCAAGGCCATGGGCAAGAAGCCGAGTGCCGCGACCAGCGCGGTCATCAATACCGGCCGGAGTCGCAGGCGGGCGCCTTTCACCGCCGCGTCGATCGCTGACACGCCAACGACGTGGAAGTCTCGAATGCAACTGACGAGCACGACTCCGTTCATGACCGCGACACCGAACAGTGCGATGAATCCCACCGCGGCGGACATCGAGAGGGGCAGGCCCCGTATGAACAGGGCGAAGAGCCCGCCGGTGAGGGCCATCGGCACGTTGGCGTAGACGAGCAACGTCACCCGCGTAGACCGGAAATTCGCCTGCAACAAGACGAAGATCAGCAGCAGGACGAGCGGCACCAACAGAGCGAGTCGGTAGGACGCCTCTTGTAGATTCTCGAACGACCCGCCCCAATCCAGCCGGATACCGTCGGGTAGGACGATCTCCTCATCGAGAACGTTCTGCGCCTCGACCACAAAGCCCGCTGCGTCCCGTCCGCGCACGTTCATCTCGATGGTGAGCCGCCGCTGCACGTTCTCCCGGCCAATCTGAAGGGGGCCTTCCTCCTCCCGAATGGTCGCGAGAGCAGCAAGTGGAACGCGAGTCCCGCCGGAGGCCCCCACGAGGACTCGACCGATCGCGTCCGCGTCTGCGCGAACGCTCTCGGGAAACCGTACCTGCAGCCCGAAGCGACGCTGGCCGACGAGCACCTCGCCAACGGGACGTCCACCCAATGTCTCGACCGCGTCCAGCACGTCTTCGGCGTTCGCCCCAACGCGCGCGATGGCCTGACGATCCACCTGGATCTCCAGCATGGGCAGTCCGGCGACTTTCTCGGCCTTCACGTCCTGAGCGCCATCGATCTGCGACAGCGCCCGCACGATCTCATCGCCGGCCACCTTGAGCTCGGACAGATCTTCCCCGTAAAGGAACAGGGCGACATCGGACCGCACCCCCTCGATCAGCTCGTTCACCCGAAGCTCGATGGGTTGGGAGAAGGCGTAGTTGACGCCAGGAACTCGGCTTGACAGCTCCTCTTCCATCTCTGCAACCAGTTCTGCCTGGTTGCTCGCCCGGGTCCACCCAGACTGAGGCTTGAGCATCATGTAGACATCGGAGAAGTCCACACCCATCGGGTCCGTCGCGATCTCGGCCCGCCCGGTTCGACTGATCACGGACGAGACCTCGTCGGGGAAGGCGGTCAGCGCCGCCGCCTCCACCGCGGTGGCCTGCTGTATGGCCTCCTCGAGAGAGACAGAGGGGGGGCGAATGATCTGGACGGCGATGGTCCCCTCGTCCAGCTTCGGAATGAACACAGCCCCGAGGAACGGCGCCAAGCCAACGCTCCCCAGAAAGATCAGCACCGCGACCGCAGCGGTCAGATGTGGGTGCCGGACAACCCGAGCCAGAACTGGGGTGTACAGCCAGTGGGCCAGGCGCATGAGCCAAGTCTGTTTCTCCTTCGCTTTCCGCAGGAATATCGCGGCGAGCACGGGCATCGCGACCAGCGCGAGCACCACCGACCCCGCCAGCGCGAACACCACCGTCAGCGCCATGGGCCGGAACATCTTTCCTTCGATCCCGGTGAGCGCGAGGATCGGCAGGTACACCAAGATGATGATTCCGACCGAAAACACGACGGGACGGGCGACCTCCCTCGCGGCTCCAAGGATCGTCGCGTCGTCGACATCTTCGCCGTTCTTGCGCTTATCGCCGACCACTCGGACGATGTTCTCGATGAGCACTACTGAGCCATCAACAATGAGGCCAAAGTCGATGGCGCCCAGGCTCATCAGGTTGCCAGACAGCCCAGCGAGCCGCATGCCGATGAAGGCGCAGAGCATCGAGAGCGGGATCGCGACGGCCACGATCAGCCCGCCTCTGAGGTTCCCCAACAGGAGCAGCAGGACCGCGATGACCAGGAGTCCGCCCTCGAGCAGGTTCGTCTCGACAGTGTGAATGGTGCGGTCGACCAAATCTGTCCGGTCGTAGAAGACATCAACTTCCACGCCGTCGGGAAGGCTGGGTCGCAGCTCGTCGACCGCCTCCCCAAGGGCCGCGGATACGAGCCGCGCGTTTTCGCCGTATCCCATCATGGACACGCCAATGACAGCTTCCCCCCTGCCATCGCGGGTCACCGCGCCCTGTCGAATGAGCGGAGCGAAGCGCACCTCACTCACTTGGCCGACAGTGATCGGGGTGCCCTCCGCGCTGGTCTTGATGACGACACTCGAGACGTCGTCGAGGCTAGCCAGAAGGGCAGTGCCACGGACGAGCATTTGCTCGCGGCCGCGCTCGAGGTAACCACCACCGACCGTAAGGTTGTTGCTCTCTAATGCCCCAAACAGGTCGGCGAGAACCAGATCGTGCGCCGCCAGAGCGCTCGGGGAGACCTCCACCTGGTAGGTCCTAAGCTCGCCACCAAAGGTGTTGACCTCCACGACGCCAGCCACCGACCGCAGGCGAGGTGCGATCTGCCACTCGAGAACGTCGCGCAAGTCCATGAGCGAGAACTGGTCTTCGAAGCCTTGCTTGGCCTTTACCTCGAACTGAAAGACCTCGCCTAAACCCGTGGACGGAGGTCCAATTTCCGGGTTGCCATACCCCTCGGGAATGGCCTCTCGTGCGGTTCCGAGCCGCTCCGAGACCACTTGTCTGGCCCACCAGAGGTCTGTGCCTTCTTCGAACACGACCGTTACGACCGACAGGCCGAATCGAGAGAGCGATCGGACCTCCTCCGTACGAGGCAGTCCCGACATTGCAGTTTCTACCGGCCATGTGACAAATCGCTCGACCTCCAGCGGAGACAGGCCTGGCGAGTCTGTGAGCACCTGGACCTGGACGTTGGTGACGTCGGGCACGGCGTCGATTGGGAGATTGATCGCCGATTGAACGCCGAGGGCGGTGAGGATAATGAGGCCGATGAGCACGAGCGCTTTGTTCCGCAGCGCCATCGCGATGATGGAATCAAGAAAGCCAGGTCCTTTTGGGGACAGTAGCTCTTCGTTTTCAGTGGGCATGACCTTCCCCCAGATCGCTCTTCTCGAGCTCGCTCCGCAGCGCGAAGGCCCCTTCGGTGACCACCCGCTCGCCGGCCTTAAGACCCGACGCGATGCGTACCTGGCCCGACGTCCGCTCGCCGACCACAACCGGGCGGGCCTCGAAGTGACCAGGCTCCTGCTCCACAAACACGGCGTCTGCGCCGTCCACACGTTGCACGGCGTCTGCCGGCAGGATGATGCCCTTCTCTGGGGACTCCCGGTCGGCTGACAGAACGGCAGTCGCGAACATGTTCGGTTTTAGCTTGTGCTCGGGATTTGCGACCACGATGCGCACCTCGACAGTGCGCGCGGCCGGCTCGATCCAGTCGCCGACCTGAGCGACCGTCCCTTCGAACTGCTGCTCCGGCCAGGCCCCGACCGAGAAGCGCACGGTCTGCCCCTCACGGACCACGGACAGATCGCGCTCATACAGGTCGAGCATCAGCCACACCTCGTCGAGGTCGCCGACACGGAACAGCGCCTGACCCGGCTCTACGCGCTCGCCGACCGATGCGTTAGCGGTCAGCACGGTGCCGGCGATAGGGCTGCGAACCGGCACGCGCGACGGGAAGTGCTCGCCCTTGCGGGGGTCTCCGATGTTGAGCGGGACGTTGAGGATTCGTAGCCGCTCCTCGGCCGCTTCGAGCGCTCCCTCGGCTTCGGCGTGGTCCGCCTCGGCTTCGAGGACCTGCGCCCGAGAGGACACCCCGTCCGCTTCGAGCCGCCGCAGCCGTTCCAGACGGGCATCCGCGGCGTCGTTCCTCGCTTTTGCGGTCCGAAATGCCGCCACGGCTGCACCGAGCTCAGGGGATTGGACACGTGCGAGGGTCTGCCTCCGCGTGACCGTGTCGCCGGGTCGGACCGCGATGGTGTCGACCTGCCCCGAGATCCACGCGCTGACGATGGCGTCCTTGCGCGGGTCCAGCGCGATCCGGGCGGGCAGGGAGAGCCCATTGGTGAGGGTGCCCGCCTCGGCCGGCGCAACGACGATGCGGGCGGCCCGGACCGCCTCGGGCGTGAGCTCGACGACGTCTTCGCCATGCTGGCCGCGTTCGTCGCCGTGGTCGTCTTCGTCGCCGTGGTCGTCCTGGGCGGCTGGGGGTGGAGGTGAGGCGGAGCAGCCCACAAGGGCAAGCATCAGAATGCAGGTCCGGATCATTGGGCACCTCCAAGTAGGGCGTCGTCGTCTAAGGTGAGCAGGCGGTCGATTCGTGCGTCGGCCAACAAGCCGCGCAAGGTCACGATGGCCGCCTCGCCAGCGAGCACCTGGGTCTGGAGCAGCACCGCCGTAGACAGATCGATCTCGCCGGCGAGCACGCCGGCCTCGATGCTGGCCAGAGCGGCGCGGGCCTCGTCTAAGTCGAATTCGGCTAGCGATTGGGCGGCCGTCTCAGCTTCTTTTAGGCGCGCCGAAGAGGTCGCCTGCTCGGTCTGCGCCGTGGCTCGCACCGATGAGAGTCGGCCTTCAGCCACATCTACCGAACCGAGGGCCGCCGCCCGAGCCACCTGATTTCGATTGAAAATCGGCAGGGTCACCCCCAAGGATGGGCCGATAAAGGTCGTTCCATCCTCGACGGATGCGCCTACCCCGACGTTGATGGCCGGCATCGTCGCCGCCCGGGATCGGCGCAGGTTCAGCCGCGCAGCCTCCAGGGAAGCCTCGGCGGCGGACACATCCGAGCGCTGTCGCTCCGGCGGCGCCTGGGCGAGGGCCGGCGTGGCGGCCAGCGGGTCGCTGGCAAGGTCCTCGGCCGCGACGGGGACCAACACCAGTGACGACAGCCGGCGGAGCGCGTCGGCCTCGGCGCGACGGGCCTGGAGCAGCCGCGTCGCCGCTTGCACCTCGTTGAGGCGGGCCAGCCGCAGGGAAAGGGTCGACGCTTCCCCCTCTTCGTGCTTGCGGCGTACGGCGAAGCTCAGCCTCGCCGCGAGATCCGCGCCCTCCCGGGCGACGCCCACCACCCCCGAGGCGACGACTGCGTCGACGTAGGCGCCGCGGACGGCCCCGGCGAGCTGGCGCCTCGTGCGACCGAGAGAGGCCTCGGCGGAGTCGACCGTAAAGGCCGCCCCGCGCCGCGCGTGCCAGCCTTCGCCGGTCAAGGACACGGGCTGGCTCACGTTCAGCTCAGCTCGATCACCATTCGGCGTAATCCAGGCGTTCGCCGAGGGGTTTGCGAGAAATATCGAAGAAGCAGAGCGGGAGGCCTGCGCTGTGGAGAGCGCCGCCCGGGCAGCGCCCAGGTCGGGGTTGGCGGTCAGCGCGAGGGCGACCGCCCGATCGGGGGAGAGCGACGGCGCGCCATCGCCCGCCCAGGCCATAGAGGCGCTGAGCAAGACGAGGACAGCCGCGCTTCCCCACCCGAATACGGAGTGGAGTTGCATGGAGTTAGAGCCTTTACGACAGAGAGAATGCCGGGCGCACAAAAGCCCGACGGTTCAAGACGGTGACGTTTGGCTCAGGCTCTAGGAGGGGGGACCGGCGGGGCGTTGGCGCGGTGAACAGGATGGACGTCCAGGCCCAGCGGCCGCTCTTGGAGGATCATCGAAACCGACAAAACGACTTCGATTCTGTTGTCGTGGAGGATCAGCGGGACGGACGAGTGGCAGCTGCAGGTGTGGCTGATTGGCGTGCAGCCGTGCTCCGCCGCGAGCGCATCGTGGCTGGCCTGGTCTTCGCCCTCGTCGTGACCGACGAGATGGGCGGGGTGGCCGTCGTGCAGCAGGTGCTCCACGTTCTCAAGGACCTCCGTCCAACCCGGCATCAGCGTGATGCAGAGGACAAAGGTCAGGAGCTTTCGGAGGAATAGGTACACGTAAGCACAGCGCTAACCCGAGGTCCGGGAGAATGCACTGGCCGAGGAACGGAATTACCAAGCCCGTCATTGATTTGGCTCTTGCTGACCTTGGCCGCTCGGGTCACCGGAGACGGCCGGGCCATCGAGGCGCCAGCTTCAACAAACGGGGAGCGTTCGCACATCGGCGAGGCGGCTCGCAATGCCGCGAAAGTAATGAGATTGCCAGTAGTCTATCGTGCGGCGACAGGGGCCGCCGCGGCGGTTAAGATAGCGACGCGGAGGATGCATCAATGACGCGTAAGACACTTTCAGTTCTACTCACTTCCACTCTATTCGCTGCCTGTGGCGGAGACCCCGATCCCGTCGGACTCCCCCTTTTGGGCGCCGGATCGCACGACATGGCGATGGTGCAGTTCCAAGTACTCGCGGACGGCTTTTCGACCCCGACCGATGTCGCGTCCAACCCGAACAAGCCCGATCAGCTGTGGGTCTCGAATTACGGGATGAACGCAATCACCATCCTGTCTGGCGATGACTTCGGTTCGTCGGACACGCCGACTGGCGGCGGCGCCAACCACTTCTTGGTCAAGCCGATGTCGCTTGCGTTTGCCGACGATGGCCACTTCGCCACCATCCACGACACCGACGAGCTCACCCAGGGCACCGCCACGCCCGAGGACTTCATGGGCCCGGTCCTGTGGAACGACGAGTCCAACTACAACGGCGGGCACTCCAGCCACCTCGACATGCTGCACAACAGCCCGCTTGGCGGTGGGATCGCGTGGGCTGGAGGTAACAAATACTGGGTGTTTGACGGGTACAATGATGCGCTGACGTTCTACGACTTCAAGGGCGATCACGGCTTCGGTGGCGCTGACCACTCGGGCGCCGAGATCGCTCGCTACGTCGAAGGCGAGGTCTCGCGCACCGAGGGCGTGCCCAGCCACATGGACTTCGACGCCTCCACCGACCTGCTGTACGTCGCCGATACCAACAACGGCCGCATCGCGGTGCTCGACACGACCACCGGCTCCCGGGGTGCCGCCATCGGCCCTAACTACGACGGGGCCGATCAGTACGGAATGGACGGGGCCACGATCACGACCTTCATCGATGGTGGCGCGATCCCCGTCGTGATGACCGAGAAGGGCGACCCCACCATCGAGTCTAGGACGATGTCCCAGCCCTCCGGTCTTGAGTTGCACAACGGCGTGCTCTACGTGACCGATGCCGCGACCTCGACCATCCTTGCGTTCAACCTCCAAGGCGAGCTCATCGACTGGCTGCCGATCAACCGGCCGGCGGGCAGCCTTGGCGGCCTCGACATCACCCCGGCGGGTGACTTGGTCGTGGTCGATATCGAGGCCGAAGAGCTG
>JBGCER010000554.1:0-3084 GCA_045106515.1 Myxococcota bacterium
GGGGTCCGGTCGGTGTGGACGAGGGCACGGTCCGGGTGATGAATTCGGTGCGCTCTGCCGCGGATGTCGGGCGTTGGGACAGGGCAATCGTGCCGTCCTCGACAAGGTCACCAGCAGGGGTGACCGGTGCTGAATTGGCCCAAAAGTAGGCGACGGCACCCAATAAGACGAGGCTTAAGGTCCCAAATCCAGCTGTTCCGATCTTCCAGGGGTCCATGTGCCCTCCTTGTTCCTTGGAACGCAATTCACGCCGCTGTATTCGTCACAGGTGGTCAGGGCACCTGTAGGTGAGTCGGGGCGTCGCGCGTGTGCAGGGGATCTCGTGGTTCGTGACCGGGGACCAGGAGAGCACCTGGTCGTAGGTGTGGTCGCTGATGTGTACGTGAAGCTCAGGTGGATCGCTGCTGGGTAGCGGTTTGGCCGCGAAGGTCGGCGCCGCGGGCACGACACGGATTCTCAAGACCTCGGCTTCACCCAGGAACAGGCGGATGTTCGGTACGGTGGGGTGGCTCCGCCTGGTGGGGGTGAGGCGCACGGTGTCGAACCGCGGCAGACTCAGTCGAGCCCGCTGGGTGCAGCCGGTGGCGAAGAGCGGCAGAGACTCGGTCCACGAGGACTGCTCGGTGTCGCAATAGCCAAGGACATAGAGTCGCTCTGCGGCGTCGGGCTGCAGGTCGGACAGCTCTTGATGCAGGTGGAGGGTGGCGTTCCACAGGCGCGCTCCTATGCCATAGTGGGCGGTGCAGGAGGGCGATGCCTTCTTGTGCCGAAAGTGGTCGAGCCGATGGGGTCGCCCGCCGCCGGTCAGCGGCAGCACGGGCACGACGGGCACCGTGCACCCAAGGCACGAAAGCTCGGGGCGGGCGCCGTGTTCCCGGAGATGGCTGTACCGGGCGATGTGTACTGCTCGCCCGCCATCCATGGCCCAAGCGATCTGCACGCCCGTCTCTTCATCGGGGCGGCTGTCTTCGGTCCGAGGCAGCAGCAGCGAGAGCTGGGTCATGGAGTTATCCTGGTTTCCCGGTACGAATACTACAGGAAGAAGTCAGGCGCCAGCGGTGTGCCTGGCTTGACCGCATACACGTCCAAGTCGGTGATCCCTTCCTCGGCCAGCACGTCATCGTCGATGTAGAAGTTGCCGGTGCAGGTGGCGTGGTCGCGGGTGAGGATCGCATAGGCGGCGTCGGACATAATCTTGGGGATCCGCGACGCTTGGATGAGCGCATCTCCGCCTAGAATGTTCTGAACCGCCGCGGTGGCGATTGCGGTGCGTGGCCACAAGGCGTTGACGCCAACCTGGCCCTTGAACTCGGCTGCCATGCCCAACACGCACATGGACATTCCGTACTTGGCCATGGTGTAGGCGGCGTGTCCCTGGAACCATTTCGGGTCCAGGTTCAACGGAGGAGACAGGTTGAGGATGTGTGGGTTTTCGGCCTTCAGGAGGTGCGGCAGGCATTTCTGACTGCACATGAAGGTGCCGCGAGCGTTGACTTGGTGCATGAGGTCCCACCGCTTCATGGGCAGGTCCAACGTGCCGCTCAGGTTGATGGCTGAGGCATTGTTGATGAGGATGTCGATGCCC
This sequence comes from Myxococcota bacterium, assembly GCA_045106515.1. Classification (GTDB taxonomy): domain Bacteria; phylum Myxococcota_A; class UBA796; order UBA796; genus REDI01. The sequence goes on from JBGCER010000554.1 coordinate 1,586, forward strand.
CCGAAGCGGTCGACTGCAGCGGCTACTGCGGCGTCAACGGCGGCCTCGGAGCGGATGTCACAGATGACGGGTAGGGCGGTGCCGCCGGCGGCTTCCACCTCTTCGGCGGCGCTGTAGATCGTGCCGGGCAGTCGCGGGTGTGGCTCTGCGGTCTTGGCTGCGATGACGATGTTCGCGCCATCGGCTGCGGCCCGTAGGGCCATCGCTTTGCCGATGCCACGGCTGGCTCCGGTGATGAACAGGGTCTTGGATGCGAGGCTCACTTGGACTCCGGGAAGGCCCACTCCAGGGTTCGGCGGTGCCACCCTGATGTGACGCGGTGGTCTCCGCCGTGCAGGCAGAGGAGGACCTCGCCTCCAGCGCTACAGTTATTCCAAACTTGGCAGGTTCGCCCGTCTTCTTCTACGATTTCGGCGTCGCCGGTACAGCCGCTTGTTCGCGTGACGACCTCGATGCTGTCTCGGGCGTCGCCTTGGCGAAAGCTGCCGATTGCGCGGCCTCCAAGCGGGAAAATTCGGTCGTTTGTGCCGTGCTCATGGCGTAGGCGAATGGGACCGCCGGGGCAGGACTCCGGCAGGGGGGTCCAAAAGGCCCCGGAGACGGGGGCGTACACGGCTCCGATGGAATTGCCGCGGTTGCACGCCACATCCCAGGCCATGCTGCCGCCCTGGCTGAACCCGGACACGATGAGGCGCTCATCATCGACCGGGAACCGCTCGCGAGCATCGGCCAGCACGGCGTCGAAGTAGGGCAGCTCGTCTCTGGCGGAGCTCGGGCTACCGCTGTGGGCCCACGTGTTGTTCTTTCCGTCGGGGTAGATGGCCAATGCGCGGACTTCACCCATGGGGTCGGTGAAGCTTCCCTTGTTGTACAGCTCCACGGCGGTGCCGCCGTAGCCGTGGAAGTGCACGAAGGTGGGCAGCTGCTCTTGGCCGTCCCAGTCGGATGGCAGGACGGCGAGGTACTGGCCGCCGTCGACTTGGCAAAGGTTGTCTGGCCCACCGCAGTCGGGTCGATCGACAGGGGCGGCGGACGTCTTGCACCCGGCCACGAGGAGCACCAAGAGGAACTTTTGCATGACGAGGCCTATCCCTCTGGTGGTCCCCAGTCGCTCGCATTGTCGTCGTAGGGGAAGTACGCCACGAAATCGGCTGGGTCATCGCACTCTTGATCGCGCACCTGGTCTGCGGTCAGCGGCTCCTCGTCGGAGGTGTAGTACCACTGAAACGAACCCGAGCCGTCTCCGAGTTTGCCCATAAAGCAGCCTCCAACCACGAGTTCTGTGTCATCGCATACTTGGTCAGGTACGAAGTCTGTGCCCAAGGTGGCGCACACGCCCTCGGCGGTGACGAAAACAGGCTGGCGGACGAGCCCCCGCCACTCCTGGCAGAAGGGTGCGGGATCGAGGCTCGCTTCTCGCATGTCGCAATGGCCTACCGTTCGGTCGACGTTCGCCTCGAACAGGGCGCACCCGGGTATGATTACGAGCCACATCCATG
>JBGCER010000555.1:0-16605 GCA_045106515.1 Myxococcota bacterium
CTTGAATGTCGTCCACCAGAAGGTCCGCGTTGTACAGGCCTTCCTCGGCCAAGGTGGCGGAAGCACGATGGTCGAGCCAGGTCTGGAGTCCGTTTCGGAGCGCATCGGCGCTGCGCAATCGTTCCGTCGGCACCCGCCTGAGGGCCCGCTTGCACAGCTCGACGAGCTCTTGGGGGCCATTGTTCGGAACGGGCACCTGCTTTTCACAGGCCTCTACGAGCATATTCCAGCTTGTGGCTCCGGGATGAGGGGCCCGGCCGTTTAGGATGTAGAAGAGCAACCCGCCGAGTAGGTAGACGTCGCTGCAGGGGCCCAGGTCACCGAAGCTGTTGGACACCATTTCTGGCGCCATGTATTGCGGCGTTCCGCCTCCGTTTGCACTCGGGCGGGGCAATCGAGGGTCCGCCGAGGGGTCCAGGGTCGCTGCGAGGCCCCAGTCCAATAGGTAGACCTCGCCCAGCTTGCCGATCATGACGTTTCCGGGCTTTAGATCCCGGTGGATAATCAAGCGTGAATGGGCGGCTTGCACGGCCTCGCAGACCCGAATCAGGACCTGGACGTGGAAGGCGAGGATGTCGTCCGGATTGTGGAGCTGCAGCAGCAGGCCAGGGTTGCGCAGCAGGTGAGTCCAGGGGCGGCCTTCGATACGCTTGAGGCGGATCTCCGGCTGACCATCATCGCCGATACCTAGGTCGTGCACGGGCACGACGCAGGGGTGGGCGACAGCGCCTGTGATGCGTGCCTCGGCGAGCAGGGCTCGGACGGACCTGGAGTTGCTGCGCTCGCGGTGCAGCCGCTTCACGGCGATCGTCCGCTTCAGGTGGGCTTGGCGGGCCTCTAGAATGACGCCCATGCCGCCCTCGCCGATGACGGCTCCGTACTGCAGCGGCGCGGTGGACGTGTGCAAGCTCATGGGGACCGCCGGGGTCCCAATCCGATCGCCGACGCCACCAAGGCCGCGCCAATGACGGCGATTCCACCCATCGTCAGCGCAGTGGCGCCGAGGAGCGCAGCCGTCGCCAGACACACGCCCAGGACGAGGGGGGCCCACGCGAGCCACGGGTGCTGGGGTCGGCCGGCTTCATAGGCGCCCATTCGGTTCAGCACGGCGGCGCCGGAGCCAGCGGCCACGCAGCACGCTGGGGCTACCCACATGCTGCCGGGCCCGGTCAACGCGATGGCGGCGAGTAGCAACGGGGTCCACCACAGCACAACGCAGAGCAACATCCGGTCGGTTCCATAGGTAGGGCCAGGCTCCGGCTGGGCCTGGCGAGGGGTCGGTGGGGCCTCGACGAGTCTGCCTTCGCTCTCGGCGAGGATGGCGGCGCCGGCGTCTTCGTCTCCCTGTTGATGCAAGTGGGCCACGACCAGCTCGGTGGCCCGGCCGAGCCGGAGTTTGGCGCCTGGCAAGCCGGGGGCTTGTTGGAGGGCACGGCGGTAGCCGAGCCTGAGCGCGCCATACGTCTGGAACACCTGGCCGCGGTCGGGGTGCGGCTGATGAAGGAGCCGGCGCAGCACGTCGAACTGCTGATCCGCTCGGGCGGCCGTCGTCCAGGCGCTCCGCTGGCTCAGCGCCTGCTCCAGGTCTTTGCGAAACGCCGCCACGTTCGGTTGGCGAGCCCGTGGGTTGCGGTTGAGGGCCCGTTTGCACACGCGAGAGAGCGCGGCCGGTGCGTCGTCGGGCAGGGGCGGGTCTCGGAACAGCACATGCCGAACGGCGTCGTCGATGGACTCGCTGGAGTGTGGCGGTTCTCCAGTTAGGATCAGGTAAAGCAAGCCTCCTAGCTGGTATACGTCGGTGTGCGGGCCCACGTGACCCGCGCTGCGCATCACCATTTCTGGCGCGATGAAGCTGGCGTTTCCGAGCTCTGCCAGCTCTTCCGTCGTGAGGGGCACGCAGTCCCGTTCGGGCGCGGCCAGGGCCCAGCGGCTCAAGTACACCTCGCCCACATCTCCGATCCAGATGTTTTCGGGGCGTAAGTCGCGGTGCACGATGCCGCGTTCGTGCGCGAACTGCACCGCATTGCAGACCTGGAGCAAGACGCGAGTGTGCCAGGTCAGCACGTCTTCGACGTCGAAGTCGGTGCGTACGCGATGAGGCTGGGACAATCGCTCGTCCCATCGTCGGCCGGGGACGTCCGGCGTGACCACCGCGATGGTGCCGGAGTCCTCGATCACGTCGTAGATCGGCAGGATGTTGGGGTGGTCGAGCTGGGCGAGGCGGGCCGCTTCTCGCCGCAACCTCTCGGCGATGGCCGGGGACGTTCCGGCCGCTGGTCGCTGGACCCGAACGGTGCGCCCGAGCGCGGTCTGCACTCCGTGGCAGACCTCGATGCCTGGGTGCATGGTGTCGACGACCCGACCCACAATCAGGTGCTTGGCTGGCTCCGCGATGGTGAGCAGCTCTTGGCCTAGGCTCCCTGGGGAGGTGGCGGGCTCGGTTTCTTCGTGGGGTGACAGCGCATGCATTGCTCGAAGGGTCGGCTGCACAGCGGCATACCATGAGGCGCTACCACGATGATCCGCCGCTGCGGCTGGAAGAGCCGCTGCTGTACGAGCTGCCACCCGAGCGGGACGAGGAAGAATACGAGCTTCCACCTGAACTCGACGAGCCCCAGGAGGAGCTGCTGGAAGAGCTGCTGGAGGAGTAGGAGTTGGACCACGCGGACTGTCGCCGAGCGCGACGAGCGGCGGCTTGGGCCAGGACGGCGCGCTCGTGGTCGTAGGACTGCTTTGCGGATGCGACCCCGGCGCCCCAGGCGGTCCGCACGGCCTTGAGTTTGGCAGCGGTTTGGGCCCAGTCCACGCGCCCTTGAAGGGTGGTGCTCTCCAAGAGCGTCTCCAGCGCCTCATCCCCTTCGCTCAACATGCCCACGCCGTGAGTGCCGTAGCTGGTGGCTGTGGCGAGGTAGGACGTCCGTAGGTCGCGAATCGTTGCGAAGTCGCTTCGCACTCGCGCGGCAAGGCTGCGCTGCTGCTCGATGAGCTCCATCAAGATCGCCACATCTTCGGCGCTCTCGGTGACCTCTCGCTCGACGATCGTGGCTTGGCGCACCGCCTCTAGGTGGCGCTTTGCGGCCAGGTTCTGTTCCGCCAGCGTCAGGGCGGCCCGCCCCTCGGACAGATCGGTTGCAGCGTCTTCAAAGACGTCGGAGATCCGGTCCAATCGGGCATGGGTGGAGGCCATCTGCGCCACTGTCGAGCGGTGGCGCTGCATCGCTGCTTCTGCCCGTTTCAAGCCTTCTTTCGCATCTTGAACCGTCGCGGCGCCACCCTGGACAGCCGCGTGCACGGCTTGGACTCGCGCCGAGACGTCTTCCCACCCTGCGATCGCGAGCTGCACGGCGTCTATGGTGACCGCAGGATCCTCTGCTTTGGCGATCGCCGCGTCTGCGACGGCATCGAGCTCTTTGGCGTAGCGGTGCGCGCCATCGGGGTGGGAATCTTCGGGAGTGTGTGTGTCCAGTGGGGGCTGTCGCAGAGCCTCTAGGCCGACTTCTCGAACTTCGTGGCGGGTCTCGATGGCGTCCAGCATGACGTCTAGGTCTGCCTCCACCGTGACGCACCGCGCATTGAACGCCTCCAGTGTGTCCAGGTAGGCCACCGGATCGACTCGGCGCAGGCCCTCCAAAGACTGGAGCGCCTCCTCGCCGTTGTGTAGCGGATGCAAGGCCAACCAGGCTTCGGGGGTGTTGTTTTCGGGAAGTCGGGTTTTAAGCTCTTCCAAGGGGCGTGGGTTGATGTCATCTTCGATCCGACGCAGCAGCGCGCGTGCGGCATCAGTCAGCCGCCCCATCCCAGCTCGTGCCTGCTTAAAGTCGGCGTTGAGCTCGGACATAAACCGGTGCAGATGCACCTCGCGGGGCTCCGGCAGTGGAGCGAAGAGTTCGGCTTGCATGTCCGGTTCGGGCTCTAGCCAAACAGGGGCTTCAAGCTTGGGCATCAGCTGGTCCCAATCCCATGGATCGAGCCCTCTCCGCGCTCTTTCGGCGTCGTTTTCGAGCTCTGCGAGGCGGCGTTCCAGAGAGCGAACCCCCACTTCGGCCTCATCTAGGTAGGCGGTCGTGCGGTCGAAGAGCGCGGTCGTGAGCGCGCCACGATCCCGGAGCAAGCGGACCTGCGCTTTGAGTTCCTGGTCCATGCGCAGGTCGTCAAGCCGATCTCTGGCCGCCACTACTTTACCGTGCAAGTCGTCGTATGCGACCAAGAAGTGCTTCTTTCGACGGGAACGAAACGTCATGATCGCAAAGATGCCGATGCCTGTGACGCCGAGGGCGCCCGCGCCGCTGCCGCCGAAGATGATCGCCTGCTCGGTTCGCTTCTTTGCGGCCGCGGTGGCCGCGGCGTGCGCTAAGTCAGCCTGGCGCTTCATCTCCGCCTTTTCCACGTAGGTGGCCACATCAGACAGGACGCTGGCCACATAGAGATCGAGGGGCAGCTCCGCGCTGGGTTCACCATCGCTGAACACGCTCTTGTTGAGGGGCAGCATGGGAGCCAGCCGGTTGTGGCCGCTCATCCAGACCGCTCGCGGTTCACCGATGACAGTGACGACAATTTGGTCGGGGGGAGGCACATCTTCGAGCATCGACATGTGCTCGCTGTGCACGTAGCGCATCCAGGGCTTGCCGGTGGGGGCGATGGCGTCGCCTTCCCGATCGGCTTGGTCCACGACGGCGATGCGCACGGGCACGTCGAGTTCTGCGAGCGTGGCGCGGGTCTGTGGAAGTGCGGTGCTCAGGTTGGCGGGCGAGGTGCGCAGGGGCCAGGAGTTCTCGGGGTCGAACTGCCACGCTTTGCGGCGAGTGAAGTGGGTATCGAGCCAGACTTCTCGTAGGGCGGTCAGGGCTCGTAGCAGGCCCGCAGACAAGTTTGACGAGGTGATGTGGCCCTCGCCGTCGGTGCTGTTGGCGTTCAGCGTCTCGACGAACTGTACCCCCGCGCCACCTAGTTCATCGAAGGAGCTGCCCAGAGCCGTATGGACGGTTTTTGAGCGCACATCCCATAGGACCGCAATGCCCGTCTGTGGATCGGGGAGCAAGGCTTGGGTCAGGGCCTTGGGATCGCTTCGGCGAGGCAGATGCTGGGCCACACGAACCCGGATGGGGAATGGGCTCTGTGAGCTGGTGATCCGCAGGCTCTTGAGCCCGTTCTTGACCCGGGGCAGTAGCGGAGACTCGGGCGCCATGGCGAGCGGCTGGTCATCGATCACCGGCTCCGCCGGGGCCATGTCGCGGTAACTGCGGAAGATCGTGTCGATGTCGGAGAGGGTGCGGGCCAGCGCCCCGTCTAGGTTGCCGGCCTTGGCCAGCGGTACAAAGGCGCGCTCGGTGATTCGGGTGAGCTCTTCATTGTGCAGTCCGAATTCAGCGTCCCAGGTAGAACCTGTTTTAATCAAGGTTTTCCGCCCTCCCATATCCACCAGGACCAAGACCGCCTCGGCGGGATCGAAGGCCGGATCGACCATCCAGGCGGCCCACGTCCTTTCGATGGCGGCCTCGGTGGAGTTCGCCCACTCACCACGGGGGCTATCGTCGGTCCGTTGGGCGACGACAGCGTAGATGGGCAGCTGCACCTCTGCCAGCGCTTCGTCGGTGGCCACACGTCGGAACGGCGTCTCTTCCGGGCTTAGGTGCAGGTCATTGGACGACGAAAACGGAGGGGGCTCATAGGCATGGGCGGTGGGACACACCCCAAGCCCGAGCACGATCACAGCCGCAACCAACAAGACACATAGACGAGACAGCACCGCGAACTCCCAGAGCGTTGGGGAGTTGTACCGCAGGTGGGCCGAAAATGGGGTGTCGACTACTGATCGAGGCGGTCGAAGCTGTACTTCATCTCGCCATCCGGGGTGTAGCCCACCGACATGTCTCCGAAGATCGTCTGGATTCCCAGCTCCAGGTCTTGGGTATTGTCCTTGGTGAAGTCCTCGACCGCATCGAATCGCAATGTGATGTGATCGCCGTCAATCCTGTTCTCTCGGGCGGTGTAGGTCTGCCCATTGTAGGTCAGACGGAACACGGGCTGGAGAATCGCGATCTCGCGTGGGAGCTGAAACACGACGGTGTCTCGGCCCAAGGTCGGCTCGATCTCCAGGGTGGCCGTCGAGGGTAGTTCGCCGGCAATATCCTGCATTTTGGTGGTCATCTGGTCGACCCAGGCGGACTTCTGCTGTGGGGTCTCGGCGTTGCGTTTGCGGGCCTTGGCCACCGCCTCCACCTGTTCGATGCGGTATTCGTCGGTGTCAACCCACACTACGGCCTCATCGGTCATCAAGATGGCGCGGTGCCGCACGATATTGTCCGGGCCGCGATCTTCGCCGAGCACTTCGGCCGTCACATCCACCACCCCGAAGTCCGTTGTGGTGTGGGCGGTCAGAGCCGGTTGGGTCTGGGCCGAGAAGGTGCGGTAGTCGCCTGGGTGCATGTCGGTGAACTGCACCATCAGCACCAGAGTGGCGTTGTGCAGGGTGTCGTCGGTGCGGTTCTCCACGCCCACCGTGATGCCGCCGGTGAACATGGGGCGGCCGATCTTGAGCGAAAGCCAACCCGCTTCCGGGAAGATCTGGTTGACGTCAGGACCCATCAGATCTTGGGCATAGGCCAGGTCGGACAGCACAAAGTCCCACTGCTTCTGCGCCCGGCGCCGAGCGAAGTGGTCCAGGACCCTTCGCTTGCCTTCGTCGAAGTTGCCGGTCTCGAAGGCGATCTGCGCGAGCTGGAGCTCCGGCGAGTAGGAGCCGGCGCCGCGCATGGTGTCTTCATAGGCCTCTAGCAGCACGGTGCCGTCTCGGCTTTTACGAAGGAAGGTCCTCATTTTATAGGGGTTGAGCATGTCGGTGAGCTCATCGGCCTGCTTGGGGTAGTAGGCGGCGGCTTGCTGCAGGTTCAACCGCGCTTGCTCCACATCGCCGCTCTTGCGTGCGAGCACGCCCAGCATCAGCAGGGCCGGTGCGGACTGTCCGGGATGTTCCTGGATCATGCCCTCAAGGATGCGACCGGCTTCGGGGAATCGTTCCGGATCGCCCTGTTCGATGATGGCGCGGGCCAGCAGGAGGTGAGCCTCCCGCTCCTTGGGCGCCTGCTCGATGGCAGCCCGAGCGCTGGATTCCACCGTGGGCCAGTCGCCTTCTGCGGCCGCGAGGTAGGCGCGATCCCGCACCACGCATAGACGATCCCAGTCTTCAATATATCCGTAGTAAACTTCGGAATATTGGAGCATGGACTCGAAGAGGTCGTCTCGGACTTCTCCGAGCTGCTGAATGCGGCGGGCCTGGTCGCTCTGATTTGCGCGGAAGTCTTGGAGCAGCTCTTTGGCGTGCTCACGGTCGACGCTGAACGAGCCTGTTGGGCCGAGGGTGCCCCACTCGCCTTCCGCTTCGACGACAGACAGCGTCTCGAGCATCATGCCTTTGGTGAAGTCGAACAAGGCCTCTTGCTCGTCCAGCTCGGTCTGCTTGCTGTAGAGCGCGCGGACCTTGTCGAGCAGCTCTCTTCGAGCATCGAGGATCTCGGGAGCGACGCCGCGGTAGTCCTGACGGCCCACGTGGGCCAAGTAGTCTTCGAAGTTGTCGTAGTTCGTGAGCGCCAGGTCGATCTCGTGGATGACGCGAATGGTCTTGTCGATGTCGACGACGTCCACCTCTGGATTCTCTGGCTTGTCCTTCTCCAGCTTGTCCATCGCGTTGCCGAAGGTCTCGTCGGCCTTTTCTTCTTGGGCTCTAAGCGCAGCTTCATGTGCTTGCATCGCGGAGTATCGCCACCACATGACGCCGCCGACGCTGAGCAGCAGCAGCACCACCGGAACCGCTGCACATCCGATCGTGCCGGCTGTCAGGTACCGACCGACCCCTCGTTGGGGCAGTGGGGTGGTTTCAAGTTCGGTGTCCATTCATCCTCCGCGACCATAGGGTACGCACGGCCGCCCAATAGTCCTGCATTTGCTGATGTCGCCACTCTAGCTGGCGCTGTCAGCTACAGGACAGGCGGCGGCTGGACGCACGAAAGGCTCGGAGGTCGAGATGGGGCGCAAGAAGAAGAATAAGGGCTTTGAGTGGGTCCGAGAAGATCAAGACGAAGAGGCACTTGAGCGGGTCGAGAGGCCCAATCGCACGGAGGCCCGCAAGCGTGTGCAGGACCTAGGCCGACTCGCCACGGCGCTCGCGGCGCTGTCTCCGGGGTCACGCAAACAGCTTCCCTTGGACCCCCAGGTCATCGAGGCCTTGAACGCATTGGCGGGCACCGGACCAACTCCGGATCGACGCCGAAAGACCCTGCGAGCCAAGTCCTTGCTCGACGAACATGAGGTCGACGCGGACGCGTTGTGGGATCTTGTGGGAGGTCGAAGGTAGAATCTTCGAAGGCCCTCGCCCTGTGCGAACAAGAGTTGTTGTGCAGAACCGGAGATCTCGTGGCTGAGCCGATCGAGCTTGACATCGCAGCCCTCAAGCGGGGAGACCGCGGCGCGCAAGACTTGTTTTATCGCAAGTATTCGCGCCTCGTGCTCGATCGAGTGCGCCGACTCGCAGGCCCGCTGGTGGACGCTGAGGATGTCGCTCACGAGGTCTTCATCGTCGCATTCCGGAAGCTCGACACGTTCCGAGATGGCGGCTCGCTGGGCGCGTGGCTCTTCGGCGTGACCCGCCGGGTGGTGGCCAATGCCCGTCGCCGGGCCAAGATTCGCCGGATGGTGGGCATCGACCAGATCGCAGAACCGCCAGATCCGGGCCTAAAGGCCGATGAAGAGGTCGCTCGTCGGTGGAGGCGGGTGATGGTGCTCAAGGCCCTGGATCGCCTTCGACCGATTCACCGCGAAGTGATTGTCCTGGTCGATTTCGAGGATCAATCAACGGCAGAAGCGGCGGAGACCCTGGAACTTTCGGTGGGCACGGTCTACAGCCGTCTGCACTATGGGCGCAAGCAATTCGCCGCCTCGCTCAAGAAAGAGGTGGTGGCGAAGTCAGGTGTTGTTCCAGCGGGGCCGATGGCCTGGGGAGAGGACCTGTGAACGACTGGATCAAACAGGCGACCGAGTCTACGGAAGACGAAGTGGCGCGCATGAATCCCGGACTTTCCCAAGCTGTAAACCTGGGTATTCGGCTCGACACCTCCTCGTCAGACGACGAGGTTCACGCCCTGCAGCGGCGTCTGCGCCAGTTGGAACACTCCGGCGGGCGCGCGGGTCTGTGGTGGAAGCCCGCCCTGCTCGGGGGCACCGCATTGGTTGCGGTCACCGCGGCCGTCGCCGGCGTTTTTGTGGCTCCCCAAGTGCTTAATCCCGTAGTGGAGGCCGGCCCTACGGCCATGCTCCTCCGCCCTGGTTCCCCACAAACGCTGGGGCCCTCCATCGTGGTGGACGGCCTGGGCGAGCTGTCTGTGGAGCGTCTGCACGATCAGGGTGCCGACGTACTTCTGGTCGATGGCGTCGCAGAGTTCGAGGTCGATCCTCGGGGCACGGCGCGCCAGCTGGTAGTGACGGCGGCAGACGTCGATGTGCGCGTGATGGGCACCGTATTTACGGTGCAGCGGCTGGGTGATGAAGTGGCTGTGGGTGTGACCCGGGGCAAGGTCGGTGTGACCTGGCGCGGCGAGCAGATCTTCCTCACGGCCGGACAGACGTGGCGGAAGGGTGAGGGGATCGCCTCGGCGTCTCCGGTACCCATGGCGCCTTTGGTGGCGACCGCCCCCGCTCCATCCTTGGATGCGGAGCTCGCTGTGGTGGTCGACGCCGAGCCTGGCGCACGGATCGCGCCGACGGTCGGGCCCGATGTGCGCTCGATGCCCGTCGTCTCCTCGCAGGGTGTGGGGGCTCGCCCGGCAGCGCCGTCCAGGGCGTCGACAGCGGCACCGGATGGGGCCATCGCCGAGCCCAACGCTGCGCTCGTTACAGCGCCGATCGCCTCCCCGGACGCCGACTCGGACCCCTGCGCATCCGACCCGTTCAGTGATGCGTGCCGTCAGGCCCGTCGGCCCTCTCGCGAGGCTCAGTCGCCAAAGAGCCGCTATGAAGCTCTGCTTAAGGCGCAGTCCAGGCTAGGGTCGAGCGGTCGAACGGCGCGGCAGGTGGTGCAAGACTGCAACACGTTCATCGATCAGCATCGCGACACCGAGTACGCGGCGGATGTGTACGCGATCCGCGTGGAGGCGGCCTTCTTCGGGGAGCGCGCCTCCCAGGTCGTCAAGTACGCCGATGCGTACTTGGCCTCGGTCGATGGCAGCCACCATCGTCGTTCCGACGTTCGGCGATTCCGAGATGTGGCCAATCTGCGTCAAGGCGCTCTGGATGCGGCCCAGAAGGGTGACTACGCCGATGCGCTACCCCTGTTCAGGGACCTGATCGGAATGGAGAGCGGCACTCGACGCGAAGAAGCCAAAGCGTGGCGAGGTATCTGCGCCGATGCCGTGGGTCGGCAGGATGAGGCCCGCCAAGTGCTGTCGACGCTGCGCGAGGAGGTGTTGCCCGTCGCGCTTCGAAGCCGGGTTCGAGAAGTATGGGTGGGGCTTACCGATGCGCCCCGTGAGCTGGTGCAAGACCCGGGTTGAGCCGATAGGGGTGCCGCCTTGGAGGCGGATATTCCAGAGCACTCGTTCGATCTTGTGGTGTATGGGGCCACCGGGTTCACGGGCCGTCAGTGCGCAGCTTGGCTCGCTGAGCATGCGCCATCTGCCCTTCGTTGGACCCTCGCCGGCCGCCGCGAGGACGCGCTGCGCCAAGTGGCGGCGGATGTGGGTCTAGACGCTGAGTTGATCGTGGCGGATAGCTCCGACCTGGACAGTGTCGACGCCATGGTTCGCCGCACCCGATGTGTGCTGTCGACCGCGGGGCCCTTCTCGAAGTATGGGACGCCGGTCGTAGACGCCTGTGTCCGACACAAAGCCCATTATACCGACATTACTGGCGAGAGTCCCTGGGTCCGTACCCTCATCGATGCCCACCATGAACGAGCGAAGGCGGACGGAACGAAGATCGTGCCCATGTGCGGGTTCGACAGCGTGCCGAGTGACCTGGGCGCGTGGTTCGTCGTCCAGCAGATCCGCGAACGCATGCAGCAAGACACGCGCCGCGTGCGCGCTGCGTTCAGCACCATCGGCGGGGGCCTCAATGGTGGCACGCTGGCTTCGGCCTTGGATATGCCGCAGCGCTACGCGATGAAAGAGCTCGCCGACCCGTACTCATTGGTGCCGGGCAAGACCACGGCCGAGCAATGGAGCGAGAACAAGGATCCGTCGGCTGCCGTGTATGACGAGCATCGAGACCGGTGGATGATGCCCTTCGTGATGGGCCCCGTAAACACCCGAGTGGTTCGCCGAAGTGAGTGGCTCTTTCGCCAGAACAACGACCCGTACGGGCCGGGCTTTACCTACCAAGAGTATCTAGATGTACGGGGTGGAAGCAAGTTTCGGGCGTGGTCGCGCACAGCGGCGCTCGGGGCGGCTATGGGCCTGCTGACCGGGGGCGTCGGCCGGGCATTGGCCAAAGCGCTGGGTCCAAAGCCCGGGCAGGGTCCCTCGGAAAAGCAAATGGAAGCGGGGTCCTTTCGAGTGCACTTCTGGGGAGAGGGCGCGGACGGGCGCACCTTGACGGCCGCGATGAGGTCTCCGGGAGACGCAGGAAATCGCAGCACGGTTCGCTTCGTCTGCTGCGCCGCGCTGACGCTGTTAGATGAGCCGCATCCTACCCCGGGAACCGGCGGTTTGCTCACGCCGGCGGTCGCGTTGGGCCAGCCCTATTTGACGCGATTGCAGGCCCACGGCGTGGAGTTGACCGCGACTTCTGGCCAGGATGGGCATCACTCCGGCTAGAGTGCAACGGTGGGTTGCATCCGCGGGAGTCTCATGAGCGACGTGGTGCTGATCACTGGAGCATCGGTGGGGGTGGGCCTCGAACTGGCCCGCTTGCTGCGCTCGACCGATCGGCGCTTGGTGCTCACGGCGCGGCCCGCCAGCCTGCATCGCTTCGCCTCGGTCGGGTTCCAGGACACCGATCGCGTGTGGGTGCGCCCGCTGGACGTCACCGCACGTGAGTCCCAAGAAGCCCTCATCGGCGAGATCGAAGCACGATGGGGCGGCGTGGACGTGCTGGTCAACAACGCCGGTGTGTCGTGGCGCAGCGTGGTGGAACATGTGGCCGAGCCTGAACGGCTGGAGCAGATGGACGTCAACTTCCGCTCCCCCATGTCGCTCACGGTTCGGTGCCTCCCCCACATGCGCGCTCAGCGAAGAGGGAGGATCATCGCGGTTTCTAGCGTGGGAGGCATGATGGCCATGCCCACCATGGCCGTGTATAGTGCATCAAAGTTTGCGTTGGAAGGGGCGTATGAGGCGCTGTGGTACGAGGTCCGGCCTTGGAATATCGGCGTGACCCTGGTCGAGCCCGGGTTCATCAATTCCGACGGCTTCGAGAAGGTTCGGTTCACCGACCTGGCTCGCTCGTCACTCACAGACGACAATGACCCGTATCATCAGCACTATCGACACATGGAGTCGTTCGTTGGCACCCTGATGCGGACCTTTGGCCAGAGCCCTAAGCATGTGGCGAAGCGCGTAGTGCGGGCCATCGAGCGACGGAGCCCTCCGCTTCGCATGGCAGGGACCTTCGACGCACGAATCTTCCAGCTCGCCCGTCGACTCTTGCCTCGGCGGATCTACCATGAGCTCCTCTATCGAGGGCTGCCTGGCATTCGGTCGTGGGGCGCCGGCCAGCCACGACCGGTCGCTCAAGGCGAACAGGTCGATGAGGGTCCGGCTCGGGTTTGAGCCGGGGGACGGGCCCCCAGGACGCCCACGGCCGGCTCCGTTGTTGAGCCCGAGGTACGGGTGTTGGCCCTATCTGCGGGTGCCGGTCAACTCGTAGGACACCGTAAAGTTGATGTCGTCGATTATGCGGCTTTCGCTTCCTTTTCCGACCAGATCATTGCCGCTGAAGTCGGCCGCGTAGTCGAAGCTTTCACCCTCCAGCGTGTACCGACCACTGATGGAGTCGTCGTCGTCGAACGCTCCGGTCCAACTCAGCTCGGGGTCTCCAGGTATGCCCACGCAAATCCACGGGTCATCTGCGGTGACTTCCACGCTTGCGCCTTCTTCGATCTCGAACTCACCGGTTCCGGTGCACGAGAGGACGCCGATCTCCCTTGACGAGATCGTGAAGTCTGCCTGCACGTCCCACGTGCCATCAAAGGGACCCACGCACCCGTCACGGGGGTTCTTCTCAGCGTCTGTGTCGTCGCAGTCGGTGTTATCCGCCGTGCGTCCGGCACCCACGTCACAGGCCCGCAGGCTGGCCCCCGGGTCGCCGAAGCCGTCCCCATCGGTGTCTCGGAACCAGACTGTGCCTGTGCTCAGATCCACCGAGTCGTCTAGATCGTCGCTCTGCCCATCGCAGTCCTCGTCGACGTCGGCGTCGTCGCACACCTCGGTGGCGTCGGGGTTGATCTCATCGTCACTGTCGTCGCAGTCGGTGTTGTTTTCGACTTGGTTGGCCGCGGCCTCACAGACGAGTTCTGCGGTCGTCGGGTCCCCGAAGCCGTCATCATCGTCGTCGGTGAAGACCTCGACGCGATCGATGGCGTCGGTGTCGATGACGTCGTCGCAGTTGTCATCTCGCTCATTGCAGATCTCATCGGCGCCGGGGTTGATCGCGGCGTCGCTGTCATTGCAGTCCACGTCATCGTTGAAGCCGTCCCCGTCGGCGTCGACGGGCTGAATGTCCGTGTCGACATCGGTTTCGTCGGTGGGGTCGTCGCCATTGCATGCGATCAGAACGAGGGCCAACAAAAGGGGTCTCATGGGTGCTCTAAAGTGAGGTCCGCCGTGCCTCTGCCACGAGTGTACGGCAATCGGGCTACACTCGCCGCCTCTAGGGAGGCCATATGCGCCTGTTGCTCCTCGCATTGCCAGGCATCGCCATGGCAGCCATGTGCGAAGTCGACGAGATTGGTGTCGGAAGCGGCTTAATCACAGTTCACAACGACGACTCGGTGACCCACGAGATCGTGGTCAGCGACAATGCCAAGTGCGTGATCGGCATGCGCACCGAGCTTCGACCGAACACGACGCGAACGTTCGATATCGACGAAAACGGCGCCTTCTTCTGTGTGGGTGGCGCGGGCGGAACCGCAGTCCAGAACGGTCAGCGGTACACGGTCCGTGGCGGAGCGGTGGGCCCGGAGTGATTCGGCTGCATGCTCACGCGGCGCCGCCTGGGTTTGTCGACCTGTGGCTCGGAGTCAGTGGCGTCATCGGGGGCGTGGAGCCCTCATGGTGGGTGGACGGCGAGCCTGTCCATCCACAGATGCTGCGGCCGATGGAGCCCGTGCGCGTGGGCGAGGCTGCGCCTGCCGAGGGCCGAAGCCGGACATTTACTGGGGGTTTTCGGCTGAAAGTCGTCGGTTCGGCCGAGGTTCAAGTTCGCGTGAAGGTCGGCGAAGACTCGGCATCGCTGGTCACCCGCCCCGTTCCTACAGAACTGCCTGAGGACCGGTGGTTCAACATCCTGTTGGGCTCCTGCTTCGATCGAACCATGGAGCGAGCCCCAAACCTTGTGAATCGGGTGGTTCAGCACCTGTGCAACGATCCGGACCTCAGGCCCGATCTGTCTCTGTTCATGGGCGATCAGGTCTACCTCGACGTGCCGGCGACCGATATGATCGGCCGCTTCGGCGAGCCGGGACTGACGGGGATCACCGGTCAGTTTGAAGAAGACTATCGATTGAACTGGTTCGTGCACCTGGCCGATGTCTTGTCGGCTGCACCCTTTGTCTGCGTGCCCGACGACCACGAGTTTTGGAACAACTACCCGACGCGTGTGGCGTGGTTGCCTCGCACCCTGTCTGCGTCCGGTCGGGCCGAGTGGGAGGCGGCGGCGGTCCGTTGCTACGACACGTTCCAGCGTTCGGTCGGCTTGGACGATCCAGCGGTCATCAACGTGGGTCCTCTGTCCATATTCGTCTTGGATACGCGAACGTGGCGCCGGCCGGACCGTGATGCCTGCGCCACCCCTGAGCACTTGGAGCGGCTGAGGGCGTGGGCCAAGCAGGTGCGGGAGAACAAACAATATGGCGTCTTCGTCACCGGGCAGACCCTATTTAAGCCGGCGGTGAACCCTGTGCGCGGCCTGCTGACCGACTTTGAGCTGGCCAACTATGGAGATTATAAGGCTATTATGGAAGCCTTGTATCAGGGGGCCACC
Source organism: Myxococcota bacterium (assembly GCA_045106515.1). Classification (GTDB taxonomy): domain Bacteria; phylum Myxococcota_A; class UBA796; order UBA796; genus REDI01. The sequence continues at coordinate 15,187 of JBGCER010000555.1, forward strand.
CCCGATCGCCCCCTGTTCTGTCTCACGGGCGATGTGCACTTTGGTCGTGTGATTCAAGCGAGTGATCGTCAGGGGCGGCCTCGAATGTACGAGATCATCTCCTCGCCCATGAGCCTGTGTGGAGATCCTCGAAGCGCGCACCAGCCTTGGTTGTCGGCATTCTTTCAACGCTTTTTTGGAGAGTTGTGGATTAAGGACAACCGTCCTTGGCCGCGTCACCCCACGCCCTCCGCGCCCGCAGCGGTGCTTCCCACGTCTCCGGACCGGAGTGAGCAGCTCCAGTGCGTGACCCGGTTCACCCAGCGAGGCAATCAGATTGCCTTATTGGGCTTTCGAGCCGGCAAGAAGGCCGGAGAAGTTCAAGTGCGCGTCGGCTACGTGGCGGTACATCCAGACGAGCGTCGCTGGAATCCGGTGTGGGTCGGACCGTTCAATCCCAAACATGGCATCGATGTGCTCGGCGCCCTTGGGTTGTTTTCGTCCCTGGCTGGCAACCGGGTGGGCTAGGAGCTCTCGGGCGGCCAGACCTGGGTCGGGTGGTGCGCCATGGGCTCGACAATGCCGACAATCTCACCGGGGCGAGGTTCGATGACCTCTCCGTTATCGGCGTATCCCGGATACTTTGGAAAGAGAAGCAGGCCGTCTTGAGGCGCCTCGATCAGCGGGGTGCCCTGTGCGGAGAGGCGCTCGCCTGCGGTGACGGGCTGGAAGTTGCTCAGGCCGTCGCGCAGCCGGAGCTGGCTGTGCTCGAAACGCTGGCGCCACGCCGTTTGTAAGAAGGTGAGCTCGGGCTGCGCGAGGGCGGCTGTGCGTAAGCAGGCAGGAGCGAGCCCGACCTGATCTGCCAGCGCCAGCAAGCGCTGGAGGGCGGCTCGGGCACGTTCGGTCGCCTGGTCATTGACGCCCTTCTGGCCCAACTCCAAGGTGAGCCCCGGCCGGCTGCGGTTGCGCACGTATTCATCGGCGCAACACGTTCCGCTCGAAAAGGAGGCGGCGGGCGGCCGGGTGACCCACGTGGTGGCGGCACCCATGGCCCGCGCCCACAGCCAGCTCTCTTCGCTGAATGGGAAGATGTAGAAGGCCCGGTCGGTCTCCAAGATGGTCTGGTGGAGGTCCAGGAATAGGTCTGCGGCGTCTAGGATCGGCTTGACCTGTCGCGCTCGTCGTCCCTCGTGGTTGTCGGGGGGATCGTCGATAAACACGCGGTTGAGCTCCGCCTCCAAGAACCGCTTTTCCGCCAGGCTTGCCTCTGGGTTACCAAGGACTCTCGCCAGTCTCCCGCCGCATTCGATGCGGCCCCCTGCGAGCCCTGTCATCAGCTCTAGCAAGGCCGGCAGGCTACCCACTTCATTGCCGTGCACGACGGCCCCGATGACCACGTGCAGGGGGTGACCTCCACCGTCGTGGTGGTGGTGCCAC
>JBGCER010000556.1:0-11664 GCA_045106515.1 Myxococcota bacterium
CGGGGATGGCGGCGACCAGGCCGACCGCTGTGGCGATGAGCGCGTGGCCGATGTCTGGGCCCACGACCTGGATGGTGGCTTGCTCGGCGCCGCCCAGCTTGGTGAAGGCTTGAAGGATGCCCCAGACCGTTCCAAACAGGCCGATGAATGGGGCGGTCGAGCCGGTGGTGGCCAGGAAGGTGGTCCACCGCTCCAGGGCGGTCATCTCGGCTTGGGCAGCCCGGCGCAGGGTGCGAGCCAGGTTGTCGGCGGCGCCTTCGTTGGCGCCGGCCTTGGTGACCCGAACCAGCTCCTGGTAGCCAGACTTGAACACCATCGCGACGGGGCTGGGGCCGTATTTGCCTAGGTTCTCGTACACCTCATCCAGGCGCTTGGCCTTGAAGAACGCTTCCAAGAACCGGGCTGAACGGGAGCTTGCAAGCAGAATTTGCACGCCCTTGAGAACGATGATGGCCCAGGTGGCGACGCTCATGAACCCCAGCAGCACCAGGACGGCGATGACGATGGGACCGCCACCGAACAGCAGCTCCACCAGGTTGAGTTCGCCAGCAGCGGCGGGCACGGGCGTGACAAGCCACGCCTCGACGAGGAGATCCACGGGTCCTCCAGATGGGGGAGGGAGAGGGGGGAAGAGCGGAAGGGAAGGGAAGGGCAGGAGTGAATCTTCACGTGGCAGGGGCCGACGCGCAACGTCTGCATGCGCCACGGCGGTGGTTGGCATAGACACCGGGGCATGGCGAGCCTTCGTGACACTGTGGCCGATGTGTTTTCCGACGGCGTGCGCCGTGCGGATCGGTCCAGTATCCGAGCCCTATATGCGGCGGTGAGTGTGCCTGTGGCACGGGAGCGCGCCCGGTTGCGGCGCACGGGCCGCCCATTCTTGGACCCCGAGGCTCCGACGCCGGATTTGGACCAGGTGCGCCAGACCGCCACCCGTATGGTGGAGCAGGCCACCTTCTCCGCGACTGCATTGGGGGGGATTGCGGGCATGGGCGGCGCGGTGAGCGTGCCTCCCGAGGTCATGGCCACCCTCGTGGGTGTGGTGCGTTTGGCCCAGCGTCTGGCCATCGTCTACGGGCTCAACCCGGACACCGATCGGGGTCAGCTTGCGGTGCAGCAGGCCTTGTCTTCCGGGCTGCAGATCGATCTGCCCACCGGCGGACCCATGGGGTTGAAGATCAGCGATCTGCCTGGGGTATTCGCCCGTAGTGCTCCCAAAGAAGTGACGGTCGCCATGACCCGCGCGGTGGTGCGTCAGACCGCCTGGATGGTTGTTGGCAGTATTGGCCGATTTATCCCTGTGATTTCTGCGGGTGCAGGCGCTGTGGGGGGCCGTCGCCGCATGCGCGAGGTCGGCCATCGGATGCGCGAGGCCCTGGAGCGGCTGGCCGAGCTGCCCCTGCAAGAGGGCACCGTCATCGTCGACGCGGTCGAGGTCCAAGGCCGTTGACCGAGGTCCAGGTCGTCGACTGGCCGGCGGCCGATCTGGAGTGGGTGGTTCGAGCGGGTCGAGAGCGGCTCGCCGGTGTCCTGTCGGACACCGAGCATCAGGTGTGCGAGCGGGTCCTGGCCCTGTCCGGCGAGGCTGGCGCGCTCTGGGCCAGGCTCGTGCGCCGCAAGCCCCGGGTGTTCTTCGTGGCGGACCTGGACGAGGCCCTCGAACTCGATGCGGACGCGGCCGTGCACCTGCTGTGCGAGGTGGGATTAGCCACCACCGATGTGGACTGGACCGAACGGATCGACGCGGTGACCGTGCCGGTGCTGTCGGCGTGGTGCCGAACCTTGGGCTTGCCGGTCAAGGGGCGCCGGGCGGACAAGGTGCAGCGGCTGCTGGACGCCGAGCCCGCTCCCCTTCGAGGACCGTGGATCAAGCCGCTGCATCGGGAGTTGATGCGCATTCTGGAACAGGCGGCCTTCCTGGATAAGGAGGCGGACAGCACGCGGCTGGTTGTGGAGCGCCTCGGCCTTCAGCAGTGGCCGGACTACGCGGTCACTCCGGGCCCCAGCCTCTTTTCCTCTCACGGGCATCGGCTGGGCTGGCAGACGCTGTGGGCGCAGCTTGAAGCTGGGAAACTCAGTGTTGACCAGGCCTTGCAGGGGCTGTCCTCGGGGCAGGGCGTGGCTCCGGGTCGCTTGAGCTTGGTTCGTCGGCTTCGACATCGAGTGCTGGAGGAGGTGGAGGCGCGCAAGGCAGACCGCGCAGACCAGGCCTTGTTGCTCTTGGACGAGCTGCGCAGGGCCACCGATGCGCCGCCCACGGCCTTTGCGCTGTTGGAGAGCCGACTGTGGGAGAGCCTCGGTGATGGAGCCACGGCGTTGGCCGTGCTTCAGCTCGCCGGGCGTGAGACGCGCGGCGCGTCGCGACTGGCCGTGCATCGGTCCGGACGGCGCCTGGCCCGGGCCCAACGTCGAGCCTGGGTGCCGGATCCTCCGCTTCGCAAGCCGGTGACCCGCTCGGTGAAGCTCACCCAGGTGGCTGCGGATCGACGACGTCCAACCTGGAGTGTCGGAGATATCCAAGGGGTTGTGGAGGTTGCTGTGGCGGCGCACCTAGACCGGCAGGGTCGCACTGCGCTGATGGCGGAGGGGGGCTTGATCCGCACGCTATTTGCGCTGCTCTTTGCCGAGACCTACTTCTTGCCCATTCCCGGTGCGCTTCCCGCCTCCCACCTCGCCGGTCCCCTGGACGTGGGCACAGCGGCGTTCGCCACCCGACGCCGAGCCGCCGTGGACGCGGTCCTGGGTGCCGTGGATCGAGCAGAGGCGCCAGAGCGGGTTGAGCGAGCGTGTGCCAAGTGGGCGGGGGTGCGCCTGGCGGGGGTGAGCCGCGATCTGACCGACCCCGGTCCATGGGTTGCGCTGGTGCGTGCCTTGGGTCCGGTGGGCCTGCGGGCGGTGCTGGATCCTCTGCTGGAGCGAGGGTGGGGGGCGGCTGCGGGCTTGCCCGATCTGCTCATTCTGGACGGCCCCGACGTGCGGCTCGATGGGGCCCACCCGAGCCGTCTGGGTTCCCGGGCGGTGTGGGTCGAGGTCAAAGGGCCCGGCGACAGCCTTCGCGATGGGCAGAAGATATGGATCGACCACCTGCTTCGCCGGGAATTGCCCGTCGAGGTGTGGTCCATCACCCCGCGGGACTGAGTCCGTGGGCGACTTCTGCGAGCAGGTCGTCGGGCAGATAGGGCTTGGTGAGCACCGATACGCCAGGTGCGAGGTTGTGCAGGTTCTCACCGGCGTCTGCGGTGAGCACCACCCGCTGGGCAGAGTCCAGCTCTCGGATCATACCGCTGGTGGTAAGTCCACCTTGACCCTTGATTCTGGCGTCGACCATCACCAGGTCCCACGGTTCGGTTCTCTGCCGGAAGGCTTGCAGCGCCCCTTCGCTATCGCTGTGCATCACCACCTGGAACCCGGCGCCCTGTAGGACCCGGCGGACCAGCGACTGCACGCGGGGATCGGCCTCTGCAACCAAGACACGACCTCGACGCTTGCGGGGTGCCGCGGCGACCGCATCGTCGGGAACTTCGGTGATCGTGACCACCGCAGGCAGGCAGATGCGGAACAAAGTGCCGCGTCCTGGCGCACTCTGCACAATCAGCTTTCCGCCGTGCTGCTGGATCGTGCCATATGCGCTCGCGAGACCCAGGCTGCTTCCGCGCCCAAGCTCGCGCTGGGCGAAGTAGGGCTCGAAAAGGTGGGGTAAGGCCGCGGCGGGAAAGGCCTGCTCCGGGTGAAAGACCTCGCAATAAATGCCGCTGGGAAGTCCTGGATCCATTTGGCGGTAGGCGCGCAGGGTGAGCTTTGACAGGGACGCGGAGCTCGTGGCGAACTCCGCGAGTTCCACCAGCACTCGCTCCAATCGTGCGGAGTCGATGTGGGCGGTGAGGGCCTCATCGGGCAGGTCGGTCAGCACGTCCATGCCGGTGATGGACCGGCCGTGCACCGTGGCCGCGGCGGACTGCACTGCATCTCGCACGTCAGCGTGGTGCAGGCGCACCCGCTCTCGGCGGCCATAGGCCAGCAACTGCCGAGTGATTCCTGCAGCGCGTTCGCCTGCAGTGCGGATCTCGGTCGCGCTCTGGGCAATGTCTTGGGTCGCCTCGGCGTCGGTCTCGATCAGGTCTGCGTGCCCGATAATGGCCAAGAGCAGGTTGTTGAAGTCATGGGCGACGCCACCGGCGAGTCGGCCCACCGTTTCTTGCCGGTCCAACTCCGCTTTTTGGCCGGATGGGTCATGGCCGGCCGGGCGTCCAGCGAGCAAGTAGACCGCCAGGCCGCCCTTGGGCAGGGCCCGGATCACAATGCGAGCGGGTCCGCGGTCGGGGTGGGACACGTCGATGTCCCGCTGGTCTCCGAGTCCACCTAGTTCGGCTCCGAGGCGCATAATTTCAGCCCCGAGCACTGGGCCGAGCATTCGCTCCAGTCGATTCGGCGCGGGACCCCATACGGAACGGCCGGCGGCGTTGGCCCATGTCACCAGCCCACCCGCACTTACGGCGAGGGTTGGGTCGGGGCTGTGCTCTGCGACGTCGTTCATGGTACCTGCGGCCCTCCTACCCTACTACATTGACCCCATAGCCCTGGAGCCTTCACATGGACTCTACCTTTTGGCTGTCACGCTGGTCCCAGGACCAAATTGGCTTTCATCGCGCAGATGTTCATCCGGACATCGTTGCGAACGAGGCGCGTTGGTTAGGATCCGACGCGGGCGGGGTTCTAGTACCGCTTTGTGGAAAGTCCGTGGACTTGGCGTGGCTTTCCAAGCGGATCTTTACGATTGGCGTTGAGCTTGCGCCCAAGGCGGTGCAGCAGTTTCACGAAGAGCAGGCCATCGTGGCGGCGCAGAGCCCTTCCGGCGCATTTGTGGAATGGAAAAGTTCGAATTTATCGGTGCTTCAAGGCAGTGTGTTTGAGCTTGACGCGGAGCACGTGGGCCCGTGCAACCGAGTTTGGGACCGCGCGGCCATGGTGGCTTTGGATCCAGACCGTCGCGCGCGGTACGTGAAGCGGCTGCGGGCGGTAATGCCAACCGGCACCCAAGTGCTGCTCAAGGTGATGGAGTACGACACCGCTGTCATGGACGGGCCCCCGCACTCGATCGATGACGCCGAGGTTCGGGCTGCCTATGCCGGCGCACACATCGAGTTGCTCAGCGAAGATGGGACCGTGCCACCGGTGTTTAAGGAGCGGGGCCACACGTTGTGGGTTGAGCGTCTATTTCTCATTACTCTCTAACAACGTCTACTTCGGCGGTCATTGCTGAACGCGGACCACCGCGCCGTGGCGGGTGGCGGCCCAGATCTCCTCGATCTGCTCATTCTCGACGGCGATGCACCCAAGGGTCCAGTCGGCGCTGCTGCCGCCCCCGTGAATGCCGATGGCGCCACCCAGTCGGGTGTTCCAGTTGGGCAAGGTGCCCTTGGCGTCCGCCGCTCGGATCGCCTGCGCTTGGCTGGGGGTGATCAGCCCATCTCGAAGGCCTCGGTCCGCGTCCTCTGTGAGCGGGTAATTCAGGCCAAGAAACAGGTGAAACCGGGATTTGTCGTTGCGCGTCACGATTCGGAATTCGCCCTCTGGGGTGGCGGAATCTCCCTGCTGCACCTTGTCCCGCAGGTGCCCGCCCAGGGCGACGGGCCACTGCACAAGCTCGGTGTCGCCGGACCACACATGCAGCAGCCGATCGGATTTATCGACCACGATCCTGACCTTGGGTGGTGGCCACTGAAGGTTCGCCGCCTCGGTCGCTGCGCGCAGCGTGGTCGGGGGCGGGTCCGCTTCGATGATCGGCGCCGGCTCCGACTGGACCTGGGGGGCGACGACGGGTGCGGGCAGGGGCTCGGCACAGGCCGATAGGACGATGAGCGAGAGGGGAATCCACATGGACCACTCTGACGCGAACCGGGGCCCTTGGTTCCCAGAATGTGTCGCTAGTTCGACGCCGGTGGGTACACGCAACGAAGGCCGGCCCAGCTCACGATGCCTCGGGCCGTCATCCGCGCGCCACCGCCGATCCGGGCGCCTCGGGTGTCCACGCCACCGCCGAGCAACACCGCGGGGCCGTTGGGGGTCGATGCCCACTCCCAGGCATTGCCTGCCAGGTCCATCACGCCTTCGGGTGTGGAGCCTTCAACCAATAATCCCACCCGCTGGGGGGACTCTGCGCAGCCGTGACCATGCGCATGCCGGCAGGTGGGTTTCGCGTCGCCCCAGGGGTATCGGCCGGGCCCATGAGCGGCGCGCCACTGGGCCTCAGTGGGTAGAGCCCCGCCCGCGTATTCACAAAACGCGGCCGCGTCGTCGGCGCCCACTCCCACCACCGGCAGGGCGGCGCGGGCGTCGGGTCTGGCAGGGCACTGGCCGGCTTCGGCGCACGCCGCCCATCGCTCTTCCGTGACCTCGGTTCGGTCGACTGAGAACGGGGCCACGTCCTCGGTGCGGGTCCACTGGACGATCTTGGACGCCTCGACCGCCTCGCCCCCCAACGTCACGCCTGATCCGTCGCTCGTTGGCGTGCCCTCGACCAATACGACCGCCTCTGTCGAGGGCGGGTCGACGATGACCTGGAAGGTGATGGGGCCGGGCGGTGGCGTCCATGCTTGGAGGAAGTCTCCCTTTGGGTGGGGGCCCAGCTCCACCCGCGCCACGGGTTGACCCATTGCATTAGAGGCGACGATCGCCAGGTCTCGGGCGGGGGCCATGAGGCGAACTCCCACCTTTGTGATCGAGGCCGGAGCGCTCGATGCGGTCAGCATCGCTCGGATGGGGCGGTTGCCAACGCTCGTTACATCGCTCGGGGGGTGGGTCTCCATCACCTGCACTTGGCGAGCCGGAATTTCCGCTTGTTGGCTGTCTACGAACCAGGTTTGGGGCGGATAACGAACCAGTAGCGCAGCGCCGGCGGCGGCGAAGAGCACCACGGTCGAGCCTAGGGTCAAGGTCAGGATTCCGCGCATTCCGCGGCGGTCTCGCGGATCGGGCCGTGCAGCGGCGTCGATGGGGTCGGGCCGACTCACAGGGGGAGGAGCGGTGACGGGGGACGGAGGGTGAACCTGATCTCGCAGCTCTTCGAGGAGCTCCGCGAGCTCCGCCGCGTCCCGGAACCGGTTGGGAGGCGAGGGGTGGGACAGGGGCGATAGGCCTCGGGTGAGGACCCGCCACACGTTGCGCTGCAGCGAACGCAACCGGTCATCCGGGAGCTGCCGGAGGGACGCAAGCGCGCTGATCCGCTCTTCGAGAAGCTCTTGATCATACCGGTTTAACGCACTCTTTCCGACTGGATGCACGAGGTCGTGAGCCGTAGTTCCGACCCGCGCATGTGCGAAGTCGACCCGGAGTCGCTGCGCTTCGGGACCGGTGGCGTCGATGGCGCGCTGAGCCAGCTGCCACACGCTCTGCCCCATGGGCGTGAGCAAGCCGCGAGGGTCGGACTGGTAGGCCGGACGGGCTCCGGTGAGGGCGGTGTAGAGGATCACGCACAGGGCGTAGGTGTCCCAGGTTGGATCGGGGATCGCTCGGCCCGGGAGGATCTGGTCGAGGGGGGCGTACAACGGGGAGCCGAACAGAGCGAGCTCCACCGCCGTGAGCCCGGTGATGGCCATGGCCCCGCCAAAGTCGCCCAGAACGAGCCGTTCGTCCTCGTCCATAAATACGTTCTCAGGTTTCACATCGCGATGCAGCAGGGTGTCTCCACCCCAAGAGACCGCGTGCACGCTCGCGAGGATCCGCGCGAGGGTAGCGACCTTCGATAAGATCTCGTCCAAGGTGCCTTCTGTGGGCGCCTCGATGACCCGGTCGAGCCAGTCTGCCAGCGTGCTGCGGTACCGGGGCATGACCATGCCGGCGCGCCCATTGACGTCCACCACATCCCACACGGGCACGACGCCCTGCACACCCGCTGCAGCCAAGGCCCGCAGGCTGCCGATCTCGTTGAGCAGCGCTTGTTCGGCGTTGCCTTGCCCGCCAACTTTCACGGCGATGGGGGTCCCATCGCTGCGGATGCCGAAGAACACATGACCCTGGGCGCCGGTGTGTGAGGGACCGCCATCCAGGGTGTACGACCACGTGTCGGTGGCGGTGACGAGGGGCGGACGGGGTTCACGATCCATGCGTACAGGGTACCGTGGGCGCACGGAGGTCGCCGTGAAGGTGCTCATCACAGCGGGCGCGACCCGCAACCCGGTCGATGCGGTGCGCGTCATCACCGCAAATGCTTCGGGAAAAACTGGGGTTTCGGTAGGGCGCGCCCTGAGCCAGCGCGGCTGTGAAGTGCATGTGTTGGGCTCTCCGGAGGCGGTGCTTCGGGCTCGCGCCGCGGGGCTGACGGCCGAGGAATACGGATCGACGACGGACTTGATGCAACGAATGGAGCGCTGGGTCCGAGCTGAGCCGGCGGGGAGCGTGGTGCACAGCGCGGCCGTTGGGGACTATCGGCTCGCCGATGAACAGGCGGGTAAACTGCCTTCTGGGCAATCGGAGGTGGTGATTCGGCTCGTACCCACGCCCAAGATCGCAGATCGGGTGCGAGGCTGGGGGTGCGCCGGGGCCTTTATTACGTTCAAGGCAGCGGCTCCGCTCACCTCCGACCAAGATTTGCTGCGCATCGCCTCGGCGCAACGGCTTCGGACGGGGTCGGACTGGGTGTTCGCGAATGTGCTGGGTCGGCTGCAGGCGGGGGTGTGGTTGGTGGGCGAGACCCACCAGGTCTTCGACGATCGGTCCGACGCCATCGCGGCGCTCATCGAGCGGCTCGCCGAACGGGCTGCTGTCTAGGACGCCATCGCTTGTAGCAGGTCTAGTTCGGCGAGCATCCGGGCGGCTCCGGTCAGGCTCGCGCGCTCCGGATCGTCAGCCACGATGACCGGCAGACGGGTGCGCTCGGACAAGGCTCGGTCGACCTCTGGAAGGGCAGCGCCGCCGCCCACCACCACAATCCCGCTCTCCACCACGTCGCTGGCGAGCTCGGGGGGGCACGACTCCAGCGTGGCGCGGATGCCTTCGGCGATGTCGTCCAAGGGACGGCGCAAGGCCGCGGTGATGTCATCGCTGGCGACGCGTTGGGCCCGCGGCACGCCGGTCACCAAGTCTCGTCCGCGCACGGTGACGATGTCGTCTTCGCTGCCGCCGATGGCCCGGCCGAGCTGCATCTTCAGGTTTTCGGCGGTGATCGGGCCGATGAGCATCCCGAATTCTGAGCGAAGGAACTCAATAATTGCTTGGTCCCAGCCTTCTCCACCGCTGGGGACCACTCGTGAACTCACCACGCCCGACAGGGAGACGACGCTGATCTCTGTGCCACCGCCGCCGATGTCCACCACCATCACGCCGGTGGGGTCTTGTACCGGCAAGCCGGCGCCGAGCGCAGCGGCGAGGGCCTTGGGCACCAGGTGCACTTCTCGCGCTCCCGCGGCTTCACAACACTCGCGAACCGCGCGTCGTTCCATCTCTTGAGCCGCGCAAGGCACCGTCACCACCATGCGCGGACGCATGTACTTGTTGCGTCCGTGAACGCGGCGAAGCAGGTGAACCATCAGCGCTTCGGCCACCTCGTAGTCTTCGATGGTCCCGGCTCGCACGGGCTGGACCGCCGCGATGTCCGGGGGCGTGCGACCGAGCATGGCTCGCGCTTCATCGCCGACCGCCAATACGTTTCGCCGACCGCGGCCGTCGGTCTGCACCGCCACCACTGCAGGCTGATCGATGGGAGTCTCCCGACCGCGCACGGCGATTCGCGTGCGGCTCGAACCCAAGTCGAGCGCAACGTCTAGGGAGAACAGGCCCAGGACGGACGAAATCATGAACACGTTGGGGGTGTGCGGGTGAAGGAACCGGGGAGTGGCCAGGTGTGCGACCGAGCGAACACGGGGGACCAAGGCGGGCGGGGGAGCGGGCCAGGACGGCCGCGGGGAGGGACCGTAAGTCTAGTGCAATCGGTCGCTCTTGGCAACGGCGGTAACGCGATCCTGAGGCCAACAATGCGCGATCCCTGCAACCTGAATAGTCATCGGGGCAGCCCCCAGGCAGAGGTGAGTATGTCCGTCCGAGTTGTGAGCATCTTAACTGCGATTGCAGTGGGCCTGACCGCCGTGGCGTGCGCCAAGGTGCCGTACACACACCGTCGCCAGTTCAACTTGGTGCCCGACAGCATCATGCAGGGCCTGGGCGCGTCCACCTACACCAGCATGCTCCAAGGCAAGCAGGTCCAGGTGAAAGGCACCAGCAGCGAGATCCTCGACCGTGTCGGCTCGCGGATCAGCAGCGTGGCCAACAAGCCGTCCTACGACTGGCAGTTCCGTCTGATTCAAGAGGACACCATCAATGCATGGTGTCTGCCCGGCGGATATATCGGCTTCTACACTGGCATTCTACCCGTTCTGCAAAACGAGGCTGGCATGGCATTCGTCATGGGACACGAGGTGGGTCACGCCACCGCCCGTCACGGCTCCGAGCGCATGTCACAGCAGATGGCCTTGGTCGGCGGCATGGGCGCCCTCGAGCTCTACCTGTCCGGCAAGTCCAAGATGTCCCCGGAGCAGCAGGGCCTGATCATGGGCGCACTCGGCCTTGGCGCCCAGTTCGGCGTCATGTTGCCCTTCTCGCGGGCCCACGAAAAAGAAGCCGATGTGATCGGCCTTATGTACATGGCAAACGCCGGCTATCCTCCGCAAGAGAGCGTGAAGGTCTGGGATCGCATGGGAGCGGCGAGCCCGTCGAACACCCCCATGTTCATGTCCACCCACCCCGCTCCCGGGAAGCGACAAGACAAGCTCAATGAGTGGATGGAGTCGGCCCAGAAGCGCTACGCCCGGAACAAGCTGGCTGGAAACATGATGCAGACCTTGTGGGAAGGCGGCCCGACGGTGCCGTCCTCGGGCAAGTCCACAACCGGTGGCAAGCCGACGTCCAGCGGTACATCCACCACGGGTGGAAAGCCCACCACGACGACAAAGCCCACGACCAGCGGCAAGCCCACAACCACCGACTCGCCCAAGTCCACGCCCACGGGCAAGGGCAGCGGGAACCGGTAAGGCGGCCTCACATCGGCCTCGGGGTTGAACTCGGTGCCCACGGCAGATAGGCGCGGGCTTCGGAGGATTGCATGAGCATCCTGGAGCGCATGCGGGGCAGTACGGACTCCACCCCCATGCAGATCGTACTCATCGCTATCGTGATCGCCTTTGTGGGCTGGTATGCCTTGCCTCAGGGCGAGAAAGTCCAAGTGGCGGTCGAGGTCGACGGCGAGCGCGTCTTGGTCCAAGAGTTCGGGCTTCGCTTCGGCCAGGCCCAACGAATGGTCGGCCGCAAGCTGTCTGAAGAAGACGAGCGAGAGCTTGAAGCCACCGTCAAGGCGCAGATCGCTCGCGAGCTCGTGCTGACTCAAGAGTCTGTGCGTCGCGGCTACTACGTCAGCCCCGAAGAGATCGGCCGGTCCATCAAGGACACGCCCGCCTTCCACGACCGCAATGGCAAGTTCAACAAAGAGCAGTACGACGACGCGGTCAAGGGTAGCGGGCGCACTCGCGCGGATTTCGAGACCGACTTCCGCGATCAATTGCTCCGTGACAAGCTGCACTCTGCGGTGGCTTTGGGCGTGTTTGTCGACGATGCTGCCGTCGAGCGTCAATACGACCTGGAGAACGCGAGCATCGACTTGGAGATGATCACCATCAC
>JBGCER010000557.1:0-20357 GCA_045106515.1 Myxococcota bacterium
CCCAACGGGTGTCGGTGGAGTGGTGATGGGAGCGTTTGGGTTGCGGTCCGTCAGCTCCAGGAAAAAGCCGTTGGCCTCCGAGATGAGGAGCTGATCTCGGTTCGGGTAGCCGTTCGCATTGAGCGGAGTGGAAAAGCAGACAACGCCCGAGTTCTTGCTCACGCTGAGGGCGTCGACGTCTTCACCCTCCATCAGGCCGAGATCTTCGTCGGTGCAATAGACTTCCCGCGGCCCCCAGCCAGAGCCATCCCAAGTGATTCGATAGACGTCGCCAGCGCGGGCCTCTCTCCCCTGCCCATTGTAGTCAGCAAAGGGAAACCCGACGCCCCAGCGGAACTCCCACTCGGTGACGGCATTGGGGGTGATCGTGAAGTAGTACTCGTTCGTGTTGTTGAAGAGCACGTTCGGGGGGAGATTGGCCGGCGCGACGGTGTTGAGGCTGATGTTGTAGTCGAGCGCGTCTAGGTCAGGAGTCGTAGCGGCTGCGCCCGTGTAGCCCAGGCTGATCGCGGTGTGCTCAACGGTGGTCGTGCCCGGCAGCGAGGCGTGAATGTTCTGGCTACCCTGGGCGTAATAACCCACGAGCTCTGCGCCTGCTGGACGAACCCCGTTCAAGGAAGCAATGTGGCTCCCGTTTATCCCGATTGCGCCGTCCTTGACGGACATCACGAAAAGCAGCCAGTTGTCGAAGCTGGCGTTGACCCCCGGGGCGCCCTCCCCGTCGGGCTGCGGCACGAAGTCTCCACCAGCTGAATGCCCATCGATCTCGATGATGTCCATGTTGATCCCGAACATGGCCTGGGCGGTGTAGTCCGGAATGACCGGCGTGGGCGAGCCGATGTTCGTCTGATAGGCCCATGCCCCAGGGGCAGAGTTCACCTTGGACAGCGGCATCTTGACCCGAACGAGCTCCGCGACGGCCTCGACGGGCAGCGACAGCACGCGCGCCATGCCCTCCGCCGACTCCGCGGGACCCGACGGCGCCACCGAGGCCCCGAGCAACGTGGGCACCGAAGACGCGGGCACGGCGATCACCGCGCGACCGAGAGGATCGCTCGGATCACCCACCTCGATGGTGCACCGATACATGCCGGTCGACGGCGGCAGACCCAGATTGAGCACCGGGTCGTCCGACACCTCATCGAGCACGAGGGTCTGCTGCGAGGCCTGGCCGAACGCGTGCTGAATCCCTGCGACAAAGTCACCAGAAATCCTTTTTCCAAGCCGAAAATCTGCAGCGGTGAGGGGCCGTGATTCGGCGAGTCCCGCGCCCACAACCGGCTCGCCGAGAAGGCGTCCGATCAACCGAAACAGAAGCACGATGTCCAGCCCGATGATCAGCGGAACGCCGCTGGGCGAGAAGCGGCATCGAGCCAGAAAGCGAACTTGCTCTTCCTTGAACCGCTCGGACATCGAGCCGAGCTGCACAAACTCACAGTCCAGCACCGTCAGCGGCATATCTCCGCCCAAGCGGTTGATGAGGCGACCGCGGATCGGGCGAAGGGCGTGTTCAAACGCACTGGATACGCGGGCCGTCGTGCTCGCGTCGGTCGTGCGTACCAGTGGGTTCGAGCGGGCCGCGTCGCCCATCAGTTGACCTGGAACTCGGTGAAGAACAGACGCTCCACCGACTCTCGGTCCACCACCTGAACGACCGCCGCCAGGAGGTCATCTTTGAGGCGTGTTTTGCCGTCCAAACCCTCAATATCCCCGTACGTATAATCCGATGCCAACGTCAGGACCGCGTCGCGCAGGGCCGGGGTTGAGTCTTCAAGATCGTACTGGTGCCGGGCTCGCGACTGGACCTGCAGCGCCATTCGCAGCGTGCGTCCACCGCCACCCCCGCGCAGGTTGATCGTGAAGCGCTCCAGGTCATGAATGTAGACCCCGTCGGGATCCTCGATGACCAAAGTCTCGCCATCCCGCTCGATCTCGACGGGTTCCGCGTCCTCCTCAGCCACTTCCGAGTCGCTGTCCTCCTCCCCGGAAGGCATCATCAGCGCGCCTCCAAACCCGGCGCCGACGCCGACCACAAGGGCGCCAACTGCCGCGATAATCAGCGGCAACATTGACTTTTTAGGGGCTACTTCTTCTTCATCGACGTCCGGCATCGGAGTCCTCGCGATCTTGGATGTCTTGGAGGGGGGCCCGGCTCGAGACCGCCGTGGTTCGAAGCACGAGGGCAATGCGCCGACGCCATCCCGCTGTCCTATCTGTCGGATCAACCGCGGGTGGATCAAAGGCCGTCACCGACAATCGCTCTCCCGCGACCTTGGTCCGGAGGCGAGACACCACGGCCACGCCTCGTTTCGTGGCCAAGAGCTCGGGTGCCTCGGACTCCGAGGGCTCGGCAAACCCCACCACGTCCACCGTCACTCCGGGCTCAGAAGCAAGGATATCGGCCACTTCCGCCAGCAGGCCATAGCCCGCAGGATGCACTTGATGGCTGCCGGTCTTGAAGAAGGCGCCGTTGGGCAGATCGATTCTGAGCTGCGCTTCTTCTTGCTCAATGTGGATGGGCTGGTTCGACATCTCCAGCCGAAAGGCCGCCGCGAGCTTCGCCAGCATGGGGCTGCTCGCCACATCCGCGCTCACGGACGGGCTCATGGCTTTGAGCTCGCCGCTTCCCAGTGTTTGAGGGTCGAATCCATCGGCGCCCAACTGCTCATGGAGCGACTTGAGCACGGCGTCGACCTTGGCCGCGTCATCGAAGCTGGCCATGGACATGAGCATGACGAAGAACGTCAGCAGCAGGGTGACCAGGTCGGAGAACGTGGCCATCCACGCGGGGACTCCGGCTGGCTCCTCTGGAGGTTTGCGCTCTTTGGGCACCTAGGCCGCCTCTTCGAACCGGGCGCTCGGGGCCAGGGTCGCGTTGAGCCGCTCCACCATGAATCGCGGGTTCTCCCCGGCCAGAATCGAGAGCAGTCCTGCCGCAATCAGCTCTTTCTGAGCCACTTCTTCGGCGGTGCGAACCCGGAGCTTATTGGCGAGCGGGATGCCCACCAAGTTGGCCATGATGGCGCCGTAGAAGGTGGTGAGCAGGGCGATGGCCATCTTGGGCCCAATGGCCGCAGGGTCATCGAGGTTGCCGAGCATGAGCACCAATCCGATGAGCGTGCCGAGCATGCCCATGGCAGGGCCATAGGCGCCGATGCTGTCAAACACCGAGATCGAGACTCGGTGACGCTCATCGATTTTGCCGATCTCTTCGTACAGGACCGACTCGATGGTGTTGGCTTCTTGGCCATCCGCCATCATGAGCAAGCCGCGCTTGAGGAAGTCGTCCTCGGCCTGTTCCGCGGCGGCCTCCAGGGAGAGTAGCCCCTCGCGGCGAGCGCGATTGGACAGCTCCGACAGCAGCTGGATGGTCGCAGACGGGTCGTCTCCGGGCGCAAAGAAGGCCGCTTTGGCCGCCTTCATCGCGTTCATCATCGCACCGCCGGGGAAGGCGATGAACAGGGCTGCAGTCGTACAGCCGATGACCACCACCACCGAGGGGACGTCGATGAAGGCCGTCAGCGAGCCTCCGAGCAGGATCGACGCAACGAGCAGCGCGAAGGCCGCTACGAGTCCAATGATGGTTCCGAGGTCCATGTAGGGCCCTCCACAGGCAGGTCACCCCACCTGTCGGACCAGGTGGGGCGAAGTTGAGCGCACCGAGAACTAGACGAGCTGAACCAAGGTCTGCAGGCTCTCATCGCTCGCCCGAATGGTGCTGGCGTTGGCCTGGTACGAGCGCTGGGACTGGATCATATTGACGAACTCGTCTTCCAGGTCCACGTTGCTGGACTCCAGGGCATAGCCCGAAACGGCGCCTCGTCCGCCGGTTCCTGCGACACCGAGGGTGGCATCGCCCGACGCGAGGGTCGCCTCGTACAGGTTGCCACCCGCGCGGGTGAGGCCGTCATTGGCGTTGAACTTGGCCAGCGCCACTTGGCCCATCACCAGGTCCTCGCCATTGTCGTACTGGCCCATGATCACGCCATCGCCTTCGACCCGGAGGCCGGTGAGGAAGGCCGAGGCATAGCCATCTTGTTGCAGGGAGATGGCAGAGCCTGGGTCATCCTTGCCGCCAATGGCGATCTCGCCGGCGCCGCCATCCGGGCCGCCAAAGTCGAACTCCGGTGTCCAGTCCTCCGCGCCGGACCACTGAGCGCCGGGCAGCGCCGTACCCGCAGCCACCGAGGCGAGCTCCGCGCCATCAAAGGTGAGGGTGCCGGTCGCCACCTGTAGCGCGCCTGCCTGGGCCTCGTCAGGCACACCATCACCGTCGGTGTCCAGCTCCGCCCCGTCCACAAAGGCGTGGTAAGTCCAGGTATTTTCACCGGACTGCTCGAACATCACCGTCACCTCGTGCGCCTGACCCCGGCTGTCGTAGATCGTAGTGGACGTGCTGAAGTCGGCCTTCCCGTCGAGTTCACCGAGGGTGGGCGTCGTCCCTGGAGTCGGGTCAGCCTGGGTGGAAAGACCTCCATCCGCGAGCAGGGCCAGGCCCGCCAACTCAGTGTCTCCAGCGACGCCATCGCCGTCGGTGTCACCGAACGTGGTGGCTTGATTACCCGGCAAGGTCGCGGCCAGCGTGATCAACGAAGTCACCTTTGGCGGCAGCGGCGCCACATCGAGCTGGAGCGGCCCGGCCGTCGCACTGATTTCGCCATTCTCTGCGGCGTACCCCATCAACTGCATTCCACCCATGGTGGTGATGAAGTTGTCGGAGTCCACCCGGAAGCTGCCATCACGGGTGTAGTAGTTGCGGCCTTCATCACTCACTTGGAAGAAGCCGTCGCCACCGATGGCCAGGTCCAAGGCCGAACCCGACGACTGAAAGCCGCCTTGCTGGTGCAGGGTGTTCACGCCGCTGGTCGCCGCGCCGCGTCCGAGCTGGCTCATGCCGTTGACGCCGCCGATGTACTGCGGCATCACGTCGGAAAAGGCGATGCGCCCCTTCTTGAAGCCCCGCGTATTGATGTTGGCGATGTTGTCGCCGATGACCGCAAGACTAGAGCCGCTGGCTCCAAGGCCGCTGGCCCCGGTCTTAATGGTGTTGAACAAACTCATGGAGTCCTCCACAGGATCAGGCTGAGTCGCCATTTCGAAGGGTGATCAAATTGCCCAGGTCAACGGGCACGCCATTCACGAAAGGTTGCGGACTACCACTGGAATAGTCCATTCCATCGACGATCCCGACGATGCGAGTCTCTACGAAGACCGCCTCATTGTCGGCGTTGGTGCCATCGATCGAGAAGGTGTAGTTGCCGGCCGGAAGGGCGTTGCCCTCATTGTCCTTGCCGTCCCACTCATAGGTGCCCTCGTTATCGATGAGCCCCATCTCGACGGTGCGAACCACCGATCCGTCCGCGTCACGGATGGTGAGGGTGGCGTCGGTGACGCCGTCGGCGTTGGCCCAGCCCAGAGGCGCGCCCTCGCCTTCTTCGATGGCCACCTCATTGCCGACGGCGGTGACCTCGGTTCCAAGCAGGTTCGCCATCGAGGCATTGTTCATGGCCTGAATACCGCTGAACACCGCCTGCATGGTGCTCTGCATACCCATCAGCTGTTCCAAGCTCGAGAACTGGGCGAGCTGGGACAAGAACTGCTCATTTTCCATGGGCGAGGTCGGGTCTTGGTTGGACAGCTGCGTGGTGAGCAGCTTCAAGAACGTGTCCCGGTCGGCGAGATCGCCTCCCGCCACCTCGAACGCGCCGGGTGCATCGGGCACGCCCGCCAGCTGGTTGATCGTCAGATCCGACATATTAACTCCACTTAAGCGATGACATTGACGAGCTTGCCTCGTCCGAGTGAGCGAGTGGGCGCAGAGCCCTCGGCGGCGGAGTCCGCCGCGTCTTCCGAGCGCGAGCGACCCGGACCCCGATGAAGCAGGGCCTGTTGCGCGTCTTCGCGCTGTCGCTGCCCAAAGTCTCCGAGGCTCCAGCCGTGCTGTTCCAGGTCGTCTTCGAGGGTGGGCCCCAGGTCGCGAACGGACTCGACCGCGGCCTCATCCCCCTCCACCACGACGTCAATGACGCCATCGTCGGAGTGGACTTCCAGGGTGAGCCCCTGATCGACCTGCACCCGAACGGGACCGTCCTGGGTCGATGCCGGCGGTAGGGGCACCTCGACCTCGGGAGCTGGCGCCGTCACGCCCGTCGGAGGCGGTGAAGGCGCAGGTTTGGACAGAGTCTGGGGCTGAGCCTCGGCGAACGGCACCTCGGGGGCGAGGCTCGTGGACGTCGGCAGCGTCGATGCTGTCGCAGCCTTAAACGTCGAGCGTTCCCCACCGGAGTCACCCGGATCATCCGAGGTGGACTGGCGCTCCTGCGAGCCTTGGGCCCTCAGGTCGTCCGCGCTCGGCTCTGTCGCTCCATCTTGGGGCGTCGCCGTCGATTCGGCCATCGGCGTCGCGGCCACCGGTGGGGCCACAACAGCCGCCTCAGTGGGGGTCGCCACCGACGTCGCGACGGCCGGAGCCGACGCGGTGGGGCGATTCGGGCCGGTCGAAGGGGGTACCTCGACCGGCTCATCCACCGGGCTGGCCTGGGTCCCGGCCAAATCTGGCCGAAACCCCCGCGAACCCGAACTCATGCCGTGCGCCTGGAAACGTTCGTTTTCGACCCCTGCCCCCCCAGGCCGGGTCGAGTCCAGTCGCAACCCCCATGCACGAGATCCGGGTTCGCGGGCGGTCAGTGTGTTCCCGACTCGGGGGGTAGGACCCTCCAAACCGTTCACGCTGACCCCTGTCGGATCTGCCGGTTGTGCGATCGAGGAGATTGTGGACCAACTGGGCCAATCTGCAGCGGTGATCTCGTCAATGACCTCATTGTTGGCCAATTCTTCGACGCCCACATTCTTTGGCGACTCCGGGAGAACCGCCTCCAGAGGCAGGGGTGTCCGTCCCGAAGGCGTCGGCGCCACAGGCCCGGGCGTCTGCACCGGTGTCTCGGACTCGACCGCCGAGAGCAAGCCCGCAAAGAGGCCGGCCTCGCCGGTCTCCGCATCGGGCTTGGAGGACGTCGCGGCGGTCTTGGACAGCATGGAGAGGAGCTGAATGTTCATCGTGGCATCTCGATGGGTCGGGTCAGCTTTTCGGCCAAGCGAGCCGCCTTGGCCGGCTCCATGACCGCGAGGGCGCGCCCGGCTTTGGTGCGGTTCATCCGATCGATGACTTTGACCGCGAGCTTCGCGTCCAGCTCCACGAACAGGGCCGCCGCCTGCTTGTCCCGCATCTTCTCGGTCATCTTCACCAGGCCGGCCAACCGGTCCTCTTCCAGCTGGTCCGTCTTCTCGAGCAAGGCTTCAAGGGCCTCTCGGGCTGCGGTGAGCTCCACCACTCGGGCCGCTAGGTCCTGTTCGGCCCGCTCCAGGTCCTCGACGCGCGAGGTCATGTTGCGCTCTCGGCGGTCCAGGGAGCGCGAGCGGGCTTCCACCTGCCGCGCCAGGCGGCGAAATCCATCGGTCGCCATGGACGAGCCTCGTGGGATCTGCGCCAATGCAGACTCGGTCGTCGGCGCCTCCTGTCCTTGGGCCGGCGAGCCCAACACCGCGGCGAAGAGCAACAGGGAACCCGGCACCACGCTCACCAGCCGACTCGGCCAACTCTTGGTGCTCATGCGGTCCGCCGCCACCACGACTGCAACCCTTGCTCGTCGAGGGCCGCGGTCTGGCTCCGTTCAAACGAGGCCAGCTCGTCCGCATCCCGCGCATCCGCCACCAGCTCCACGACCTTGCAGTCGAGGGCCACAGCCGCAAAAGCCGCCCGAGCCGCACCCGCCCCCTTGCCGTCCGCGTCCGCCGCCCTCGAAGCGACCCGACGCTTGATTTCGAGCCTGAGAACATCGTGATGGTGCGCTTGTAACAAAAGGAGCCGACCGCCCGATCCATTGGCCCGACTCCACGAGTCAAGCATTGTGGCTTCGGTCTCTGCCAGAAGACTTTGGCTTCTCGAAAACGAAGCTTCAGCATCGGCTAATCGTGCACGCGCACGGCGCTCCTCCACCTTCCGCAGGCGGTGGACGGTACGTAGGACGTCACCCATTGAGTTCCTCTGTAGCGGGACGGAAAGCGACGGTCGGACCCCGTAGGTCCGGTTGCCGCGATGGGGTCCCCGCTGGACACGCTCACATTCGGAGCAGCCCCATCCCGCTTGAGGAAATTTCAGCGCCGCCTAGGACGCCTGGCGTGCGTACCGCTGGGTGCCGACCTCGTCTAGGTCGCGCTGCTCGGCCTGCCGGTGCTCCTGCTCGATCTGCTCTTCGAGCGACTCCGCGAGCAGCTCCACCGTGCGCGCATCGACGGAACGGCTCACCACTTCGGTGCGGGCGCGCAGCACGGCCGTGTTGGCTTGCTGCAGGGCGGCCTCGGCGGTTCGACGGCTCATCTCGGCCCGCAGCACATAGCTGTGGTGATGGGCCAACCAGCCCGCGTGGCCTTGAGACGACGCGTGACTCTGTTCCATGGCTTCGTGCAGCTGCACGACCTCAGCCTCGCAAGTCGCCTGAACATCGTGAGCCTGGCGATGGGCCTGGCGAGCGCGATGCTCTTCGGTCTTGCGGATGCGATGCACGCGGCGGAACACAGAGTCGGACACAGGGCCTCCCGAACACCGAGGATGTCGGATCGGAGCGGCCCACATGTGAGGGGCTAGTTCGCCGCCACCCGCGCCCGTCGGTCCGCGACCGGCAAGCCCTTGCGGCGGACCTGGAGCACCGAGCCTGGCACTTCCGGGGTGGACCAGGACGTATGCCAGCCTGGGGGGATCTCCGGTCCGATCTTGTCCCAGACCGCCTTGACGTCGGACGCCGCCATATTGATGCACCCATGACTCGCCGAGCGACCAAAGCCCCAGTGCCAGTAGGCGCCGTGGATGGCGTAGGCGGGCTTCCAGTGGATGGTCCAGGGAACGTCTTCGACGTAGTAGGGATCGTCGGCGTTTGCCCTAGATCGCATGGTCTTCGTCGCCATCTTATCGGTGATCTCCCAGATGCCTTTGGGCGTGCCCATGGGCGCTGCGCCGGTGGATACGACCGTCCAATAGACCAGGGTGTCCCCCCGGAAGAGCTGGAGGACCTGCTGGTCGAGCTCCACGTCGATCCAGATGTCGGAATCGCCAACTCCAGACGGGCGGCCCTCGGGCATCACCGGGTGGCGGATCGAGCGCCAATCATTGACGAAGCCATCTTTTCCCGGCCCGAGGGCGTCGGGAATGGCGTACCACTTACCGCTACCCACGGGCTCGGAGCGGACGGTGATGGCCGTGTGGTAGGGCAAGGTCTTGGCGACCTCCGCATTGTTATTGGGCGCCACGTGGATCGGCGCGCCTTCATAGTCGATCGTGATGGCGGGCCAGAGCCCCTCGGCCAAGGGATCGAGCTCTAGATCTCGGCCTTTGATACGACTGATCGGGTACAGGTACACATCATCCAAGGCGGCGACCTTGCCATCGTCCCGCTCCAGCACAGAGCCACGCGGGGTCTCGACAATCTTGGTGAACTGGTACTTATTGCCCGCCCCGCCCGCGAGGCGCCCTACCGGCTTGGCCTCGGCGTTCCAGGCGTCTAAGTCCTTGTAGAGATTGCCCTTAAAACGGCGCCAGCGCTTGGCGTAGACGCTCGGTACGAGCGTGACGGGCTCGGAGTGATCATATTCTCCGGTCTCGATATAATGGGCGAACTCACTGGGAAGTGGCGAATCATACGTGACCAGCGCCGGCTGGGCGACCGCCTCGGTCTCAGTGGGCTCCGTATTGTCCAGACAGGCAAAGCCGAACGAGGGCAATCGCCCCCAACCGCCTTCACAATCTGGGCCTTCGACGAGCTCGAGCACCTCGAACGCGCTGCCCTTTTCGATCCGACCGCGCCGATTGCCATCTGGGGAGGCCTGCGTGAGGACCGCCACATCTTTGAGCGCCAGCCGGTAGGTCTTGGGAGGCGGAGGCGGCTCTTCTGGCGGGGCCTCCACCACGGGGACGGGCTCGGGCGCCGCATCAGCCGCGACCTCCGCCGGTGCTTGAGGCGTCGATGAAGGCGCACAGGCCACGATCATCGTAGACAGGGTCAGGAGTATTGTTCGCATTGCAGACCAGGGGAACGGGTTGCAGTCCAGGGGATGGGCCGCGGCGGGAGATCAGCGTACCACGCCGATCCCCGGTCGTCCCGTGTGGATCCGAGGCCCTCATCGAGCGCGCTAGGGTGCAAGGGGAGGCAAAAGCGGTGAGACTACCGGTCCCGGAGTCCCCCATGTCGCGATCGCCTCAAGCCACCGCCGCTGCTGAACTCGTACGACACCTACAGCGGCTCTTGGTGCAGACACTCCAACAGATGGAGAAGCAATATGGAGACGCCAGCGAGTTCACCCCGGTGGCGTGGTTGCGCGGGGGCGGGGAGTTCGGCGGCGGAGACCGCTACACCGCAGCCGACACGCCCACCTACAACCGGGCCTCCGCAAACGTCTCGTTGATTCACTACGACACACGCCCCGAAAAGGCGCTGGCCTCAGCGACGGCCCTGTCTGCCATTGTGCATCCTCAGCACCCCTCCGCACCGTCGATGCACATGCACATTAGCTGGACGGAAATGCGGGACGGCCGAGGCTATTGGCGCATCATGGCCGACCTCAACCCGTGCCAGGAAAATTCCGCTCAAAACCACCGCTTTCGTGAGGCTGTCGCCAATGCGGCGGGGTATCGCTTCGACGCGGGGGCGTCCCAAGGGGACCGCTATTTCTACATTCCCGCGTTGCGTCGGCATCGCGGTGCTGTGCACTTCTATCTCGAGGCCTACCGCACCGAAGACGACGCCGCAGACCTCGCCCTCGCTCGACGGGTTGGGGAGGCTGCCATTCGCACCTATGGCGAGATCGTCAACGACATCCTGGACAGCAGTCGCACCGTCACCAGCGAGCAGCGGAAGACGCAGCTGGCCTACCACACCCTCTACCTCTTCCAGGTCCTTACCCTCGATCGAGGCACCACGAGCGGACTGCTCGTTCACAACGAGAACGACGAGGGGATCTTGGCCTCTCTGCCGGGCCAGATTGACCGCGACCTATTGCAGAGCTGGGCCGACAACGTTCCTAGTATCCAGAAGCCTCTTGTGAACGCCATCGTCGCCGCCCTACCCGAAGGGCCCAGGCCGGTGATCGATGCGGGGACCAAGCGGGTCTTGGCGGAAGCAGTGCGCCAGCATTACCGCGCCAACCCGGAGGCGCTGAAGCTCCAAGCGCGAGGCGATGTGGTGCCGCCCACGGTGGCGAATCATGGGACCGCGAACGACTAAGGGTGTGCCCCGCCGCTTGGGTCCGGCTCGGCGCGGCAACTATGGACCCGTCCCCGGAGAAAGGGAAGGCCCGCCCCGATGGGACGAGCCTTCTACCCAAACCCCGAAAATCGGGGTTCTCATTAACTTACTCGGCGGATCCGACGCAGGAGGCCGCGAAGAGCGGCTCGCACTCCGTGGGGAAGCCCTCGGCTTCGCACGCAGCCGCGTCATCGAGATCGGCGTACGCGCCGTAGCAGGCGCGGTAGTCGCCGACCGTGGCCGTGCAGGCCTCGGGAGGCGCGACAAACGGGGCGCTACAGTCGGCGCCAAGCTCGATTTCAATACTACCGCCGTCGAACTCACACTCGATGGTGCGGGCCTCAAACTCCTCGCAGACCTTGGTCGCATCCTCCGCGTCCAGGTCGGCGATCAGGGTGGAGTCGCCAACGCCGCAGGCGGCGAGAGCCAAGGTCGAAATCAGCATAAGATTGCGCATGTTGTGTCTCCTCTAGCGTCCGGAATGGACAGACATCGCCCCGTAGTCGAGGCGGACGCCGTAGACGTTTCGGAAGCCCAGATATTCCCTACATGCACCGATTCGTGGCGGCGAGGGCCTGGAGGTACACATCGATCGCGACAAACGGCCAATTTCGGCGCACTATGAGCGCGGCACGAACGGAGACGTCATGACGAGATGGCTAGCGGTGGCGTTGTTCGCGACCGCATGTACGGGCAGCGATGACCTGTTCCGGACAGATTCTACAGATAGCACCGACACAACAGACGACACCGACACCGCCGAACTGGACCCGTGCGCGGCTCCGGTGAGCCTGGACCTGTCCGCCCTGACCTTGCCCACCTCCGGGTCCACACAGAGCGTCGGCGGCGTGGATCTGGCGTTTTCAGATCACGCCGGCGGCTTTGAGGCGGACCTAGACACCTTCCAGTGCCTGTGGATCCACCCTGGCCAGATGACCGCGGAGCTCGGGTGCTTGGCGACCCAAGCCACCGTGCCCGACGCCAGCAGCTTTGGCGCCGCAGGAAACGCAGCGTTCGTCGGGCTGCGCAGTGGGGTGGAGGTCGCCCGATTTGACAGCACCGGCGCCAACCCCGAGACCTACACCATCAGTGACGCCACGGGATTCGACACCCTCGTGCTGACGGCGGGCGATGGAATCTACTGCGAGCTGACCGCCGAATAGCTCGGAGCGGAGAGCACGAATGCCGACGTCGTAGCCCCGTACACTCCCGGTCGGCGCCGAGGGTGTGAAGGGCTCCGCAGCACCAACGGCTCAACTTCCGCGTCCGCTGACCGATGGCACCCCGACCCTCGTCGGAGAGCCTCATCGCGACCGCCTCGCCCGCCCCCAGCTTCCTTCAGCGCATGCAGTCCAACGGAGACTACCTGCTCGCTGCGTCGGTTCTGGGCCTACTCGTCATCATGTTGGCGCCGCTTCCCGCGTGGTTGCTCGACATCTTGCTCGCCGGCTCCATCGGCTTGTCGCTCCTGCTGTTCCTGACCACGCTCAACGCCAAACGACCCGTCGACTTCAGCCTCTTCCCGTCGCTGCTGCTGGTGGCCACCGTGTTCCGGCTGGCTCTAAACGTAGCCTCTACGCGCCTTATTCTTCTCGGCGGTCACGAGGGAACCGGGGCGGCTGGACAGATTATCCGCGCCTTCGGGCAGTTCGTCGTGGGCGGAAGCTTCGCCGTGGGCCTGGTCGTGTTCACCATCTTGGTGCTGATCAACTTTGTGGTCATCACCAAGGGTGCGGGCCGCGTGGCCGAGGTCGCCGCCCGGTTCACCCTAGACGCCTTGCCCGGCAAGCAGATGGCCATCGACGCCGAGCTCAACGCCGGGCTCATCGACGAGGACACCGCCCGCAGCCGACGGGCCGCCATCGCCAGAGAGGCCGACTTCTACGGCTCCATGGATGGTGCGAGCAAGTTCGTCCGCGGAGACGCCATCGCCGGCATCGTCATCACCGTGGTCAACGTGCTCGGGGGCATGTTCATCGGCATGGCCCAACAGGGCCTGACCATCATGGAGGCGGCGGAGGTCTACACCATCCTCACCATTGGGGATGGCTTGGTCGGACAGGTGCCCGCCCTCATCGTCTCGACGGCCGCCGGCCTCCTGGTCACCCGCGTCGACGAGCCCGATGACGCCGCCTTCCACAGCCGCTTCGGCACCCAGCTCTTCAGCAATCCACGCGTCTTGATCATGGCGGCCGTGGTCCTGGGCGCCTTCGCCTTTGTGCCGGGCCTCACCATCCCCTTCCTGATCGTCTCTGGATTGGTCGCCTGGCTCGCATATACAAGATGGCAAGCCGAGAAAAGGGGATTACTCGCGCCTGCAGAGGCCCCCCCCACAGCCGCGGAAGACACCCCCGCATCCCCCGACGATCTGCTCATTGTAGAGCCGCTCACCATCGAGGTCGGTGTCGACCTGCTCTACCTCGTGGACGAGCGCCAAGGCGGCGAGCTGCTCCAGCGGGTCCAGCGCACCCGCAACCAGTTCGCCCAAGACCTGGGCGTGGTGTTGCCCAGCGTTCACCTGCGAGACAACCTGCGCCACGGCGCCGGCGACTACAGCATCTTGCTGCGCGGCGAGGTCATTGGCACCGCCAGCCTGCACGCCCGCAAACACCTGGCGCTCAACCCGGGCAACGCCATCGGCACGCTCAAGGGCGTCAAGACCATCGACCCGGTCTTTGGGCTGGAGTCCACCTGGATCGCCGATGCTCAGGTGCTGGACGCCCAGGCCAAGGGCTACACCGTGGTCGACGTGCCCACCGTGCTGATCACCCACTTTGTGGAGCTGATGCAGCGGCACGCCCATGAGCTGTTCGACCAAGCTCAGCTTCAGAAGGTGCTCGACCGGGTGAGCGAGACCCACGGCAAGCTCGTGGACGACCTCATCCCCGATCCGCTGCCTCGCAGCGTGGTGCTGCGCGTGTTCCGCGGCCTGATCCGCGAAGGCATCTCCACCCGCGACACGCACACCATTTTGGATGCGCTGGCGGACTACGCCACCAAGACCCGCGACCCCGACGACCTGACCGAGTTGGTGCGTCAGCGCATGAGCCGCCACATCACCCGGCGCTTCGCCGATGAAGACGGCACCCTGCACTATGTGGGCCTTGGCCGGGACGCGGAACAAGCGCTTCTTCGTGGCTTACAACGCCAGGAAGGCGGCGGCACAAACCTGGTGCTCGACCCCCGCGTTGCCCAGACGCTGTTTGAACAAGTGCAGCTGCACACCGAGTCGTACAGCGGCTCCACCCCCGCCGTTGTGCTGGCGCCACCGCTGGCCCGCGGCGCCTTGCGTCGCATGCTCGAGCGCGTGTTGCCCCAGGTGGTGGTGCTGTCCAGCGCCGAGCTCTTGCCCACGGTGACCCTGGCTCAAGTCGGAGTCATCGAGTTGAACACCTAATCGCTCAAACGTGGCCGACACCGACCGATGGTGAACCGTGGCCGCGAGACCCTATCGCCCCATCCCCGAACGCTTCCCTGGAGAGTGCGTGTTGCGAAATGCAGCCCGTTACCACAACGAAGGTGCGCGCCTCGTCGAAGGTCTGACCCGAGACGAGATCTGCCACACCTACCACCGCAAGGTCATGCTCCTGGCGCGCCGCGTCTACGAGCGCTTGTCGTCCGAGGCTTCGGTCGAGCTCGGTGACCTGGTGTCGAACGGGGCCATCGGCCTGCTCGACGCCTTCGACCGGTTCGAAGAGTCTCGGGGCATCAAGTTCTCGACGTTCGCCGAGTACCGGATCCGCGGTCAAATGTACGACGCCCTTCGCGCCAACGACACGTTCACCCGGCGGCGGCGCCAAGAGCAGAAGCGCCTGCTCGATGCCCAAGAGACCGTTCGCCGTCAGACCGCACGGGACCCGCTTCCCCAAGAAGTGGCGGACTACCTTGGTCTTACGCTCGACGAGTACTGGCGTCGGGTCGATAAGGTCAAGCCGGTGAACATCGTCTCCATCAACGGGACCAACCCCGATGATGCCGATGGCCGGCCGCTGCTGGAGAAGATCACACAGCGAGACCAGCCCGAGGCCGAGTCCCGGATGCTGATGAACGAGGTGCGAACCCATCTTCGGGCCGCCATCGCGGACCTACCCGAACGCCAGCGCCAGTGCGTGTTGATGTACTACGCAAAAGACATGAGCTTGGCGGAGATCTCCGAGGTTTTCGGCGTGACCGTCAGCCGCATCTCACAGATCATTAGCGAGGCCCGACGGGCACTACGCAAGAAACTCGCGCCAGTCGTGGACCCCGCGGACCTGGCCTTGGGGGTGGACGGATGAGTCGTGAACTCTACAGCGGAGTGAGTGGCGCCACCGCCGCTTGGTCCCAGCTCGATGTGGTCAGCCACAACCTAGCGAACAGCTCAACCGCAGGGTTTAAAGCCCGTAAGTTGACGTTCCAACTCGCTGAGGGCGCCGACAATGGCGGCGTGCTGGGTCAGGCCTATGTGGAGCCCGGCGGGTCGAATATCGACCTGTCGACCGGCGCCCCAGAGCGCACCGACCGAGATTTGGACCTGGCGATTCAAGGGGAAGGCTTCTTCACCCTGCAAGGTCAAAACGGCGACACCCTCTACACGCGAAACGGCCAGTTCACCCAGGACCAACAAGGCTTCGTGGTCACCTTCGCCGGCGACCAGCTGATGTCGACCGCGGGACCTGTGCAACTCCAGCAGGGCGAGCAGCTCGTCGTGGGAGAAGGCGGCGCTCTATCGACCACAAATGGCGATGATCGCGGCTTCTTGCAAATAGCCGGCGCCAACCCCGAGGACCTGGAGCCCGTGGGCGCCACCCTGTTCAAGATCAACGGCCCCGTCCGGGACCTGGTGCAAGACAGCCAGAGCCTAGGACCGACCGACAAGCCCATGACCATCCTGCAGCGCCACCTGGAGCGCAGCAACGTCAACCCCATGGGTGCCATGGTCGAGCTCATCGAGGCCAGCCGGTACTTCGAAGCCTATCAGAACCTAATGAAAGCTAGTGATGAAGCGGACAATCGTTTGTCCAGCATGGGGAGAAGCTGATGCGCGCACTCTACGCTGCAGCCACCGGAATGGCGGCCCAGCAGACCAACCTCGACACCGTGGCCAACAACCTCGCCAATGTACAGACCGCCGGGTACAAGCGCAGCCGCGCCAGCTTCCAGGACCTGTACTACCAAGAGCTCACCCACGGCGGCCGCGACGCCAGCTCCGCCCGCATCGACGTCGGCAGCGGCGTGCAGGTCTCGGGGGTCGACAAGACCTTCCAGGCGGGCAGCATCAACGAGTCCGGCAACCCGCTCGATGTGGCCATCATGGGAAATCGGGGCTTCTTCCAGCTCCAAGACCAAGGTGGCAACCAGTTCTTTACCCGCGATGGACAGTTCCGCCTCGATGCCAATGGGCAAGTGGTGAGCGCCTCGGGCCTGTCCCTGGGTGGGCTGACGATTCCCGAGGGCGCAAACCAGGTCATCATCTCGCCAGAAGGCGAGGTTAACGCGTTCTTTGACGGAAGCCCCGACCCGAGCTTTGTCGGTCAGCTCCCCATCGTCGACTTCCAAAACCCCGCAGGTCTGCGGTCGGTTGGCGGCAACCTCTTCCAAGAGACCGTGCAGTCGGGCCAGGCCATGCAGCTCGACTCCCAAGAGTCGGGGGTCACCGTTCGACAAGGTGCCTTTGAAGGCTCTAATGTCGACGTCGCCACAGAGTTGGTGAACATGATCCTGACCCAGCGCGCCTATGAGTTGAACTCCAAAGCCGTGCAGGCCGCCGATGACACCTTGCGCGTCGTCACCTCGCTGCGTCGCTAGCGATGGACGGACCTCCCGCCGACGTACCGGTCGAGGTTCGATCGCTGCACGACTACGTGGCCCGCGGGTGCGCCGTCACCCGCGTGGAGGTACTCGACGCAGGGATGCCGGTATCTCCGCCGGAAAACGCCACACTTCGCTGGTCGGGCAACGCCTGCTTACCGAGCCCGACCCTTCGAGTCGAGGCCGTGGTGGCGGGCGTGCAGGTGGGGCGGTGGACCGCTCGACCGAGCCTGGACCTGTGGGTGCAGACCGCCGTAGCCCCCACCGACATCACCGTCGGCGCCGAGTTCGAGGCCGTGCCCGGCGAGGCCCCTTGGCGGTCGGCCCAAGCCGCACCGCTGGTGGGTCGCGTACAGGCCAGAGTTCCTATTCGAGCTGGCCAACCTGTCACCGCTCGCGTGGCCAGAAAGCTCCCCGACGCCGCCAATGGCACCTCGGTGAGCATCCTCATCGAGTCCGGCCAGGTGCGCGTATCCGCCCCTGGCTCGCTGATGGGACCGGGCTCCATCGGCCGCATGGTTCACGTGCGCAACCGGGCCACCGGACAGATCCACCGCGGCGTGCTCACCGCCGCAGAGACCGTCTCCCTGTCGCCATGAGGTGCCCATGAAGGCCCCACTTTGGATCCTGGCCCTGTGCATTGCCGCGCCGGCCGCCGCCAAGAAGAACAAGGCCCCGCCCCAAGCGCCGCCCACCCCACCGCCGCTGGTGCAGCCCACCTTCGATGCGCCCCCACCGGGCTCTTGGGTATCCATCTCAGTGTCTCGACGAATGGCTGGGATGGACGGCTATAGTCGGCTCCCCGGGGACATTGTCACCGTGAGGCTGGTGGAGCAGACCAGCACCAGCTTGGACGCGCTCACCGCGACCGAGAACAACAGCTCCCAGAACGCCAAGATCAGCACCCTCTTTGGCATGGAGAGCCCCGTGCCCATCGGCGGGGGCAGCGGTGATCTCGGCATTGGAACCAGCCGGGACAGCAGCTTCTCGGGCAAGGGCAAAACCGGCCGAGGAAGCCGCATTGACAGCGTGGTGAGCTGCACGATCACCGAGATTCTAAGGCCGGTCAACGACTATAAGATCTGGTGTTCCAAGCAGGTGACCATCAACAAAGAGACCCAGTGGGTCATCTTGACCGGTCAAGTGCGGGCCCGAGACATCGCCAGGGACAACACCATCCCCAGCAACCTGGTGGCCCACGCCGAGATCGAGGTCACCGGCCGCGGCGTGGTGGGGGATAAGCAGCGACCGGGGATCTTGGCGCGGGTGCTGGATAAGTTGTGGCCGTTTTAGGGTTTCATAGGCGCACCTCATCGTGGATGCCTGCAATCGGTGGTGCGACCGACCGCGCCTAAATGCCGTCCAGCCGAGAGTCGCCGCGAAATCCCATGCACAACGGGTGCCTCGTGGACTTCGCATCAGTGAAGCCTGTCGCGCACGATATTAATGACCCTTAGTCATCGTTTCTGCGCAGCTTGCTGCGCAGATCGGCGCGTCCAGTCCACAGGCGCAACCCAACAACATTGGTTCTAAACCCACATTCAAACACACTTCAGGAGCACTCGTTCGAACACGGCCCGCCCCTTGCATGACCCCTGGTCAACTAGGGAGCCCCCATGTTCATCCTGCTCATATCACTCTTCATGTCCGCCTTCGCCGCCCCGCCTGACGAGGTCGTCGAGCCCCCGAAAACAGAGATCGTGATCAGAACGGGAGGGGGTTTGGCGTTCGGGTCTGTGCCCCAAGCCCCAAACGCACGACCCACATTCGGCATAGGTTTAGGCTTCGAAGCCAATTATTCGGTCGTGGCGGAGAGGTGGAAAGGCCGCCGAGGCCACGCCTTCCGGGCGCAGGTCGATTCGACCGACAGCTTTGGCTGCTCGACCTCCACAGCCGTTCAGGCGGGACCCACCTGGCTATTCGCTTCCCCCGGGCAACAGCTGCGCCTGTCTGCAGGCGTCGGCGTATTGGGCGGAGCCGAGCAGGTGAGTAACACGGGTTGTAGCAACACTTTGCGGCCCAACACCCCCTGGAGGCCCATCGTGACCGGCCGCGCCGACATCGGGGTCGACATGCGGCTGAGCCGGCTTCGCATCCGGCCCGCCTGGTACGCGGAGCTCGCGTCGAGCGGGACGAACATCGTTGGATTCGGCGTGTCCTTTGGGTTCGCAGTCCCGACGGGCGCCGGCAAGGACGCCCCGTAGACGCTAGATTGCCGCATGACCTCCCCCCTCGCTGCCCACCGCCTCGAAGCGCTCTCCACGGTCGCCCGCGATCGGGGCGCCCGATGGCTCGCCCTCCACGGCTCCCGCGCCCGAGGCGACCACCGGCCCGACAGCGACTGGGACTTCGCCTACGCGGGTGAGCACACCGACGCATTGGGCCTCATGGGCGACCTTGTCCAGGTGCTCGACACCGACCGGGTCGACCTGAGTCGCAGCCCCACCGCGAGCATCCTCTTTCAGCACCGCGTTGTGAGCAACGGCGTGCTGATCTACGAGGACCTACCTGGTATTTGGTTAGACTACAAGGTCGAAGTCTCGATCCGCTGGTGCGATATGGAGCCCGTACTCACCCGCGCCTACGCCGCACAAGTCCAAGCGTGGAGAGACCATGGGTCTTGAGCCTCAGCTCTTCGCCGACAAAGCGGCCGCGATCGAGCGCCACCTCCGCCGGGTGGAGTCCCGGCTGCCGGCAGAGGCCTCATTGTTCGCGCCGAATACCGATGCCTCCGACGCCGTGATTCTGCATCTGTGGCAGGCCATCCAAGCCACCATCGACCTGGCCGCAGCCGCCTGCGTTCGCCTGTCCTTGGGCAGCCCCACCACCTACGCCGACGCCTTCGTGCGGCTAGCGGAGGGAGACTACTTGGATACGAAACTCGCCGCCCGCCTCCGCAGGGCCGCCGGGTTCAGAAATCTACTGGTCCATGCCTACGAATCCCTCGATATGCAGATCGTCTTTCAGGCCGCCACACACGGCCCCGGGGACGTCCGAGCCTTCGTGTCCGCCGCCGCCGGCTGGGTCGATACGGCGCCCTAGCCCCCATCCCTCACGACGCACTCCACTGCACCTTGGGATCTCGGGCTGCGCCGGCCCCTCTCCTTCGCTCGAGCCTTTGACGTGTCTCGACACGCCGGCAGGCCCTCGCTCGTCGAGAACCCGGCTCGCTCCGACCTCCCTGTGGTTCGTGCGGAGCGGTCATGAGGGATGGGGGCTAGCGCTCACCGTCCTGACACCACAAAGCCTGACCATTCACCGGGTTGGTAGATG
>JBGCER010000558.1:0-11441 GCA_045106515.1 Myxococcota bacterium
TTTGGTCGGGCGCGCCAGGCGAAGATGACGAAAGCCCCATCGACGGCGAGACCACGCTCGAGAATGCGGCCAGTCACCTAAAAGAAGCGCCGTTGCCGGAGCACACCACCTGGATGCGCAGGGACCATGGCCCCTCTGCCACGGACTTCGACGCTGAACCTCCCACGGACCTGCGGAAGACGCCCTACCCAGCCAGCAGCGCCACTGCACCGCCGTCACCTGCCGAGACCGAGCGAAGCGAGCCCGCGAAGGCGGTCACCCCGCCCCCCGCACCGCCGGTTCCGGCCCACCTCGCCGAGAAGGCGGGGGCTGCAGTGCCTCCAGTGGTCGACAAGGCCAAGGCATCGGCTCCCGTCCCTGAAAAGCGCGAGCCGCAGCCCAAGCGAAGCCCCGCTCCTGCCCCCGTCCCCGTCCCCTTGGACAACTACGACGAGGATGAGGATGAGCCGGGCGGCGGGCGTGGCCTCGTCATCGCCTTGGCGGCTCTGGGCGTCTTCGCCGCGGTGCTTCTCTGCGGCGGCGGCCTACTGTGGGCCCTGCAAAACGGAGCCTTCAATGGCACGCAGGTCGCTGGCAACGACGGGCCGGCATTGAGCGAGCTACCACCGACTAAAGGCCCAGTTACAACGCCGAGTGTCAACGAACCCGCGACGACCACCGAGCCTGCGACCACGCCGGACCCAGCCGCGACGGCCGCAACGACAGAGCCCGTGGCTACACCAGACCCGGTCGTGACTCCAGAGCCCGTCGTGACCCCAGAGCCCGTCGTGACTCCAGACCCCGTCGTGAAGCCCGAGCCGGTGATTGCGCGCGTCGATCCCACTCCGGTCCGAACGACGCCTCGCCCGGACCCCACCCCCGTTCGCACCAACCCCGTTGTGTCGCGGCCAACCCCCGTGCGTGACCCCAGCCCGCCGCGGACCGGCCCCGTCAATGATGGTGGCGTATTTGCCGCAGCGAGCGCCGTCGTCGAGTCGACGGCCTCGGACTCCGAGCTTGACATGTTGGCGGGCAAGGCCAAGTCGGGTCGGCTCGGCGCTCCGGATCGGCTCACCTTGCAGATGGTGCCCGCCGGCGATGTGAATCAGACGCGGGCCATGGCGATTCTCTATGAAGATGCCAAAGCACGCGGAGATAGCCGCACCCAACGCAAGCTCATTGGCCAGATTCTCACCCAGCCTGAAAATCGCTACAATCCAGCGTTTTTGGCGGAGGGTGCTCACCTGGACATCGCGGCCAAGAACTACGACCGCGCGTTGAAGCGTTCGAGTTTGGCCGAGCGCTACTGGGGACGCCTACCCAGCGGCTTGGTGTTCAGCCGCAAGGCGATGATCTACGAGTCAGGCGCAGCCGCCTGGCAGGGCAAGTTCTACCAATCGGGGGGCACCGACATGGATGCGCTCTCCAACGCCATCCGTTCGTGGGAGACCTACCAGCGCCACGTTTCCACCAAGAGCCGGACGGACCTGTCCAGCATCGCCGATGAGCAGCTCGCCAAGCTGTACGACGCTCGCCGTCGGTTGGAGTAGCCGTGCAAAACACGTTCAAGTCCCTCCTCACACTCGCCCTGGCGCTCGCTGTCGCAGCGCCCGCTTCGGCGGCGAATCACTTCATCGCTGGGCGCGTCATCGACCGCAATGGGGATCCCATCGATCAAGCGGTCGTCACCCTCAAGCCCATCGATGAGACGTCCAATCCCATCAATGTTCAGCTGGTGACCGACCGAGAAGGTCGATTCCTCATCGACTATCTGCGTGACCCAGAGGGCGAGCGCGCCAAGCTGGCCAAGCGGGTCGACTATACGGTCGAGGTCTACAAGCCTGGATTTCACGCCCGAGAAGTCAGCTTCTACTACAAGAAGGGCGAGATGCAGATCGACACCCTGATGATGTCCGAAGACACCATCGTCGTTCACGATGACAAGGCTGACCTCGACCCTGACGCCTACGACCAGCGCACGCACAGCTCCGGTGCCAACTACGAGGGGCAGTAACCATCCGTTGCTCCCTACCGATCGCCTCTATCGTGGGCTGGGTGTTGGTCTCGACGAGCACGGCCTGCTCGGGTGGAGCTCCGGCGGCGACCGAGCCTGCTCTCGAGCTCGGCTGGGCCACTACTGTGGTGCAAGAGCCTGGGTCCTTTTCGGCGCTGATGGAGCGCACGAACCGGGACGCGTGGATCGCCTATTTTGAGCATCGCTACCTCGACGCGGCCGACGCCCTGCCGCCGGGTAGCGTAGGAGTAAACCGGGCCATTAGGGCCGAGGTGACGCTGCACCGCGACCTCCAGACCAGCGTGGGTCTGGCGACGTCGGCGCTGTTTGAAGCCTGGGAGCAGCGCGGATCCTTACCACCGGGCCAAGGGCCTGCTCTGGTGGCGTCGCTCGGCTCAATCTGCTCAAACCAACCAGGAACAACGTCCGCTTCTCTGATTCCTGTTGGCAGCGAACTCCCTTTACCCGCAGCCAATGCCGAAGGTCCGCTGGCCTGGCCAGAGCCGTCGGCCACCCTGCCAGATTCCCTCCGTGAAGCCGTCGACCTACACCGAGGCTCCACCACCCTTGCTGGCGTGCGGGCGCTGCAAAAGTGGGCTGCTAGCGACGGCACCTTGATCGTCGACGAAGCCGGTTCGGACAGCGTGGCTCGCACGTGGGTCGACCCCTGCGTGCACCGCTCCATCGCAGATGGCCTGAAGGCCGCTCAAGCCACCGCTCCGGCCGCCGCGCCGGGTGACCTCGAATCCTCGCTGTTCGGGGCCAATGAGGCGCTTGAGCAAGCGCTCGGCCTATCGATGGACACTCCGACCGTCGACGACGCAGACGCGGCCCGCGAGGACGTGCGGGCCATGGATCTGAAGCTCGACGCCATGCGTGAGCGGCTCGCCTCAACCGCCAATGAAGATGGTCGAGCCCTGCTCGACCAGCTCGACCCGCTACACCGGCTTCGTCAGGAGGTGCTCGTACAGCGAGCCCGCCGAGACCTGCGCGCCGGTCTTACCGAGCGAGGTCTCGCGACCTTGATGCTCGCCCGAGACGTCACCGACAATGCTGTCGGCCCCAGAAACAGCCCTGCCTTGCTCGCGCTGCTAACAGAGGCGAATCTCCGCTCTGGCCGCGTGCGACAAGGCTTGGACGCCTTGCAGCCCCTCGTCGCTGTTCGTCCCGAGGTCGCCCCGCTCCGCGAGATCCTGTCGGATCTCGTGGTCTTGCGGGGACTCGACCGTCGGGGAGACAGCAAGGAGCACTGAGACCATGAACGTGTTGACCCCCAAGTACCTATTGCTGGCTCTGACCCTCGGAGCTGGAGTCTCGGCCCAGGCGGGCGCATTCCGCTACGCTGAAGACCGGGCGCCGGGCATCGTCAATCCTGTGTTCGCCACCACCATGTCCGAGGCTCGGATCAATGAATTGGTCTTCGAGAGCCTCTTCACGGACAGCCCAGACCTAGCCAGCGTGCCTCAGCTCGCCCGCACAAGCTCCTTGTCTCCCGACAAGACCGCCATGCGAATCTCGCTGCGCGCCGGCGTCAAATGGCATGATGGAACCCCCTTCACGGCCGATGACGTGGTGTTCACCATCGAAGCGATGCAGAACGAAGCCACCGGCTCCCCAGAAGCGGGTCGGGTCAACTGGATCTCCACCGTTCGCGCCGTGGACCGCACCACCGTTGAGCTTCGCTTCGCACAACAAGAATATGCGCCCGAAGACAAGCTGCACTTCAAGATTCTGCCTGCCCACAAGTTCAGCAGCACCGCGCTCAAGCGCACCGACGCCTTCCGAAATCGCCCGGTAGGTACCGGGCCCTGGACCGTCGTGGCGTTCAACGACGACAACTCTGTCAGTCTCCAGAAGTATGCCCAATATTGGGGAGACACCGGCCTGGCCGAGCTCACCATGCGCGAAGTTGCCGACAAGAACTACCAGTCCAAGCTGCTCGTCTATGAGTCGCTCGAAGGGCTTGTCCGCGTTCTGCCACGGGATCTGGCGACCCTCCAGAACGACCGCAAGGTGGAACTCTACCCATACCAGACCAACTCGTGGTGGTACGTCGGCTTCAACAACGCCGGCGCTCCCTTCGACGATCCGGCGGTTCGCAAGGCGCTCAGCCTGATGGTCGATGTGCCCGGCTTGCTCGATCCGATCGGCACCGGCGACCGGGTCAGTGGCCCCTTTGTGCCCAGCTCGCCCTTCTACAACCACGAAGTGCCCGAAATCAAGAAGGACAGCGCGCTGGCGGCCTCTCTGTTGCAACAGGCGGGCTTCGCCAAGGTCGACAACGTCTGGGCCCGGGATGGCAAGCCCCTCAAGGTGCGAATCGCCGCTCTGAAGAACCTGGAGACCGCCCAAGACGTGGTGATCAACCTGCAGACACAGCTGCAAAACGAAGGGGTTCAGGTCGACTCCCAGTTCTTGACCTCACCGGAGTGGAAGACTCGGATCTGGGGACAAAAGGACTTCGACCTGATCTTGTCTACTTGGTCATTCGATCGAAATGAAGACGTCTACGAGCAGTTCCACAGCAATGGAGCTCGCAACTTCGTGGGCTACTCCAATGAAACGGTCGATGCGCTATTGGACGAAGCCAGGGGTGCCGTCGACCCCCAACAGAAGAAAGTCTTGCTCCGACGCGTCCACGCAGCCGTGTCGGCGGACGCGCCCATGGTCTTCCTATGGACCCTCGATAGCTACGCGGCCATGTCGACCAAGGTGAAGAATGTAGTGGTCCATCCATTCTACTTCTTCACGTTCAGCCGGAATTGGACCGTCCGCTGAGCGACGAGAGCGGACCGCCGGCGACCGTTCGGCGAGCCATACTCATCGGATGGACCCTCGCTCGTCATGTTGGGGTGTTCCTGGGCACGCTGCTTGGCGCGGTCGTGGTGGTTCACCTCTTGTTTATCTTGGCGCCAGGCGACGCCATTGATGCCCTGCCCAATGCGGCGGAGGTTCGACCGGTGCTCGAAGCCGAATGGCACCTGAACCGCTCCGCTCCCGAACAGGTGCTCAGCTACCTTGTGGACCTCGTTCAAGGCGACCTGCGCACGTCGCTGGTCTACCGACCCGGACAGCCGGTCTGGCAGGTGGTGGCCGGGCCCGCGTTGCGCTCGCTAGGGTTGTTGCTCACCGCCCTGTTCTGTTCGGTCTTCGCTGGGGTCGGACTGGCGGCGTGGACGTCGGGTCGAACCTCCCTGGCCCGTCCCGCCGTCTGGGCCCTATCCCTCTTCCCCGTCTTTCTGGTGGCGCGAGTGATGGTGGCGCTCATGAATGGCGTGGCGTGGGAGCTGATGCAGCAGGAGCTGATTGCGCGACCGGGCTGGTTCGCCCTCCCCATCGAAGAGCACCCCGTAAAGTGGGCGCTCGCCGTGACGATCCTGGCGGTGGGGTCCGGAGCGCTCGCCGAGATCCACGGAGAGAGCGAGTCTCTCTTTCGCCGCATTCGAGGCTCTGGATACGTCGAGGCAGCCCGTGCCCGTGGCGCCCGCGTATGGCCCCATGTGCTCAGAAACCTAGCGCCTCCCCTCACCTCCGTCATCGCCAGTCGCACCGCCTTTTTTGTAGGCGGCCTGGTGATTTTGGAGCGGATCCTCAACATCAATGGAGTGGGCGCCATCTTGTGGCGTGCTGCATTGGAGCGCGACTATCCACTCGCCTTGGGCATCACCCTGATCACCGCGGGCACCGTGGCCCTCGCCAAGCTTCTGGGCGATGTCGCCCGAACGACGCTGGACCCACGACGTCGAGGCACCCCATGACTCGGGGCCTCACCCTCACCGGAGTGGCCATCCTGATCACGGTCGTTCTCGCAGCGATCGTGGGCCCATTCCTTGGCTATGACGTCATCGCTGACGTGGACGCTAGCAGCGCCCTGCAAGGCCCCTCCTCAACTCACTGGCTCGGCACCGACCACGCGGGCAGAGACGTGGCATGGCGGCTCTTGCTCGCCTGCGGGCCCTTCGTGGGCCCCGGCCTTGTGGCGTGCGGAGTCTGCGTCAGCTTCGGCCTGCCCCTCGGTGCGCTGGCCGGCAGAGTGGGTGGGCCCGTAGCGAGCGCCGTCCGCTTCGCCTTCACGATCGTCGAGGCGCTACCTAGGTTCGTCCTGGTCCTATTGGCCTTAGCCATCTACGGAAATGACTGGTGGGTCCTCGCGATCTCCGCGGGTGTCGCCTACGCGCCCACGTTGGGTGAGGCCGTGTTCGAGCGCATGGAGGGCCTGCGAAGCGCCGAGTACCTGACCGCCAATCGAGCCCACGGGGTGCCCGAGTGGCGGCTGCTGACGGTGCACCTGTTGTGGGCGGGCTGCAGGCGGCTGATCTTGCGTCACCTTCTAGGATTGTTCGCCTTCTTCCTTGTCTTGGAGACCACGCTATCGTACCTTGACTTTGGCGTTCAGCAGCCGAACCCAAGCTGGGGAAACATGCTGGCGTTTGACCTTGATTATGCAGATGCCACCGTGTGGGTCATCCTGGCTCCAGGCGCCGCCATCTGGGCAGTGCTGGCCGCGACCACGTG
The DNA here is from genome assembly GCA_045106515.1 of Myxococcota bacterium. Lineage (GTDB taxonomy): Bacteria > Myxococcota_A > UBA796 > UBA796 > REDI01. Next base: position 6,509 of record JBGCER010000558.1, read on the forward strand.
GGTTCGGGCCGGGCTCTCCGACGAGCATAATGATGGGTGATCGTATCGAACTAACGGGTCTTCGGATCTCGGCCGGGTCGAGCGAGCTGGTCCATGGTGTGGATCTGGACTTGCGTGGGGGCGAACTGGTTGGTCTGGTGGGGCGATCGGGCAGCGGCAAGAGCCTCACCGCGAGATCGCTCTTGGGTATGTTGGACATGCAGCCCGGCGTCACCGCCGCAGACCTCTTGGTGCATTGCGCTGGCGTAGATACGCGGCCTTACGCCACCTGTTTGGGTCGGGCTCGAAAGCACAGAGAACGCGCCTTTTCGACCGTTCGTGGACGGCTCATCGGCTACCTGCCTCAAGACGCCCGCGCAGCGCTGGATCCGCTGGCCAGAGCCGGCGCGCAAGTGTCCGCCGCCGCTCGCCTTGGAGGCCATAGCAACGATCCGTGCCCGTGGTTGCTACGGGCCGGGCTGCCCAATGCCGAACGGGTAGCGCGCTTATACCCGCACGAGCTCTCTGGAGGTATGGCGCAGCGCGTGGTGATCGCTCAAGCGCTCGCTCGCGGCAGCCGCTTCCTCCTAGCGGATGAGCCGACGAGCGCCCTCGATCCCACCGTCCAGCACGCCATCCTCACAGAGCTACGAGCGCTCTGCGATCACGGGATCGGCGTCTTGCTGATCACCCACGATCTGCGCGTTCTCCCTGGGCTGGCTCATCGCGTCTTGATCATGCACGAAGGGGCCGTGGCCGAGACCACCACACCCTCGGAGCTCGTGGCTGGAAACCTGATGAGCGAGGCCGGGCGCTCCCTTGTGGCCGCGACCCGACGCGTGGCCGGCGGGGTTCTCGGATGAGTGCAGTCTGGAAATTGTCTCGGATCACCAAACGCTTTCGGGGTCGCGGGCTTCTTGCGGGGCCGACCCACACCGCCTTGGACAACGTCGACTTCAGTGTCCAGCCCGGCGAGCGCGTCGCGATTATTGGAGAGTCGGGTTCAGGCAAGACCACGCTCGCTCGGGTTGGGCTACGTCTCGTGCCCGCGGACAGCGGACAGATCGAGCTGTGCGGGTCCGCGCTGGTGTCGCCGAGTCGAGGTGACACCGCACAGCTATTGTTCCAAGACCCGCGAGCCATGCTGCATCCGGGGCTGACAATCGGAGCTCTATTGCGTGAATCCGCCCGACGTCATCGCCCGGGTCAAGACCCCACGGCGCTCATGCACGGAGCGCTCGACGATGTAGGTCTCGGCGGCCGCGACCGCGCCCGCCCACACCAATTGTCCGGGGGAGAGCGCCGTCGAGCGGGACTGGCCAGGGTCCTTCTTGCTCAGCCCAAGCTGCTTGTGGCCGATGAGCCGACCGCCGGCCTAGATGCGCACCTCAAGGCGGAGCTGGTGGAGTTGATGATCGAACGTGCGGGTCCAGAGTGTGCCTTGGTGCTGATTAGTCACGACTTGCCGCTCGTCTTGTGGGCCGCACACCGTGTGGTGGTCATGGACTCGGGCGTCGTGGTGGACCGCTTCGACACCAAAGACGTGTTCACGCACTCGCTGCACCCCCGCACAAAAGCGCTATTGGAAGCGGCGGGCCTACAATGATTCCCCTCGTTGTAGCCTTATTCTGCGCCGCCCAAGAGCCTGCGGAACTCGACTATCGCGGCTCGCTGGACCAAGCGCGATTCCAGATCCGCAAGGGCTACTGGGACCAAGCCTTGGCCGACCTAGAGAAGGCGGTCACCCACCCCGACGGCCGAAACGACGCCGAGGCTTGGTTCTTGCTCGCTCAAGTCCGCCTCCAGGTGGGTGACGTGATGGGGGCTCGAAAAGCGGCGAACCACGCGCTGACCAATGCCCGAACCCCAGATCAGCAGTCGCAGACCACCTCCTTGGTCATGCTGCTGGAGTCGGCATACGGCATTGTGACGCTGGGCGGAAGCCAGCCGGGGCTCACCCTTCGGCCCAAGTTCGTACCCTCCGCGCCCTTGGTCGATCCGGAGCAGTCCGCACTCGTGGAGCGCACGCAAAAGCGGTTGCGCAGCACCAAGCCGCTTCTGCCAGTCACGGTGTCACTGCCCATCGGAGATTGGAGCTTAAATGGGCAGAATGTCACGGTGGATGCCTTAGCTCCATCCCGCGTGCTCCTCACACCCCGACAGGCCTCCGGAGGCCTGGCTGCGGCCCGCCTGGCGTGGCTTGAGGTGGGGGTCGGCGTGACCACGCACCTCGGCCGCGAAGCCCACTTGCTCCCCTCGCCAGACACCATGCTCGCGTTGACCGTGCCCGTCGGCGGTCCGTGGGCCGTTGGCCTTGTCAGCCACTGGTCGATCGCCATGATGCAGACCGAGTCGGGTGCCTATGCGGCCGATCCTCGCACCGCGCAGATCGGCGCGCGCTTCGGACCGCTTTTGGACGATGGCGAGGTCGTCTTGGTGCGGCCGGCCATCGGCTACCGCTTCGGTGGGATCTCTGGCCTTCGCCTGACATGCGAGGGCGAGTCCGAGGCGTTCGTTTGTGGCGATCGCCCCGCCGATCTTGTCGTCTACGCCAATGGAACCGCCCATGTCATCTTCGCCGAGCTGGCAGCCGACTACCTAGACAGGCGCCGAAGCTCGGGAATGGGAGCGGGCCTTCGGGTGATCCTTGAGCAGTCCTTCGCCTCGCTGAAAGACTCGGGGAAGACACGTGGAGAGTCCGTCGTGCCCTACTCTGTGCAACCGGATGCTCAACACCCGGGACGCACCGCCCTTCGCGTTCTGGTACACGTCAGTCTCGCCTTTTGAGGCCCCATGCGATTTGCCCTGATTACCGCTGTTCTCGCTCTGCTCCCCGCGACAACGTCGCTCGCTGCGGACACCGCCAAAGAAGTGGCCAGCCGTGCTGGGGCGAATATCCAGCGCCCGACGTGGTCCTTGGACGGCCGACAATTGTCGTACGAAGCCAATTTTCACGATCGCAAGGTCATTGAGCTCTACGTGGGCGACCCTAAGCGCGGCGCCTTCCGACGCATCATGCCTGTGGCGTCCAGCGGAAGCTCCATCGCCACCGGCTTTGGCGGAGGCAGCGGGGGCGGCAAGGTCGCTCACGAGCTCACCTGGGCCCCACCCAGCTTGGGCCGCTATGTCTACACCGCAAGCAGCGGCGCCAATGACTACGACCTCTACTCCATGACCGGAGGCACGGTGGCCAAGGGCCCCGGCGCGGATGGGGCCGCGTCTTGGTCCCCCGACGGCGAGCACATCGCGTTCACGTCGGCCCGAACAGGCCAAGGCGACCTCTACTTGATCCATGTGCCCTCCGTAGGTGCCCCCCCCAAGAGGCTCACCCGCGACGCGACGTCGTCGGAGCTCTTCCCCACGTGGTCACCGGACAGCAAAAAGATCGCCTATGTAGGTAAGGGAAAACAAGGGGATAACCTTTGGATGTTGCCGTCTTTGACCGGCTCTCCGGTCCAACTCACCCGGTGGCCAGGCATCCAGACGGGCCCTGCCTTTAGTCCTGATGGGCAAAAAATTGCGTTCTACGCCAATAAAGACGCCGACGATCGGTTCGACCTCTTCTTGATGGACGCCAGGTCTGGCGCTAGCCCCGTGCGAATCGCCAAGGATGTTGTGGTCGATCATCGTGGACCCTCCTGGACTCCCGACGGGCGCAGCCTCTACTTCGTCTGCAACAACGACGAGCGCTACGATCCGATCTGCAAGGTGGACGCGCGGTCCGGCGCAGCCGCGAAGACGGTCAACCTGGGCACGGTGGGGCATCAAGACTTGGACTTGGTGAGCGGCACGGATGGGGCGCTCTGGCTCGCCTACACCGCTCAGGGTCGGACGAACGACGATGAGCGCAGCTTCAAGCGGCTTTTTGTGGCCAAGATCAGCCCGTAGACTCGGTACACGGGCTCGCGCTCGGTGCCACCCGGTGAGCCGATAGCGACGGCTCCCAATCCACGACCAAGAAGGCCTCTTCTGCCTCGGAGATGCCGGACGTCTCCTGCACGAACGTCAACACCAAATGTGGGGCGGTCTGCAGCAGCTCTCGGGCAGCAGATGCGTTGACTACGACGTACTCTGGCTCCTGACCGCGATGTTGCAACGCCACCACCGCCGCCCTCCCGGACCGTAACCAACCGGCGATGGGCTCGGGCAGGCTCATCTTGTAGACGGTTCGGCCGTCGAGTCCGCGATGGAAGTAGGGCACCCGACCGCGGCCAGGAATGCGGTTTCCAAGGATCACAGAGCGAATTCGAGCCTGAGCGTCCAACACGGTTTGGGCCTGTTTGGCCGCCAGACGCGCCTTGCGTACCCTCTCGACGCGGTCAGCCTCGGCGGCGGACAGGGTCGCGTTGCGCTCGGCGTCGAGCACCTTCTTCTTCTTGCGGTTCGCTTGGCTCTTTTTACGCTCTTGCTTGGACTGGCGGTCCAGGCTTTTAGCGCGCTTCTTGCTGACCAAGCCCTTGGCGAGCAGCTGATCTCGAAGAGACACCACCACCTCCGATCGGTGGCTAGCCCGGGCGGCGCTAGAACGCCGCTCCGGGTAGAGGCTGCCAGGAGGCGTCATGGCCGCGCTCTTGGTTCGTCCGTACCCTGTGAAACGCCTCGCAGAGGCCCGCGAAGCTCTCGCGGCGGCTCAAACAGGTGCCCTCGCCCCGTTGGCCGCCCTGTTCATCGAGGCTCGCGATGCGCTGCTGTCCTTGGACCCCGACGCGATCACGGATCCGGTGCGCGCCCACCCAGCCGCTCCCGAACGAGATAAGTCCGCCTTGCTCGCGGCCATGGACGTGGCCGACACCTGGGAGGGCGTGGTCGCAGTCGCCGCGACCATCACCTCTCTTCCCCGACTTCGTGGCTTTCTGTGGACCGCCGCGTGGTGCCGCTACCTCGACGAAGACGATCCGAGCCTCGAGGATTTCAAAGCCTCGTGTCGAGGCTCGCTGCTGCCCGGTTTGTCTGT
>JBGCER010000559.1:0-4697 GCA_045106515.1 Myxococcota bacterium
AGGGCTTCACAGTAACCGTAGCCGATGGCAATGCCCCGCCTCGCATTACGAGCACCCCCTCATCCCTGGTCGCGCGTCCCAACGTGGCATGGACCTACACGGCGACGGCGGTCGATCCCGATGATCTGCCGTCGGAACTGACCTGGACTGCGAGCTCGGACCCGGACGTCACCATCTCCGGTGGCGTCGTGACGTGGACCCCAGCCGGCGGCGCGACCGGGACCAAAGATATCGAGGTGACCGTCCGAGATCCTTCGGGCAATGAAGATACTCAGCAGATCACCATCGGCATCGCAACGGGCTCCGACAATCGCCCGCCCACCGTCGCCCTCACCAGCCCTCGAGGCCTGGTCACCACCGATGTGCCGGTGATCGGCACGGCCACAGACGACTCGTTCGCAGGCTACCAACTTGAGCTTTGCCCCGATCTCGGGCCCTGCCGAGAGATCGCCCAAGGGCTCACCCAGGTGGAGCGCGGCGAGCTCGGGGTGCTGCACGGACATCAGCTCCCAAACGGGGAGTACACCCTGCGGCTCACCGCCACCGACGCCGACGGGAACTCCGCCTCTGCCGAACAAGAGGTTACGGTTGAAGGCGAGAAATTCGGCAAACTTAAGATCGCCGTCGACGATATGGTCGTGGCGCGGCGGGGCGGCCAGTACACCTTGAGTCGAAGCTATGATGGCTTCGACACCCAGGACAAAGAGCTTGGATACGGTTGGTCCTATGATATCGAGTCCATCGAGGCCGAAGGCACGGTCGCGCTGACATCGCCCCTGGATGAGGGCTGGAAGCTGATCTACATCACCTTCCCCCCGGCCTTCGAGGTCGACCCCACGGTGGGCCACACGGTGTTGATGGAGCTGGCCGACGGGCGCGCGTACAGCTTCTACGTCACGCTGGAGCACCAAAGCGGACTCGGCTCCATCCATCCCGTTCGCCCCCAGTGGAGCCAGACCAGCGGGGCCAGCGCCACCATGCGCCTCCTGAGCGCGGGCAAGAGCCCCTACTCCACCACGTCCTACGACCTGTGGGTCAACCACAACACCGGTGGCGCCGTGGAGGTCTACGAAGACGCAGCGGCGACCAAGTCGTGGGAGCCTCGATACGCCGAGCTCACCACCGAGCTGGGCGAGGTACTCCTCTTCGATCTCGACGCCGAAGAGCTGGTAGAAGGCACATTCTCCGGAGAGGGCGGCGCCATCGTCATGGACCTGGACAAGGGCGAAATCCGCTTGGATAGCGACGTCTTGGTGGTGCTAGATGTGGGCTCGGATGGTCACATCCAATCGGCCACCGACCGGGTCACCGGCGCCGCGGTTCGCTACCGCTACGACGGCAATGGCGACTTGGTCGGCGCGACCGAGGTCAGCGGCGATGCGCAGACGTTCACCTATGGCGAGGACCACCGCCTCGAAGCCTTCGAGGTCGACGGCGCCCAACCGGCCGCCTGGTGGTACGACTATGACGGCCGCCTGCTTCGGCACCAAGCCGCCACCGGAGCCCTGCTCAGGTACACCTACGAAGACGACGATCGCCGGGTCATCGTCACCGACGCAGCGGGCAACGCTACGGTCACGCAGTACGACACCCGCGGGCGCACCCTGAGCCTGACCGACCCGCTGGAGCGCACGGTTCGGTTCACCTACGCCGACGATCGGCCGCTTCCCGCCACCATCACCGATGCTCTGGGCCACACCACCGCCTACCGGTACGACCCTCAAGGGCGTCGAACTCGCATCGAGTCCGAGCTCGGCTCCGTCGTCTTGATGGAGTACGGCGACGATGGATCTGCGGCGTCCAAAGTCACCGATGGAGAGGGACGCGTCTACGAGGAGGTCATGCGAGACGGCGCCGTCATCGGATATAAACAGCCGGACGGTAGCTGGGCCGCGCAGATCACCAGCTCTGGCGACACCCTCACCGAGACCTCCACCTTCGAGCGGTCGGCGATCACGTATGACGAGCGCGGGCGGGAGACCGTGGTGGACGACGCGGAAGGCCGCGTTGAGGTGGCGTACAATAATAGCGCTCGAACCTCGGCGACCACGTATCCGTCTGGGGAGACCAGCCTGGCCGAGTACGATGTGACAGGCCGGACCATCGCCTTGGAGTTCCCCGAGGGGGATCGCATTGAGTACAGCTACAACGGCGCAAATATCAGCGAGGTTATCGCACCCAATGGCATGACCATGAGATGGGACCACGACTCGGCGGGGCGACTCAAGCAGGCGACCCTCGACGGAGAACCCACTCGTAAAGTGACCTACGACAGCCTCGGCCGCACGGCTGCCATGTGGAGCAAAGAGGCTGGCGTCCGACACGCCCGCTACGACGCAGCCGGACAACTTACGGGGATCAAAGCAGGCTCAGAGCTCACCAAGTCCACGTACGATGCCGCCGGCCGAAAAGTCCGCATGGAATCGCCGGACGGCACGAACCAAGAAACGGTATACGACGCCGATGGCCGCGTCGTCGAGACCAAGAGCAGCTCGGGCGAGGTGATCAACTGGGCCTGGGACAAGTCCGGCAACCCCATCGAGCAGGTCAATGCTGTCGGTCAGGTCACCACGATGTCCTATGACGTAAACGGGCGATTAGCCTCGATCACCGAGCCCTCGGGCGCGGTCATGAGCACAACGTGGTACGCCGGCAAAGAGCTATCGATTGAAGAGTCGGTTCCCAAGACCCGAACGGGCTTCGACGGCGCCCGGTTCACCTATCGCTGGACGGATGATGGCTACCTCTTGTCGATCACAGACGACGAAGGCGGCGTCACTCAATTCGATCGCGACGAATCGACGGGTCTGACGATCACCGACGGCGAAGATCGGGAGTGGCGATTCACCCAATCGGGTGACACCTCAACCCTGACGTGGCCAAGCGGGAACCAAGAGACCTGGCTCACGGTTCTTGGAGAAGAGACCTGGACTCGGGCCGACGGAACCGAGGTGACGACCGAAGCCCCTGAAGAAGGGCTCCTGACCGTAGACGCCGGGTCCGCCTCATGGACCCAAGAATCGGATCTCGACGCCAATACCATCCGCGAGACCCACGAGGGCAACCGCCACTGGCACGAACGGACCTTGGATGACGACGGACTCGTGGTGATGGTCGAAGACGACGCTGGCGCAGTACTCCGCATGACCCGCACCGACGGCCTCACCGACGAAGCGGAGATGGAGTTGCCCGATGGCACCCACTACGTCGGCTATGGCCGAGACATCGACGGCTGGCTGGACGAAGTGGAGGATCCATCCGGCTCTACCGCATCTTTCGCCCTGGATGGGGTGGGTCGGGTCGAGTCCATCACCCGCGATAATGGAGTCACGAGCACCTATACCTACGGAACTGGACAGCGGCCGACGCAGATCACACACGCGGCAGGCGGCACCGAGATCCTGTCCGTTGAATACGAGTATGAAGCCGGCATCCTTATGAACGAGCTGTGGTCCGATGGCCACGAGCGCACGTATGCCTACGACGCACTCGGGCGGCTGCGGACCATCGAGACCCTGGACTCGGGGGCCTTCGTCGATGAGCAGACGCTCTCGTACGATGCCGTAGGCAACCTGATCAGCATCGATGCCAGCAGCGGCATCACCCGACGGACCTACGACCAAGACGACCGCCTGCTATCGCAGTCCGGTGCCGCTGGGACGCGGTCTTGGGCGTACAGCGACCGGGGTGCTGTGACCGAGGTCAGCGATGGTTCCGACGTCACTGGCTACACCTATGACGAGCTCGATCGCCTAGAATCGGCGACCCTGCCCGATGGCACCGTGGTGTCCTACCGATACGACCTCACAGGTCGTCTGCTGGGTCGCACCGTCGACGGCGTCGAAGATCGCATCTTGCCCACGCCAGAAAATGGCCGCGGACTAGACGACATCGCGGCGCTGTACCGAGCGGACGGGTCGGATTCTAGGACGATTGTGCACGGCCCAGACGGCGTGCATTCCCTACACGCAGACATGGACCTCTACACCCTCACCGACGCCCTCGGCAACGTGATCGCCACGGTGGATGACACGGGCAGCGTCGTCGATCGGTACCGGTATGACCCGTGGGGGCAGCGCGAGGTTCTCGGCGGTGAAGCCGATCTGTACGGATGGATCGGAGAGCTGCAAGACCCGGAGACGGGACTCGTGTTTCTGCGTCGGCGCTGGTACGACCCAGCGACCGGTCGATTCCTCACTCCAGACCGATATAAAGCGCAGACCGAGGACCCCCGCTCGCTGCATCGCTACCTGTACGGGCTGGCGGATCCCATCAACAACGTGGACCGCTCTGGAGAATTTTCCATCGGCGGCTTCATGTCGGGCTTCAGCGTCTCCAGTATGATGCGCGGCATGCGGGGCGTGGCCGTTGCGTGCGTGAAGAAGGAGATCCAGAGCGAGTTGGTGAGGGCGGCGGGTCAGTTCGCCGTCAGCATCGTGGCAGGCCCCGCACTCGGGGCTTTGGGCGACCTGTTCAAGGGCTTTGACCTCGAAAAGATCACGTCCGAAACGCCCCTGGACCTCAAGCTCGGGGAGCTGCTTTGTGACCCGTCCGTGAAGAATCGGATTCGCGAGGCGCTGCAAGAGGCGGTCCCGTTCTCGGTGGAGTTTCAGGTAAGACCTGAAACCCGGGGTCGGAGCGCCCATTGCGGCGAACGCTTGGGCGAGAAGAAGGACGACCCCCGACGCAAGTGCGGC
>JBGCER010000560.1:0-3905 GCA_045106515.1 Myxococcota bacterium
ATCGAAGAGGCCCCGTCCCCTGCGGTCGATGCGCCCTTGCGCGCGGCGCTGGGCCAGGCAGCGTGCGCGGCGGCGGCGGCCGTGAACTACAGCGGCGCCGGCACCGTGGAGTTTCTTCTGGCGCCCGATGGCTCGTTCTACTTCCTGGAGATGAACACCCGCCTTCAGGTCGAACATCCTGTCACCGAGGCGATCACAGGGTTGGACCTGGTAGAGATGCAAATTAAGGTCGCTCAGGGCGAGCCGCTCACCCTGTCTCAAAGCGATGTTCGTCTCGATGGGCACGCCATAGAGGCAAGGTTAGCCGCCGACGCTGCATCGCCCGGCTTCGTGCCCCAGGCCGGCCGTATTCTCCGGTGGATCGCGCCGACGGGACACGGCGTGCGGGTGGACCATGGGATGCTGCCCCAACAGGACGTATCGCCGTACTACGACCCGATGGTCGCCAAGGTCATCGCCTCGGGTCCCGATCGCGAGACCGCTCGTCGGCGCCTAGTCCGCGCCTTGAGCGAGTCGGTTCTGTTGGGCCTGCGCAGTAATCGCGGCCTGCTCAATCGGATTCTCCGCAGTGATGACTTCGTCGCGAATCGTGTCACAACCTCCTTTCTTGATGATCGACCTGAACTCGCCGACCGAGCGCCGCCACCCCTGAGCACCCGCTGGCTCGCCGCCGCCCTCGTCGTGGAGCGCTTTGGCGGCGACGGCTTCCGGAACGCCCATCCTCTGAGGCAGCCCATCGACCTCCTGATCGACGGAGAGCGGGCGACGGTTCAGCTCACCGGGAGCCCCGGTCGTCTGCAGTTCGGCGTCGATGCCGAGTCCGCCCACGTTCGGCTGGGCCCCTCCGGCCCGGCACGACGGGCCGAGATGAACGGTGGGGTCGTGCCGTTCTCGGCCGCGTGGGCGGGGGACACGCTCTATCTATCTGTGGGCGATCAACAGCACTCAATAACCAAGTGGACTCCGCAGGCGGCGACGGCCGCCGACGGTGGTGGGGCAGAGGTTGTCGCGCCCATGGCCGGCACTGTGGTGCGTGTGCTGGTGTCGCCCGGAGACCTCGTCCATGCCGGCGACCCCGTGTGCGCGGTCGAAGCCATGAAGATCCAGTCCACCCTTCGAGCCATGGTCGATGGCGCCGTGTCCGACGTCCGCTGCGCGCCCGGCGAAGCGGTGTCTGCCGGGGCTGTCTTGATTCGAATCGAACCCGAGGAGGCCTCATGAGCCCATACGTTGGCGGCCATCCCAAGGCTGTCGTGACCTGCGCGCTCACCGGCGTATTGACGGACCCGGCCCGCCACCCGGTGCCTGTGACCGCCGAGCAGATGGCGTCTTCTGCCAAAGAGGCCTTTGATGCGGGTGCCTCGGTCATGCATGTGCATTTTCGCCGCCAGGAACCAGGCCTGGGCCACATGCCCTCCTGGGACCCGGAAGTGGCCGGCGAGATCTGCGATGCGATTCGAGGCGCGTGCCCTGGCGTCATCCTCAACCTGAGCACCGGGGTCATCGGCGATGACATCTCGGGCCCCGTCGCTTGCCTCGAGCGGGTCCAACCGGAGATCGCGGCCTGCAATGCTGGCACTCTCAACTACTTAAAGGCCCGGTCCGCGGGCACCTGGGCGTGGCCTCCGATGGTCTTCGACAACCCGGTGTCCAAGATCCAGCGCTTCCTCGATGCCATGAAACGTGTGGGATGTAAGCCCGAATTCGAGTGCTTTGACACCGGAATCGTGCGGAGTGTCTCCATGTTCGAGTCGGTCGGAATGACCGATTCGCGCCCGCCTGAAGTGAACTTTGTCATGGGTGTGAGCTCGGGCATGCCCGCCGACCCGGACCTGCTGCCCATCCTGCTCAAGTACATTCGCGACGACAGCCCGTGGCAGGTCACGGCCATTGGGCGCGAAGAGATCTGGCCGCTTCACCGCCGAACGGCCGAGCTTGGTGGCCATCTGCGCACCGGCGTAGAAGATACCTTCTACCTCCCAGATGGTTCACGGTGTCGCGGCAATGGGGACCTGGTCGAGCACTTGGTTTCCATCGCCCGCCAGGTGGGCCGTGAGATTGCGACCCCTGTAGAAGCCAGAGAGATCCTTCATCTTGGGGCGAGCCATGCAGAGTGAGGTCTTCCGACCCGGACTATTCAAGGACCAGGTCGCCCTCGTGTCGGGTGGGGGCACGGGCATCGGTGCGGCCATCGCCATGGAGCTCGGACGCCTGGGAGCCCGTGTCTTCATCTGCTCGCGCAAGGCCGACGTGATCGAGCGTGCGGCTCAAGGCATGTCCGACGCGCTGGGCGCCCCGGTGACGGGCATCGCCTGTGACATCCGAGATCGAGCGGCCGTAAGGGCCTGCATGGAGCAGGTGGTGAAGGAAGGAGGGCGCCTCGACCTGCTGGTGAACAATGGCGGAGGCCAGTTCTTCAGCCCCGCGGAGAACATCTCTGACAATGGCTGGGATGCGGTGGTGAGCACCAACCTGACGGGCACATGGAATATGACCCGATCGGCATATAAAAGCTGGATGGGGGCGAATGGAGGCTGTGTGGTGAACATAACCATGCTCACCCGGCGCACCTTTCCCGGCATGACCCACTCGGTAGCCGCTCGGGCGGGGGTGGAAGCGATGACCCGCAATCTGGCGGTGGAGTGGGCGGCCCGAGGCATTCGCATAAACTGCATTGCGCCGGGGCTTATCGCGAGCAGCGGCGTGCACACCTACCCCAATGGTCCTCAGATGTTCCAAGAGATGCAGCGCCACATCCCGGTCAAGCGGGCGGGCAGCATGGACGAAATCGCGTGGATGGCAGCCTTCTTGGGTAGCTCTGCGGGCCAATACATCACGGGTCAGACGTTGACGATCGACGGTGGAAAGGAGCTTTGGGGCGACTGGTGGCCCATCGCAGATCCTCCGGATGGCTTACCGGAGGTCGACATCCCCACCTTTCCTTGGGAAGAGTGAGGCTCGGAGGCCGGATGCGAGCGCTGTTGTGGTTGAGCCTGATCGTGGCCTGCGGCGGTGGATCCGACGTGCCCGACGACGTTCTTGAGCCGATCCCGGAGCCCGTGGTCGGCGATGACTGGGACCAGCCCACGGCCGCTCAGACTTGGCAGTGGCAGCTTCTTGGAACGGTAAATACATCTTACAACGTGGACTATTACGACATCGATCTCTATGATGTTCCGGACGCAACGCTCCAGGCGCTGCGGTCCGATGATCGCAAGATCATCTGCTACTTCTCGGCCGGCTCGCACGAAGATTGGCGAGACGATCAAGCGGACTTCCCCGATGCGGTCATCGGCAAGAAGCTGGACGGTTGGCCTGGCGAGCGATGGCTGGACGTGCGCGATGCGCGGGTGCTTGAGCTCATGGCCAAGCGCTTGGATGTGGCGGTCGCCCGGGGCTGCCACATGGTGGAGCCCGACAACGTCGATGGTTTCCAGAACAATACGGGCTTTGATTTGAGCCCAGCGGACCAGCTGCTGTTCTTGCAGCATCTGGCCAACGCGGCCCACGAGCGCAAGCTGGGGATCTTGCTGAAGAATGGCGCGGACATCGTGGCCGACGCGGAGCCTTGGTTCGACGGCGCTGTGGTCGAGCAGTGCGCTGAATACGCCGAGTGCGATCGATGGGCGCCCTTTCTCTCTGCGGACAAAGCCGTCTTTCAAGCCGAATACTCCAAGGCAGACACCGCCGCTGAGGCAGAGGCGCTCGCCGATGAGGTCTGCCCAGACGCGGTGTCCAACAACCGACGTGCGCTGGTCCTACCTCTCGATCTGAACGACGCCTTCCGCGTGGACTGCGATCAGCGCTGATGGGCTCAGAGAGCTGCGACGGCTGCGGCGATGGTGACGGTGGGGAAGAGGCACTGGCCCGCGCACCGCCCATCGCCTGAAGCATTGGGGTCCTCC
>JBGCER010000561.1:0-3687 GCA_045106515.1 Myxococcota bacterium
CTGTAGTATCGACACTTGCTCGGACGACGGCAGCGATGGCGCTCGTGGCGACTCGGGCGATGACGGCACCGGCGGCGTGGGCGGAGAGGGCGGCTTTGGCGGCTCCGGCGGCTCCAACGCCGGCGGATCAGCGTGGTGTGGCCAGAAGGGTGGCGACGGCGGTGATGGCGGCGACGCGGGCAACGGCGGCGGTGTCGGCGGTGGCGCAGGCGGCCCCAGCTACGGCATCTACGTTGTTGGAACCACTCCTTCGAGCAGCTACGCTAGCGCCGACAACACGCTCACTTCCGGTGATGGCGGCGATGGCGGCGAGGGTGGTTCCGGCGGTGCATCGAGCGCCTCGGACGGAACCGATGGCGTCGACGGGGCGAGCGGCACCCAAAACTGGTAGAAGGGCGCCACTGGAGCGTCTTTCATGATCCTCGTCATCGACGTCGGCAACACGAATATCGTCATGGGTCTCCTCACGGATGACCAGATTGTGCGCACCTTTCGGGTGAGCACAACGGCTCGCACCACCGATGAAACGGGCGTGCTCCTCCTGACCTTGCTGCATCACGCAGAATTCAGCGCCAAAGATATCGATGGCGCGATCATCGGCTCGGTTGTGCCATCGGTGCAGTACAGCCTAGAAAAGGCGGTTCGGCTCTACCTGGACGTGGAGCCCTTGGTGGTCGGGAAGGGGCTGCGCACGGGGATGCGGATCGCCACAGACAATCCGCGAGAGGTCGGTGCGGACCGCATCGTCAATGGCGTCGCGGCGTGGCATCGCTACGGCGGGCCGGTCATCGTCGTGGATTTTGGCACCGCGACCACGTTCGACTGTGTGAGCGCAGACTGCGCCTACGTGGGTGGCGCCATCTCTCCCGGACTTGGAATCGCGGAAGAAGCTCTCTTTTCAAAGACTGCCAAGCTGCCGCGGGTCGCCGTGGCTCGTCCACCTGCTGCCATCGGAACCAATACGGTGCACGCCATGCAGAGCGGCCTGTTCTGGGGCTATGTGGGCCTGGTGGACTCCTTGGTACGTCGGTGCCTCGAAGAACTCGGGGACGCCACGGTGGTGGCGACAGGGGGCATGTCGAGCCTCATCGCCCCGGAAGTTCCGCTGATTACAGAGGTAGACGGATGGCTTACGCTCCGGGGCCTCAAGCTGCTCTACGATATGAACGCCACAGTTTCTTAAGTTCCGCACGGGTCCTCTGACCGAGAGTGACGTCCTTTCATTGACGGCATCCGAGTTGGGCCACACACTGTAGACACCGAGGAGTCTGTCGTGCGTCGTTCCATGCTGGTGAGCGCCCTGATCGTATTGAGTGCCATCTCCGGCTCGGCGTGGGCGCAAGAGGCCCCCGAGTCGGACGACGACGACACCGCCGATACGAGCTCGGACAGGACGGATGCACCGACGCCGCCGCCGCCAGCTACACCCGAGGCGCCCCTCGCCGTACCGGCATCCACCCCAGCGCCGCCCGCCACAGGCGCACAGTCGGGCGCTCCGCCGCTGCCGCTGCGCACGCCGGCCCGCACTGGAGTTCGGCCCGCTCCGGAGCGAGCCCAGCAGACCTCGACAGGCGCGCCCCTCAACCCCGCGCTCCGGGGATCGAACGAACCGGATCCGACTGGAGAACCCAGCTTCTTCGTAGACGCCGGCTACAGGGTGGTGTGGATCGGAGATGTGAATATCCCCACTCGCCGTACGCCGTCAGGCGAACCCGCGAGAGCTCACCTCATCCATGGCCAATTCACGGCGCTTCTCGACAAGAACATCAGCCTTGGGCTGACCTATGAGATGCCCGCGAACGGGAGCCGAGCGGCCTTTCCATTCGTCGCCGAGGCACGGATCGGATGGTGGGACAACGCCTTTGGCGAACCCGTGCGTCGCGGCCCATTTCAAACCCTCCCAGGTATGGCCATGACCTATGTAGGGTGGCGCTGGGTCCACGATCACTACCGCGGGCGGGGAGGCGAGTGGGCCGGCACCGCAGACGCCGCGGGGCTGGTACTCGGCTACACGCGCGCAGCGCCGCTCGGTCGGCTCACCATCGTGACGGACACTCAGTTCAGTCTGTATTTGGCCGGGTGGAAGAACCGTGCTGAATTTCCATTGGGACTCCTGAATCAACGACTATCCTTCGGATTCGACCCCATATTTATCGACGCGCGCTTCCGCACCGACCCTGCCACCGGCAGCGAGATCTCCGCGGGTGTGTCGTTCCAGTCCATGTTCGGCACGAAACGCCGGGTGACGACAAAAGCCGACTAAAGCGGTGCCCAGGGCGGGGTGGTTCGGCTACGGTTCAGTCTTCACGACTGGAGACGACGTGGCTGGCTCTACCTGGATTCGCAGCTTTAACGAGACGGACGCAGACGGCGGAATGGCGGACTCTCACGAGTTGGGCACCAAGAGCGCCGGATTGTTCGAAATGAGTGGCCTCGGACTTGCCGTTCCACCTGGCTTTACAATCTCCACCGCGGCGTGCGCGCAGTTCTTCGCCAATGAGCAGCGCTGGCCCGACACGCTGCAAGACGAGCTGTCTGCGGCCGTCAGTCGCCTCGAAGCGGCCACCGGGCGTCAGCTCGGCCACCGCGACAACCCGCTCTTGGTTGCGGTCCGTTCTGGAGCCGAACATCGCATGCCTGGCGTGCTGGAGACGGTGCTAGACCTCGGCCTCAATGATCAGACCGTGATCGGACTGTCCGAGCGAAGCGGTGGGCGTTTCGCCTGGGACAGCTATCGACGGTTCGTCCAGATGTTTGGTGATGTGGTGTTGGGCATTCACCACACCCGTTTTCAGCGCTCCCAAGACGAGCTGCTCGCGGACACGTCACTGGACGCGGCTTCCGAAGAACAACTTCAGGCGTTGGTGGTCCGGTTCCAAGACGTGATCCGCACGTCCGGCCACCGCTTCCCTCAAGACCCCACGGAGCAGCTGCAGCTCACCATCGACGCGGTGTTCCGAAGCACCAATAGCCATCGCGCACGCTACTATCGACGCTCTCACGGCATCGCGGACGACGCCGGCACCGCCGTCACCATCCAGGCCATGGTGTTCGGAAACTTGGACGCGAATTCTGGAACGGGAATCTGCTTCTCCCGCAATCCCAAGTCGGGCGAAGCCGGCGTATTTGGCGAGTGGCAACCGCTCGCGCAGGGCGAAGACGTGCTGGCGGGAGACCGGATCCCCAGCGACCTCGACGGACTCAAGGCCCAGCACCCCGACATCCACGCCCAGCTCGTGCAGGTGAGCACCAAGCTCGAAGCCCACTTCTCCGATGTTCAGCAGGTGGAATTCACCGTTGAGTCCGGGCGCCTCTGGCTGCTTCAGACCACCACCGCCGATCGAGGGATCCAAGCCGCGGTTCGCATCGCGGTCGACTTGGTTTCAGAGGGGCAGATCACCCAAGAACAGGCCTTACACCGCATCTCTCCGCCTGACCTCGAAAAGCTACTCCGCCCCGTGATCGCGCCGGATGCACGTCGACGCGTGCTCGCGACGGGCCTCGACGCCTCTCCGGGGGCCGCCGTGGGTCGGGTGGTCTTCCACGCCGCAGACTGCCAGGCCTTCCTCGACGACGGAGAGCCCACCATTCTGGTGCGCAACGACACCTCTCCAGAAGACATCCAAGGCATGACCATCGCGCGCGGCATCTTGGCGGCTCGCGGAGGCCAAACCAGCCACGCTGCGG
>JBGCER010000562.1:0-3580 GCA_045106515.1 Myxococcota bacterium
CGTGGTGGCCGAGCTGCGCAAGTCCGACGGCGCCACCGACCTCATGGCCTGGGCCGCGGACCTGCCGCCGCCCTTCCAAGTCACCGATGTGCGGCTGTTCCAGGGCGTGCGGGTCACCGAGCCTGTCACGCTGGTGCTCACCGCATCGGGCGACCGCGCCGAGCTGCGGTTCGCCGACAAGGGCGCCCTGGCCTACCGATCCCGCGTCCGCCCGCTCACCGAGCCCTACCCCGATCCTGGCGCCTTCGACGGCGGCGACGCCCCGACCCTGCCACTGGCCGACTTCTACAGCGACGTCACCTTCCACGGCCCGCTGCTGCAAGGTCTCACGGCCCTGGACGGGATCGGCGAAGACTTCGTGCGCGGACGCCTGCGCGCAGGCACCCCCAAAGCTTGGATTCCTGGCTCTAAACGGGCTCAATGGTCTGTGGACCCGCTGGCCCTCGACAGCGTGATGCAGCTGTCCGGCTACGTGGCCTGGGTGCGCTATCAGCGCGCCGGAACCCCGGTAGCCATGGGTCGCTACGTGCAGCTCGCGCCCCTGCCAACCGACACGGACCTCATCGCCGAAGTGGCTTTTGGGCCGATCGAAGGCGACCGGTTCAGCGGAACGCTGCGCCTGCGCGATCCCAATACCGGGGCGCTGCTCGCCGTGGCCGAGGACGTGGTGGCCGAGCTGCGCAAGTCCGACGGCGCCACCGAAGAAGTGGTCGAAGACGCTCCGTTCGAGCCTAAGGCCGAGTGGCTCGACTTCACCCAGTGGAAAGAGATCGAAGAGCTCGAGATGCGTCTGGCCATGGCCGAGATGGGCGGTATCGAAAACCCCTACTTCCGGGTCCAGGACGGCACGGCCAAGAACACCACGGTCATCGCGGGCAAGGAGTACATCAACTTCAGCTCCTACAACTACATCGGGCTCTCCGGAGACCCGCGGGTCGTCGATGCCGTGCAAGAGGCCGTCGCCGTGTACGGCACCTCGGTGTCCGCCTCCAGAGTGGCCTCGGGCGAGCGCCCCTTCCACGGCGAGCTGGAGCAAGGGCTCGCCAAGGCTCAGCGCTGCGAAGACGCCATCGTGTTCACGGCGGGACATGCCACCAACGTCACCACGATTGGTCACCTCTTCGGACCCGACGACCTGATCGTTCACGATGAGTACATCCACGACTCCGGCCTCCAGGGCATCAAGCTCTCCGGCGCCAGCCGGCGCAGCTTTGCCCACGACGACCCCGAGGCGTGCGAGGCGGAGCTCAAGCGCTTGCGCCGCCACTACAAGCGCGTGCTGATCTTGGTCGAAGGCGTCTACTCCATGGACGGAGACATCTGCCAATTGCCGGCGTACATCGCGCTTAAGCGCAAGTACGGATGCCTGTTGATGGTCGACGAGGCACACAGCTTCGGCATCGTCGGCGAGACCGGCTGCGGCCTGGCCGAGCACTTCGATCTAGAGCCCGGCGATGTGGACCTGTGGATGGGCACCCTGTCCAAGTCCCTCGCCAGCTGTGGCGGATGGATCGCGTCGAACAAGCGCCTGGTCAACTACCTCAAGTACACCGCCCCTGGCTTCGTCTACAGCGCCGGCCTCACCGCCGCGAACGGCGTGGCTGCCGTCAAGAGCCTGGAGCTGATGTTCGAGGAGCCGTGGCGCGTGAAGAAGCTCCAGGACAATGCCAAGTTCTTCCACGACAAGCTGGTGGAACGCGGCATCGACACCGGCCCCGCGCACGGGGAGTCCGGCGTCATCCCCGCCATCACCGGCAACTCAATGTGGGCCTTGCAGCTATCTCAGCGCCTCAACAAGGCAGGCGTGAACGTTCAGCCCATCGTCTACCCAGCGGTGCCCGATGACGCGGCCCGGCTTCGGTACTTCTTATCCAGCACCCACACCGAAGAGCAGCTCGCCAAGACGGCGACCCTGACGGCGGACCTGCTGGAGCAAATCCGGAAGGACTTTCCGATCCCGATGTAGGAGTACACCCCCGCATTGACGGCCCCGGCCGCCCGTGGCAACCTGGGGTGCTGGAGTCGTTCATGCGCTCGTCCGCCGTTGCCCTTTGTGCCTGTATTGCCCCCGTCTTGTTGCTCGGCGCCGCGTGCCGAAGCGAGACCGGATTTACGCCATTCGGCGGCTTTAAGCTCCTCGATACGGACCACGGCCAGTGGCTGTCCATGTCGGTGGCGCCCGATGGCTCCCCATCGATGGCCTTCTACGACCGCACCAATGGAGGGCTGGGCTTCGCCATCGGCAGCGTGCGCAGCGAAGGCGTGCTCTGGGCCTATGAAGAGCCTGATGGCTACCCCAATGATGGCGGCCTCGACGGCGGCGACGTCGGCACCTACACCGACCACATCTGGTCGCCCGACGGCACGGCCTGGGTCAGCTACCACACGCCTGGCCAAGGCACGCTCAAGGTCGCACATCGCGTCGGTCGCACCTGGACCTCCGAGGTCGTCGACACCGGAAGCGGCCTGCGTCCCAAGACCGGAGTCTGGACCTCTATCGCATTAGATGCCGACAATAATCCCGTCGTGGTCTACCACGACGAGAACTCGGGCGTGCTGCGCATGGCGCGCAAATCCGGAGATGCCTGGACCACCGAGACCATCTTCGAAGGCACCGCGTACACCGGCACCGATGCCGATGGCAATGAAGTCACCCGCGACGCCGATGTGGGCGAGTATGCGCAGATCCTCATCGACGGGAACACGCACTACATCTCGTTCTACGACCGGGCCAACCAAGACCTCGTACTGCTCGAAGGCTTCTTGGGCGCGTACGTCAGCACGGTCATCGCCTCCGAGGGAGACCAAGGCGCCTGGCCTTCGATGCACTTGGAAGGCACCCAACTGGCCATCTCCTACCACGACGTCGGCCAACAAGACCTCAAGCTCGCCGTGCGCGAGGGCGGCGGCACCTTCGAGGTGCAGACCGTCGACGACGAGGCCTACCGTGGCGCCGACAGCGCCCTATTCAAGCGCGATGGAAAGTGGGGTATGGCCTACTTCGACGGTGCCGAAAACGATGTTCGTGTCGCGACCGAGGGCGAGCCCAGTGTGTGGACCCACGCCAAGCTCGCGGGCGACTCCCGCGCCGTCGGCTTCCACAACGAGGTCGTGCAAGACGGACAGGGCCGATGGTGGGCCGGCTCCTACGACTACACCGACCGCAAGCCGTACATCCGCCAGATCGAGTAAGGCCACCAGAGCGCGTACGGCCGCGAGAGCGGCTTCGGCGACGGCCTGATACGGAATGAGCTTATTTGCTGCGTGTATGGCGAGGGTCGCCGTGCGTTCCGTCCATGAGCCGTGAGCCGATCGGGCCGTGAACCGATCGAGCCGTGAGCCGTGTTGCAGTTCTCCAAACTGGCCAAACGCCCTCAGGGAGACCGACAACCGGTCAGCGAAGCGCCCGGCTCACGGCCTCAACGGCTCACGGCCTCAACGGCTCACGGCCTCAACGGCTCACGGCCTCAACGGCTCACGAATCCCGGCGTCCTCCCATCACACCCGTCCTCCTCCAACCCCGACTTGAGGGGGGCGCTGCGCTGTGAACCCCACCTCAAATCGGGGTCTACGGAGGACA
>JBGCER010000563.1:0-11244 GCA_045106515.1 Myxococcota bacterium
TCTCTGACCACGATGATCCCAACCTTGGCGCGGTCCGTCGCAAGGGCTTTCGCTCGCGCTGGAAGACGCACTATGAGGTGCTCGATGTCAACGACGAGCACCAGCTAGACATCCGCGAAGACAGCGCCTGGGTCAAAATCCTCGACGGTATTGCCGGGGAGATCCCACTCATCGGCTTCCTGCTCGTGATGCTGATCAACCCCAGCTACACGATCTCCGACCTGTCCGGTGCGCCGCTGTACCGATTCAAAAAGCTCCCCGCGTTCTTCGAGGGCAAGTTTGAGTTGCACAAGGTCGCCCAAGATGTGGATGAAGACACCGAGAAGCGCAGCATCTTGTCCATCATGATGATGGCATTGCTGGAGCGTAAGAAGGGCTGATCGGGCTGGATCCGTCTGGCGGCGACCCGTGACGAAATTGCACGGCAGCTGTGCGGTGGGGCAGCATTGTGCGCGGAGCGAGTGGACTTACACAGCGTGTAGCCAGCTTACGGAGGCACCATGATCGTTCGCACAATCGCCTATTGGGTCACCACCGGGCTCTTTTCCCTTGGCATGGGCATGAGCGCGGCGGTCTACCTGAGCCAGCAGCCCTTTGCCATCGACGCGATGACGAACCATCTAGGCTTTCCGGCCTATACCCTCTACATTTTGGGCATCGCGAAGGGCTTGGGGGCCATCGCTCTGCTGACGCCAGCGTTCCCAAAGCTCAAAGAGTGGGCCTATGCGGGCTTCACCTTCAACCTGATCGGCGCCGTCTGGGCTCACGTGGCGGTGGGCGACCCGGTCACAGAGCTCATCGGACCGACGGTCCTGTTTGGGATTATGCTTGCAAGCTACTTTTTGCGGCCAAAGTCGCTCAAGGTGCAGGCGGTTCCCGCAGCCTGAACGTGTGCCCTGAGCGCCTGTACTGAGCGGCGGTACGGCTCGTCCCCATAGGCTCCACCTGAGCACGGAGGGCGCATGCGAGTGGGTTTTGTTGCGGCGTGGATGTTGGGTCTGGCACTGGCGACAGCGTGTACGGCCGATCCTCCAGAGACCGATGGGGACTCGGGCACGGATTCGGACACCGATACGCACACCGACGAGGACACGGACCTAGACACGGACACCGATGTCGACACGGACACGGATGTCGACACCGACACGGATGAGCCTGTGCCAACCCCCATCGAGACGGACGTTCGAAATCACATTTTTGGCCATTCGCTGTTGCTGCACAGCGACCGAGCCAACGTGCCCCGGTGGATGGCCGCTCTGTCTTCCCACGCCGGGTATCGCTACCGAATGAGCGGTCAGTACGGCTTTATGGAGACCCACGCGACGAACCTGCCGCCCTTCCCGCAGTGGGGGGTTTCGGGGGTCGAGGGACTCTGGGATGAAGACACCGGAGACCGGTTCAGCGACGTGAACGTCAACACGGTGATCATGACCGAGGCCAACTTCCGCCAATACCATCCGGCAGATGAGGTTGATCCCGATGTGGGGGGCCGAACAACCGTGGACAGCACTCTTGCGGTCATGGGGTGGGTCGACGGGCAGGAAGCGGGCGTTCGATATGTAATTTACGAGAACTGGCCCGACATGGCGGGGTTCACGAACGCCGACTTCGACTCGCGTTTCCCTTCGGCCTCAGAGATGGCGGCCTACCACGCCGAAACCCGCGGTGATTTTCACGACTGGTGGGTCGATTACCAAGACGCCGTGCGGCTGGCCCGACCGGGCGCGGACGTCGATCTCATCCCGGTGGGCTCGGTGATGTCGACGGTCCTACAAGGCCGCTTGGCGGATGTCCCGGTAGAGGCGCTGTACGAAGACGACGCTCCTCACGGCACGCCCACCCTGTATTTCTTGGCCGGGCTCGTCACCTACATGGGGGTCTACGGCGTTCCCGCGCCGGAGGACTATGGGGTGCCCGACGATGTGCATCCCATCGTTCGGGCCCGGTACGGCGACGTTGTGGACGACATGTGGGCCGAGCTCAAGGCCTTTGTCGACGAGGATGGCAACAGTCGCACGTGGTGATGCGACGGGTCTAGGCGATGCGTTCGGCCTGTCATTGTCGTATTGAAACCTGGACCTTGCCCCTCATGCGGTATGAGCTTGATTGTCGCTTGTATGGCGATGGTCGCCGTGCGTTCCGTCCGCGAGCCGATCGAGCCGTGAGCCGATCGAGCCGTCAGCCGATCGAGCCGCGAGCCGTGTTGCAGCTCTCCAAACTGGACAAACGCCTTCAGGGAGACCGACAACCGGTCAGCGAAGCGCCCGGCTCACGGCCTCAACGGCTCACGGTGTTCTCCCACCTCAAAGACCAAGGTTGCCGCGCGATGGACTCGGTCGCGCTCAACATCGCGGAGGGCATCGCCCGAGGCCGACGAGCGACTGCGGCCGGACGCAACCACCTGAGCATCGCGGTGGGCTCTGCCGCTGAGGCGTGCGCGGTCTTGGACTGGGTCCACCTCAACGGCGGGGCCGAGGTCCAAGAGAAGCTGCGGCGAGTCGGGATCATGCTGCTGAGGCTGGGCGGAGGGTAGGGCCTTTCGCCCGGCGGGCGGGCCGTACCACCGATCTTGATCCACCTCACGGCGTATCACAGCTCCGCGAAGCGTCGCGCCATGATCGTGGCTAGATTTCGCCACACTGCGACTTGGTCTTGGGGATCGGACAGGCGACGGACGGCCGAGGGGCTGAGCATGATCGCCGTGGCACCGCCTAGGCCCGCGATGACGTCTGCGGTGCGGCCTTGACCGAGCACGAAGGACAGCTCGCCGAACAGGTCGCCTCGGGAGAGCAGCCGGCACCGCTGGCCATCGATTCGAACCTCGACGAGTCCCTCTTCGACGACGGCAAGCCAGTCTGCTTTGTCGCCTTGGGCGATGACCTGCTGGCCCGGCGTGAGGGGCACGCGATGGGCGTTCCTGAGCAGCGCCTGACACCCGCTCGCCGAGACGCCCTCAAGCAGGGGCATATCCAGATCTTCGTTATCACGAAGGCGAGTAAATCCGGGCGTTGGAGGGTTGTTTTCTGCGGCGTATCGCTCCCACCACTGCGCCCCGGCCTCTTCGATGGGCCGGCCCGCTGAACGCCAGCGGGCGAGCAGCGGCGAACCCACTCGCTTGAGCTCCTGCGCGTCGTGGTGGATCATGACGAGGGGGACAAAGACCACCCCATCGGCGCTGTAGGGGGCTGCGAGTGGGCGGTAGCCAAGTCGCGCATACAGCCGAAGCAGGGGCGGCTCGCAGTCCAGGACGCTGCAGACGATCCCGCGTCGCAGTCCCTCGTCATACAGCGTTTGTATGAGCACAAAGCTCGCCCCCGTGCCGCGGTGCTCTGGCAGCATGACGAGCCGGTGAGCCAGGAAGGTGCGGTGTGCGACCGGATTCAGCTTCGGGAGGTCAAACTGAAAGTCGGACTGCGTGCTTGGGTTGCGTATGACTTCATCGACGCGAGTCGCGCGCGCGGCTCCGACGATGCGATCGCCCTCGAAGCACGCGACCAGGACGTCTCGCACTTCGGTGCCGGCCTGGTGAAGTGGGACCTGGTCAAAAGAACAGCCGCCTCTGCCTAATTCTGAACCGCGCACCTGGCGCAAGATCTGGCTGCACGCGTCCCGCTCGGCCGCGGTGCGAACGAATGCCGCGCGGTACCTGCCGGTGAGCAAGTCCCAACGAAACCTCAACCCACGGAGCAATGACAACGACGACCTCCAGGTGCGGGGCACGCTAAATCAATGGGCCGATGGACGCGAGGGCGCAGACGAAGTTTCGGTCTGGGCGCAGTCGAGACCGACCTGTCGAAGCCCAGCTGGTGGGACTGGGTCTCGACCCGGATGGGGGACGGGTCTGCGCCCCCACCGCGCTGAGCCGGTTCGACGGGTCTTCTCTTTGAAGAATACTTAGCCTTGTTGCTGATTTTTTCGACTATAGCCGGACGAGGGCGATGGGCCCATCCGGCCTGGGGGTCTCGATTTACTTGCAAAACTAATGCAGTTAGATTAAAAACTAAGTGTCTTAGTAAAGCAGCGTTTAGGCCGGCCACCTTCCAAGGAGAGAGAGCCATGACAAGCATGTTGCCGGTGAACGGCGGCTCGGTGGCCTACGAGACGGTCGGCCGCGGCGGCACTCCGATCCTTCTGATTCCAGGGATCGGCGACACCCGTTCCAGCTATCGGGCTCTGGTGCCGCTGCTCGTGAAGGCGGGGCATACGGTACATTCGCTCGACCTACGCGGACACGGCGGGTCGGACGCTGCCTTCGATTCGTACCGGTCCGAAGACATCGGTGATGATGTGGTGGCCCTGCTCAATGCGCTGGAGCTGCAAGATGCGCTGTTGGTCGGCAATTCGGTTGGCGCGGCGGCGATCGTTCACGCCTCGCTGGAGTCCGAGCGCGTGGCTGGTTTGGTGCTGTTGAGCGGCTTTGTCAGCGACCCTCCCAACTTTGGCGTGATGCGACTGGCGCTTCAGGTCATGTTCGCGTGGCCGTGGGGCGTGTGGTCGTGGGGGATGTACCGGAAAACGCTGTTCAAAAGCACACCCTCAGACTTCGATGCTCACCATATAAAGCTTCTATCGAACCTCGGGGAGTCCGGTCGGCTTCGGGCGGTGCGGAGGATGATGACGGCTTCCAAGGCGTCTATCGCTGAGCGTCTATCGAAGGTGTCCGTGCCCGCACTGATCGCCATGGGCGCATCGGACCCAGATTTTGCGGATCCCGCCGAAGAAGCGCGCCTCCAGGCGGAACGCCTCGGCGGGGCGAATCAGGTGGTGATGATCGACCAAGCGGGCCACTACCCGCAGATCGAGCGTCCGGATGTGACCGCTCGGGCTATCCTCGACTTCATCGCGGAGACCGAATCGAATGGGGCGTAGAAAGGGACCGTCGCTCACGAAGCAGCAGGTGGTGGACGCGTCCGTGCAGATTGTGAGGACCGAAGGTGCCGATGCGCTTGGCGTGTCCAGGGTCGCCCGTGAGCTTGGGATTCGGCCGCCGTCTCTGTACAACCACGTGGAATCGGGCGATGACTTGTGCCGTGCGGTGGTGGCGGCTGCGACCCACGAGCTGGTAGAGACCTTCAAAGGCAAGCTCCGTGGCATTGTGGAGCCGCGGGAACAGCTTCGAACGCTCGCCTATGCCGTTCGAGATTGGGCGCGGGAAAACGGCGGTCTCTATGCGTTGATGGCCCGGGTGGAGCCGGAGCCCGATCATCCCGATGTTGTTGCGATCAACCAGGACCTCTTGGATATGTTCGCTCGACCCCTGGGGCAGCTTGGCGTGCCTCCCGAACATCGCGTCCATGCGATCCGGGGTCTGCGCGCGGCCATTCATGGCTTTGTCCTTTTGGAATCCGGAGGACAGTTTCAGATGAAGGAAGACCCAGAGGTCAGCTTTGGTTGGATGGTCCGGGCGCTGATTCAGGGTCTGGAAGAGCCGGTTTAGACGGGTGGCGTCGTTGGTGAGCCCCACAGATGCGTGAGGGTGGGGACGACCCCGACGGTTACACCTCACGCCACCGCGGAGCCTGTCCTTGAGTGTGCCCTCCCTGCGCAACCGCGTCCGCGTCACGCGGGCTGATCGCGATGAGATCTTGGACCTGCGGATCCGCGTCTTGAGCGTGCATGGGACTCGTGTGTCGACCCTGACTCGGGATTGGTCTCCGCGTTCTCGGCACTGGGCGGCGCGGCTCGATGGGGTTGTGGTCGGGTGTGCGAGCGTCATGGCCATGCGTGGACATGTGTTGCGGGGCATGGCCGTGAGCGTGGAGCACCAGAGGCAGGGGATTGGAACCGCACTATTAGAGGCGATCTACGCCGAGGTTGACGGTCCGATGTGGTGTAATGCGCGCGTCGTAGCCGTCCCGTTTTACGAGCGGCACGGGTGGGTGGCTTCGGGACCTCGCTTTGAAATGCCCGT
Source organism: Myxococcota bacterium (assembly GCA_045106515.1). Taxonomy (GTDB): domain Bacteria; phylum Myxococcota_A; class UBA796; order UBA796; genus REDI01. Next base: position 5,912 of record JBGCER010000563.1, read on the forward strand.
GGCTGGAGCGACCCAGCGGATGGAATGGACGCCACCTTCGGGGGCATAATGGGTGGGATTCTCGATTTTGGATGCGGCACTGGAGCCGCGCTTCACCGCTCTGGATTTGGCGGCTGACCGGACTGGAGCCCGCCGTTACCCGCCTCGCTCAACCCCCACGGAGTGATCTCATGTTTGGCTTGATCGGCAAACTCACCGCCACGCCCGGCGATGGCGCTCATCTCGCGTCGATCCTTGTAGAGGGAACGCGAGAAATGCCTGGTTGTATCTGTTATATTGTTGCTGCTGATGCCGGCGATGCCGACACCCTCTGGGTGACTGAGGTCTGGGAGTCTGAGGCGGCACATGCAGCCTCTCTTCAGCTGCCTTCCGTGCAGGCCGCCATCGCGCAGGGGCGCCCTCACATCACGGGGCTGGAGCGCGTCGCCACGACGCGGCCATTGTCGAGTGGTTCGTCCCGCTGATTCCGCAGGTGGGAGCACAGAAGGGGCGGGCTCGTCTCATCCTTTTTGAACACGGCGCCGATGGACAGATTCTGTGGCATGCCGCCCGTTTCTCTCCTGCGGAGTTCTTGATGTCTCGCCAATCCAATCTCTTGGGTCTTCGCCTTCTTACGACCGCCGGCCTGCTTGCGTTGGGCGCGGTCGGACTCCTGCAGTCCGAGGTCGCGCACGCCCAGAGCGGTACCGAGGTTCTGTACTTCACGGGCAATGGCGCGATGTCGTGGGGGTACTCCGACACGAGTCAGGTGGAAGCTGGCATGACCGCCGCCGGCGCGACGGGCTTCTCGAAGACCTCGACCTGGCCGACCTCGCTGTCGTCCTATCGCATCGTGTTCATCATCTCCGGAACGACAGCCCCTTCGACGGCCCAGGCGACGGCCTTGGGAACCTTCCAGGCCAATGGTGGCCGGGTTGTCATCGTCAGCGATGGCTCTTCGACCGGGTTCAACCCCGCCGGCAATGCGTGGGCGGCCGCCGCGAACACGGCGATGCGCTTTGCGTCGACCAATATTGGCGGCGGTTGTAGCTCCTCTTCGGGCGCAGACCTGAACACGGCAGACGCGGTTCTCGGGGGCGTGACGACCGTCGGATGGGGCTATGCCTCCTCCGTCACGGGCGGAACCTGGTTGGTGAAGAGTGGAAGCCCCATCGCCGCCCGGGACACGAACGTGGTGCTGATCGGTGACGGGAATATGATGGCGGCGGGCAGTTGCGGAACATCAGGAACGACGGCCAATACGGCGCTCTTTAAGAACTTCTGGTCCATGTCCTGCACCTCTCAGACCTGGTATCTGGACGCGGACAGCGACAGTTATGGGGGTTCATCCACGGTCTCCGCCTGCGCCGCGCCCACTGGCTACGTCTCCGCCACGGGCGACTGCGATGACAGTGAAGCCACGGTTTACCCTGGCGCGACCGAGGTTGTGGGCGATGAAGTCGACCAGTCTTGCGATGGTAGCGAGACCTGCTTTGCGGACCTCGACGACGATGGGTGGCGCACGGCGGACACCGTGATTTCCGCGGACACGGACTGTGCCGACTCCACCGAGGCGAAGGTCGGCGATCCGACTCTGGACTGCCAAGATGACGAGCCGAGCGTCAACCCGGGTGAAGTCGAGGTGGCCTACGATGGCATCGATCAGGATTGCAGTGGCGACGATCTTTGCGACGTCGACTTAGATGGGTTCAACGCAGGATTTGGTGCCTGTGTCGGGACGGACTGTGACGATGCAAACGTGGAGGTCCACCCGCTGGCCGACGAGGTCTGGTATGACGGCATCGACCAAGATTGCGATGGCTGGTCCGACTACGATGCCGACTATGACGGCTTCGATACCAGCGAAGACAACGTGGGCGACGACTGCGATGACTTTGATGATCACGTCAATCCCGACGCCGACGAGATCTGGTACGACGGCATCGACGAGGACTGCGATGGTGCCTCCGACTTCGATCAAGACTTCGACGGTCATGACAGCGATGAGCACGGGGGCGACGACTGCGACGACCTGGCGCCCACCGTATATCCGTGGGCTGATGAGCTCGACGATGGCATCGACAACGACTGCAATGGCCTCGACGAAGCCATGGACGGCGATGGAGATGGGCTCACCGACGAAGAGGAGCTCGAACTGGGCACCGACCCCAACGTGGACGACTCCGATGGCGATGGCGTGCCCGATCGGCTGGAGCTGGGCGACGACCCGGACGACCCACTCGATAGCGACGGGGACGGCATCATCGATGCCCTTGACTCAGACGATGACGATGATGGTATCCCCACCATCGATGAGGCGGGCGAGGATGCCCAGGCCGGCGGCGATCCCCGCGATACCGATGGCGACGGCACGCCGGACTACCTGGATCTGGACTCCGACGGCGATGGGTTCGACGACGCCGATGAGCTCGATGGAGACGCGGACTTCGACGGCACGCCGGACTACCTAGACCTGGACTCGGACGGCGATAGCGTGCTCGATGCCGACGAGCTGTCCGGCGATAGCGACGGCGACGGCTCCGACGATCGCGTCGACGCAGACGACGATGGCGATGGCTGGACGACGGTGGTCGAAGCCTCTGCGGAGAACGTGGATGAGGACGGAGATGGGGTGCCGAACTACCTCGATCCCGATTCGGATGGGGATGAGACCCCCGATGCCGAAGAAGGCCGTGGCGACTCGGACTGCGATGGGGTGGCCAACGTGTTGGACGCGGCAGACCTGGATGGCCCGTGCGGTCAGGTAACCGCCCCTAGTCTTGAGTCTGCCGCATGTGCAGGGGCCAGCACCTCTGCCGTGCCCGTGGGCATGGGTGGATGGGCGTTGGGTCTACTGGCGTTGGCAGGGCTTCGCCGGCGTCGTCAGGTCTAGGCCGAACACGCATCAAAGGCGGCTTGTAGGGTCGGCGGCACCGGACCGGCGATGGCGACCCAGACGCGCCCTTGGTTGACCTCGGCCACGAATCGCTCACCGATATAGTACGTACCAAAATGCGCTTCTGACATGGCATTTCCGGCCATGGGTACTCCGTGCGCGGCCACCTCGGCGGCCATTCGATCTCCCAGCGGATGCGGCTGCGAGGGGCCGGGTCGACCGCCGCTCCAGGTGGATTTGGCTCGGTGTAGTGAGGTTCGAACCAATAGAATTCGAATCAGCAGGGAGAAGGGCACGACGTCGCCCGCGGCCTCGCAGCTGTCTTCGAAGACGACGGTGGGGTCGGCGAGGGTGTCGTCGGCGGTACGCACGCCCCAGCGCCCGCCGCACTCTTCAGTTCCAAAGATCCAGACGTCGCCGATGTCGTGCATCTCGGCGCGCTGGACGTTCGCCCAGACTCGGTTGTCGCCATCGTCGAGTAAGGCGCCATCGTGGGTGAGGGGCTCCAAAACGGTGAACCAGTCGAGCCAATGGGTGGGCGCCGGGTCGACCGACAGGCCCCACCATGTGTGGACGAAGGGTTCTAGTTGCATGAGGACCTGCGCTTGTTGATCGTGGCGTTCGGGCTGCCGGTGAGGGCCCGGATCGCCTGGGTGGACAGTCCATCTTCGATGAGCGCGTCCAGGAGCTCCGGCCGACCCTTCTTGATGGCTCTCGGGCGGGTGAGGTAGCGCTGGCGGGCGAGCCTCCATGACTCCGGTCCGGCCCCCAATCCGACCCGTCTACAGGTGTAGATTGGGCCCGTTTGAGGCGCGGCAGCTTGCAGGCCGAGTTCATCGATGCGCGCGTCGAATTCCCGCACGTGATCGCAGCCGAGCACCTGCATCCAGGCGTGCACCACATTGCACGGCCCCACGACCAGACGGCCGTCTGACTCCACCGCGCGCATCAGCACCCCACCAAAGAAACCTGCGGCGCCGAACGTCAGATCGAGCCCTTTAAACGTACCATTCTTGAGGGTCCCCCCCCGTCGGTGCACATACCAGCCTTCGGCGGCCTGCCGGGGGTCGCAGTGAACGTAGGGGTCGGCGTGGCCCTCGGTGTGCACATAGGTCTCGACCTCGACCGGCCGCCACGAGGTGTCGCCGACAATGACCACGGTCTCGCGCAGGAGCTGGTGCACCGCGCGCTCGCGGGTGGCAGCGGCGCGCAGGTTAGACCTGAGTTCCGAGGGGCGGTGCATGGCGACCTCCGACGTGTGTGCGGGCGCGTCTACCCTCATACCGCCTCAACCCGCGAGCGTCGCCGCCACCTGCTTACGATGGGCGGTGCCCCGGTCGCTCCAGTAGGGCTTGACCCGGATGGCCGATTTGGCCACGCCTCGGCGGACGAGCACATCTCGAATGGCCAGCACGGAAGCGGCGTGTCCGCTGACCCAGATGGCGCCATCGCCATCGGGGAGCGCGCAGGTCTCAGCCCACGCCAGCAGGGCGGTGCCAACGTCGGTAGCCTGCGGGACCGCGGCGAGTTGTAGGCCGAGGGCCTCGATAGAGCCCAGGTCGGTGGTGGGTAATTCGATGGCTCCTTGGAGCGGCGTGCCCAGGCTGTCTTCGAGGGCGCGCGCCAAACCTAGGGTCGTGGCATCGCCGAAGAACAGGCCCCATGGGGCTCCGCTGGCGGCCTTGACGCTGGGCGCAGGTCCCAGGACGATGGCGGGGTCGCCGGGGGCTGCGGACTCGGCCCACTGGGCGGCAGGCCCTTGCCCATGCAGGACAAAAACGATGGCCAGCTCGCCGGACACGGGGTCGAGCCGGGACGGGGTGTAGGAGCGCAACACCTTGGCCACGCCGAGCTTGACCTTGTCACCGGCGCTGAACGCGGTGCCCACGAGCTTGTCGCCTTGAAACACGATCTCGCGCACGGCGGGGGACAGTGCCCGCACCGCTTTGACCTGAACGGGCGTGCCCATCGCTCGGGCCATGCCTCGTTTAACGCCTTGAATCATCGACATAGGTCCTCCTCACGTGGATGGGCTGGGCGAGGGTGCGCCGCTCAGCTGAATGCCGGGTTTACCGTCCCATTGTCGATCGGTCACGGCGTCGAGCATGAAGCGGGCCACATCGGCGCGGGCGATCGAGCTGGCGAACAGCGCGCTGGTGGACTCGGTGGCGGCGTAGACGCCCTTGCCGGGTTTGTCGGTGAGGGCGAAGGGGCGAACCAGCACGCAGCGCACGTCGGACGCGGTGCGCACAAGGGCGTCAGCTGCCTGGTAGTCGTCGAGGCAGGCCTTGCCGAGTTTTGCCCGTAGCAGCATCCGAATTGGCCAGGATGTGCCACCCATTCCGATGCTGCTGATCAGCACACAGCGAGGGGGGACGGGCTGTGCTTTGGCGGCGGCCAGGATGTGTTGTGTCGCGGTGTCCATGACCGGTTGGTGTGCGACGTGGCCAAGGCAGCT
>JBGCER010000564.1:0-3937 GCA_045106515.1 Myxococcota bacterium
TATCAAGCCTTGCTTCGCTCGATGCCCATCTCGGGAGACGTGGTGAGCTACGCGGTCCGTCTGGCGACCGCGACTCGGCCTGGCAGCACCGCGAAGGCCGCCCAGTGGATCCGGTGGGGAGCGGGTCCTCGTGCTAGCCAATACCTGGCGATCGGGGCACGTTCTTGGGCTGCCCTTCACGGTCGTGAAGTCCCGACGAATGACGACGTGCGGACCATCGCTTCCGCGGTTCTCTCCCACCGAATCGTCCTGTCCTTCGAAGCCGAAGCGGCGGGCCTCACGCCCCAGGCTGTGGTGGAACAGCTCGTCGCAGAGATCCGCTAGTTGGCGACTGAACCCCAGATGTGGGACCCGGCGGTCTTGGCCCGTGTGCGGCACTTGCACTTGAGGGCGCGGGTGCTCACCGAAGCGCTGCTGCAAGGCGAACATCGCAGCCGCCTCGTGGGGCAGGCGGTAGAGTTTGCCGGGTACCAGGAGTACCTTCCGGGCATGGACCTGCGTCACCTGGACTGGCGGGCGTGGGGGCGTTCGGACAAGCTCGTCGTCAAACACTTCGAGACCGAAACAGAACTTCCAACTACGATTATTCTGGATCTGTCTGCAGACCTGGCGACGGGGGATCCGGGCCGCGGTCGACGGGGGCTCTTCCAAGGCTTCCAGAAGGCATCGACCCCCGGGGCTAGCGGTCTTCCGGCGTTGGATGACGGCAAAGCGGGATTCGCGATCACCTTTGCTGCCACGCTCGCCTACTTTTTCCACCTGCACCGGGAGCCGGTGGGCCTCGAGATCATCGCAGGGGAGGGCAGCCCCTTCACATCACTGCCACCGCGCTCGGGGCGAGCGCACCTTCGCAGCCTGTTCTTGGCCCTCGCCGCCGCTCGGCCCGGAGGTCGGGCGGGCTTGAATAAGGCGCTGACCAAAGTCGGAGGGCGAACCCGCCGCCGCAGCTTGGTCGTGGTCCTGACCGATGGCATGGAAGAGCCCGATGAATGGCTGCCATCCGTCAGCGCTTTTGCCCGACGAAAGACCGATTTGCGATTCTGCCACCTCTACGACCGCAGGGAGTGGGGCTTGACAATGGATCAGCCCTCGCGCTTCTACAGCCCCGAAGATGGAGAGGAGTTGGCGGTCGATCCCGCGGCGGCTCGGGGGGCGATGCAAGAGGTAGCGACGGAGTACGTGGAGCAAGTGCGAAAGGGCGTTGTGCAGTGGGGAGGCGCATATTTGCCTGTGCCGACCGACGGGTCCCTCGAGGATGCGCTGCGTCGCTGCGTGCGCGGTGCGCCGAGTCCGCCGGGCGTGGACCCCTTTGATGGCTTCGGCGGGGCGGCTTCGTGAGTCTGTTCCCTCTGGCACCGCTCGCCCCACTCGCCTTGGCGCTGGGTTTGATGGTGGCCTTGCCCATCATCGCTCACATTGCGCGTCAAAAGCCCAGGGAACGCATCCCCTTTGGCGCGATGCTCCTGCTGCGAAGGGTGATCAAGCGGCTTCGTCGCCGCCGTCGGGTGCGAGACCCCTTGCTGCTCTTGTTGCGGATCCTGGCCATCTTGCTGGTGACGCTCGCGATCACGGGCTTCCGCTTTGGGTTCTCGGGAGATGCGCCCAATATTGGCGGCTCGGGTCGGGTGGTGCTGCTCATCGACCAGTCGCTGTCCATGTCATTGACCGACGGGGGCAGCACCCTGCTCGCTCGCGCCCGTGCGCAGTCGACGGAGCTGCTCGATGGTCTGCCCTCGGGCACAAAGATCGGCGCCGTGGCCTTCGGCGCCGAGGTCGTGCCGCTCACCGATGGTTTGGTCTCGGACCCATCCACGCTTCGGGCGCGGATCGAGGGGCTGCAGCCTACGCTAGGCGGCTCGGACTTGAGGGGCGCGCTGCTCGAAGCCAGGCGCATGCTCGAAGGCGAGGTCGGCGAAGTCGTGCTGTTCTCCGACGAGGCGGGCCCGGTCATGGTGCCCAGCGCCAAAGAGGAGCTTCGCCGCCTGATGGATCAGGGCTCTGCGGTACGGCCCGTTCGTATCGAGCCTCAGCCTCCCAGGAATGTGGCGGTCACGGCCGCAAAATATGGTGAGGGCCTCGAAGGCGGCACGATCGAACTTCGGGTCACGAACTTTGGTCCCGATCCGGTGGAGGCGGCCTGTGAAGTGCGGCTTCCAGATGGCCAAGTCATCCCATTCTTTGCCGATCTTCCTGGTGAAGGTGAGGTGCTTGAGCGGGTGACGGTGCCCCGAGAGGCGCTGGGCGGTGTGGGCGAGGCGAACTGCGAAGATCCCGACTTGTCTGCCGATGATTCCCGCTTCTTCCACCTGCCTCGGGTGGGGGCGAGCCGAGTGCTCGTGGTCGATGGCGATCCGGGCGACACCCCGACTCGCAGCGAGGTCTACTTCTTGGAGCGGGCCCTGGCTCCGTGGGGCGGCGTCAGAAGTGGGGTTCGACCCGATGTGACCACCCCACGTGGCCTGCTTGGGCTCGATCCCGAGAAGCATCGCGTCGTCTTCTTGTCCAATGTGGGAGATCCCCGCACCGTCGCCCCCATTTTGAGCGAGTTCGTGCGAAAAGGAGGGTCGGTCGTCATTACGGGCGGCGCAAATATATCGGCGGAGCGGTATAATGCTGCGCTGGGAAGCCTCCTACCCGCGCCATTCAAGCGTATCGAAGACTTGGCGGCCCGGGAAGAGCCGGGGGTCGCGGTCACGCCGCCCGACGCCGACGTAGAGATGTTCGAGCCGTTCAGCCGAATGGGCCGCTCATCGTTTTCGCAGGTCCGAAGCAGGAAAGTGCTGCTGTTCGAGCCGTACACCGACGGCGGCGATGTGACGACCTTGCTGCGCTATGAGACGGGGATCCCCGCCCTCGTTGAGCGCAAGGTCGGACAGGGCACCGTGCTCGTATGGACGAGTTCCGTCGACTATGACTGGTCAAACTTGCCGACTCAGGCGGTATTTATGCCGCTAATGCAGAGGGTCGCTGGCTATTTGGGCGCCGAGGCCGGCAGCAATGCATCCCGCGTCGAAGCGATCGTTGGTCAACCCGTGGCGATCGACCTGCCGGACTTGGCCATGGAACTGGTGGTGACCGGGCCCGATGGGCAGCCCGTCGCGACCCGACAAGAGAGGAGTAAGCTATTCTTTACGCCAGAGCGTCCCGGCGCGTACCAAGTGGCGGTGGAGCCTTTGCCCCCGTCGGTCTGGGTGGCTGCAAACCTGGACCCCGAAGAGTCCGATGTTCGGCGCTACGACTCGGTTCGCGAAGCTGAAGCGGAGATTGACGCTGGCATCTTCTTGAGGGAAGTGGACTTGACTCCATGGCTTTGGGGTGCGGCGCTGTTGGTCCTACTCTCGATCGGTGTGCTGTCGATCGGCGGACGAGAGGAGGCGACATGAGCTGGTCTCGACGACAGGTGTTGGCGGCCCTCGGCGCAGCGTTGGCGGCTCCGGGCGTGGCTCACGGCTTTGGCGAGGCCTCGATGCTCGACATCGCCGAGCTGGACCTGGGTGGCGGTAGCCGGGCCCGTCCCGACGCGTGGACGCGGCTGCTCGCCGAAGTGAGGGCCACGACGTCGGTGGAAACGCGCGACGTGTTCAAGAATGGGATCGCCCGTCTGGGGCCCGCCGATCCGGCGCTTTTTGAGCATCCCTTCTTGGTCTGTGTGGGCGAAGACGCGTTTCCCGTGCCCAGCCCCGACGGGCTGGAGCAGCTCTCCCGATACCTGGCCTATGGCGGGTTCTTGTTGTTCGATGACGCCACGGGCAGCACCACCTCGCCCTTCGCCAAGTCGGTGGAGCGTCTGGCCAGGGTGCTCTTCCCCACCCGGGCGTTGGCCCCATTGCCCAAGAGCCACAGCCTCTATCGCTCCTTTTTCTTGCTCGATGCGCCGTTGGGCAGGGTGGACCGGTTCGATGACCTGACGGGTATCACCCTAGGCGGGGTTCGCGTC
>JBGCER010000565.1:0-15469 GCA_045106515.1 Myxococcota bacterium
ACTGGGGAAACAGGTGGCGCGGGCTGCCCGCATACGGCCACCAGGTGTCACTGTCGCCCAGGTAGGACACTGCGGAGTAGCTGTTGTTGGCCTCGTGAGAATCGGAGGTGGAACAAGCGGCATCGGCCGTTCCCGTGAGTAACGAAAGGACGATCATGAACATGGAGCCTCCCGGCTGGCGTGGGTTCACCTGTCCTTCGCCGCGGGGGGGACGCGCCTGACACGCGGTGTGTGATCGGCTTCATGCGGCCACCTTCCTTTGCCTCCCACATGCGGGTTCGCTCCAGCAAGCCCGCACATTGTCCCCCTCGCCCGGCTCGACTTCCGCCCGAGTCGCTGACCGAGTCCGCTTCATGCCACAGTTTTCACTGAACGCCCAACTGGCAGCACCGCGCTCCGGGGGCTTCCAGGACTTCAGGTACACCGTAAAATATCCAAGGTTCAACGGTTCGAACAAGTTCAAATTCCCCTTTTTGAGGCCGGTCAACAACAGCCACTGACCCGCGACTCGCGAACACGGCTCCGCATTGAACACGACCTGAAGATCGACGATACTGGCGTTCATGCCCCAGCTTACCTTCGGCCCCTTCGCCCTCGACCCCGACGCCAAGACGTTCAGTCGCGACGGCGACCCGCAGGACATCCAGCCACTCACGTACGAGCTGCTCGAGCACGCCGCCCGACATCCGCGCGTGTTGCTCGACCGAGAGCGGCTCCAACGAATGTTGTGGCCCGATGTCGCAGTGACGGATCACTCCCTCACCCAGCTGGTGCACCGTATTCGTAAGCTGCTGGGGGAGCATCGTGGATGGTGGGTGACCGTACCCCGCCGTGGATACCGCTTCGAGGCTCCCATCATCCAGGTGGAACGCCCCTCCTACGCTGCAATCGGCGTTGATGCACCGACGATGGAGAGGCCGCTCTTGTTCGGGCGGGCAGAGACGTTGACCCGCCTCATGGCGTTCCTGGACCGGGGAGAGCGCGTCCTCTCGCTCCTCGGGCCCGGAGGCATCGGGAAAACGGTCCTGGCCCGTGCGGTCCTGGCCGATCGCGGCGGTTGCTTCGTCGACCTATCGGCGGCCCACACCGAAGAAGACGTCGCGATCGCGATCGCCACTGCGCTGGACATCGGCGTGCCGGACGACGATGTCTCCGTGCTGGAGCGGCTCACCGAGGCGCTCCGCAACACGCGGGGACTCATGGTCCTCGACAATGCGGAGCAGGTCTGCGCCGCCCTCGCGGCGGTCGTTCCGTTGTGGCTCGCGGGCGCGCCGCGCCTCGTGCTCATGATCACGTCCAGAATCCCCCTCGCGATCGAAGTAGAACAACGGTTTTCGGTGGGTCCGATCTCTTCCGAGGCCGGTCTCCAACTCCTCACAGCGCGAGTGGAGCGCCTCGGCCCTGACCGGGCCCAAGGGCTCGATCCTCACGCCATGCTCTCCATGGCTGCTGCGGTGGACGGACATCCCTTGGCCCTGGAGCTTCTCGCCCCGGGACTGCTGCTGACCTCCCCCACCCACCTTGCCGCCCAGCTCCCGGAAGGCATGCCGATGCTCTCCGCAACCGTCCAAGGTCGGCCTACACGGCACCAGTCGCTGGACGCCGCCATGCGCTGGTCGTGGGACGCGCTGCCGCCCGACACCCGTGCCGCCGCGGTCCGACTCTCGGCGTTCCGAGCCGTGATTACGGGAACGCTGGCGATGGAGGTTCTACACCGTCCCCAGGCCTTCGCAGAACTCCAGCGGCTGCGAGACGCGTCTTGGCTCGTATCTGCCGAACACGACGGACTCCGAATGCTGAGCCCCATTCGCGCCTTCGTGGGCGCCTCGGCTAGCGCGGATGAGCGGGCCGACGCAGACCGCCGTCACAGCCGCGCAGTGCTTGCAGCTGCGCCGACATGGGCCACCATCGGGTTCAGAACGCCCCGCGCTGAGCATCTCGACACCCTGCGAAGTTTGGCTCCGGACCTGTCCGCCATCGCCGAGCGGACTCAGGATGCTGCACAGCGCGCCGAGGCCACCCTGCGCTTGGCGCTGCTGCGCGAGGCGGATGGCTTGGCCGACTTCGCCCTCCAGTCCATCGAAGCGCTGGACGTGGACGCCTTGCCCCACGCCCTCGCGGCGCGAACCCTGCTCGCGCAGTCCCGCCTCGTTCAGCCGGTTCGGGGCGCGACAGCATCGATCTCGTACGCACAGGAAGGTCGCCGTCGCGCCGAGGCCGCGGGCGACGCCCTGCTCACACGCTACGCCAACCTGCGAAGAGCGGACCCCACGATGTTCCAGGGCGACCTGGACACCGCGCGCCAGCTCGTCGAATCCTCGATCGATCCGCGCTTGGAGGACGACCTCAACGCGTCAGGCTGGGGTGTTCTATCGATGATTCACCTGCGCCAAGGCGAGATCAAATCAGCGGAGACGACCGCGCGCACCGCGCTGCGCATCGGTTTGGATGTCGGAAACGACGCAATCCAAGCCGACGCCCACGGTCGGCTTGCGTCGGTTCTCGCCCATCAGGGACTCCTGTCCGAGGAGCTTCGCCAACGCCGGCTCGCTCTGGCGGCCGCACGTCGATACGGAAGTCGCATCCCGATCCTCGGCAACCTGCTCAACCTCGCCACGCAAGAGCGGCGCGGACAGCCGGCGGCGCCGAACGCACTCCTCGACGAAGCCCTCTCAGGCGCGCGTCGGACGGGGAACCTGAGGCTACACGCGTACGCGGCCTCCGCGATGGCCCAGCTCCGCTCCGACCTGGGCGACAGCGACGAAGCGATCAGCCTCTTCGATGAATCCATATCCTGCTTTGAACGAGCCAAAAACGCTCCCGGCGCCACCCATGCCATCCTGGGCCAAGGCATGGTCTATGCCTGCGCGGGAGACGCGCGAACCGCCCTAAGCGTCGGCACAAGAGTGATCCGTGAGTCCGGCACCGATGCCAATGTGGTGGTTCGCTGGCGGGCGCACTGGCTGGCCGCTGTCGCCGCCGTAGTACTGACGGACGGCGCCGAGGCCATCCGGCACAGCGAGGCCCTCCTTATCCTCGGCAACGACCAGCAGGGAGCACAGTGGCGAGCCCGAGGCGTGTCGCTGCTGGGCGCAGGCCACGTCCTCGCCGGCCAGCACAAGTCAGGCTCCGAACTGCTGCAAGACGCCAAGACCCTCGCTGCCACCTGTTCCGGGGCCGATCCCTGGCGCGTCCGGGCGCTGATGGGGCTCCAGCTCGACGGCGTAGAGCGTCAGAACGAGCTCCGCGAGCTGCAAGAGAGCCCGTGGTACCAGGGAGACGCGCTCACCCGAGCCTTCGTGGACCTGGCGGTGGACACCGCACGCTGACCGCTCCGGGGAACGGAGATCGGCCTCGGCTCAGGACGCACAGAACAACGAGATGAGATCGCGATGAGATCGCGAAGAGGACCTTTGTAGGCCGGCGAGCGAGAGTGGTGGAGCCACCCACGCACCTTGGAGCCTCACCATGGGACACGGACAACGTACCGCTCGCCGCCGCCAGCAGACCCAAACTCAGCGGCGCCCCCAGCCGGTGTCCCCTACCCCCGTTGTGGCGGCTCCCGAGATGGCTGCGACGGAGGACATCGAGACCCAAGGCTCGGAGTTTCCAATGCTAGACGCCCTCGCCGGGCCGGGCGGTCTCGCTGCGGACCCGACCAACGCCGTTGAACTCGACGGGAGCGAGGTTTCGGCGTCGCGGACCGAGGGGGGCGCCCGCACCCGTGCCGAAGCCGAAGGCCGCCCTCGCACGCGTGCCCAGGTGGACATGGAGGGGAACGTGCCATCGGGAAATGTACAGGTTCGACGTGGGACAGACGACGATCATGCAGCGGCCTCGACGACGCTTGAGGCGGATGGCACGGTGACACGGGGCATCGCCGGCCAGAGGCGATCCGACGCGCGACCGGTGGGCGGCGACGATCGCCTGGCCCCGCTGGCGGCGGGACAGGAGCGGGATCCCCGACACTCCGATTCGGTGTCGACGCCTCCGGGCAGCGAGAGCATGACCCGGCGAGGCACCTTGACCGGCGGCGCGAGCTACTCTGTGGGTCGGCCGACCCCCAGGGCGGGAGGCGGCTATACCGTGTCTTGGCGGATCGACGGTAACGTCGGGGGGAATGGCTCAGCCACGGCCAGCTCGACCTTGGCGCCGGACTCCACCGCTACGGGCTCGGCGGGGCTCACCCTGAGCGGTCGACGGTCCGGCACAGAGGTCTTCGACAAGGTGGACGATGCCATGGCCTGCTTCCTGCACTTCACCCCCGCGGGCGATGGCATGGTGGCCGATCAACTCAGTCGCGACGGGTTGAACCCAGACTGGCAGGAGGTGGACATCGGCACTGAGCGCGCCGGACGAGTCTCACTCACCGTCACGGCGGGTGCCAAAGCAAAGATTGGAGAGTACTTTTCGCTAGGAGCTACCCTGTCGCCCACGGCAGCCACCCAGGTCAAGGCCAAGCGCACTTCGGCGTCCAATGTGGAGCTAGAATCCAAGGTCACCGGGAGCGTGCCCTTGGGGCTCAACGCCAGCGGAATTGGAGTCGGTGTCACCGCCGAGGAGCGGGCCGGTATCGAGCTGACCTGGAAGCTCGGCGTCGACATCGGGAGCACCGGCCGCCCCCCTGCGCTCAGGAACATGTTCTCGGAGATCTTCACGCCGCCGGTCGAGGGCGCCACCGAGATCTCCCACAGCGTCAACCGTTCCGTCGCAGATGAGGTGGGCGTCACCCTCCCCGGGGTCTCAGCGGAGAGCTCCGACACCATCGAGCGCATTCGCACGGTTCGGCCTGGGGAAGTGGGCGAGGACGGCCAACGAGGCGAAGATCGCGTCAGCGAGCGGGTCCGGGGCTCTCACCAAGAGTCGACCGAGGCGTTGGGCGGGAGCTATGCGCGTTCGACGACGCTGGTCGACCTGAACGCTGAGACCGGCGGTGGCTATGCACAGACCCGGGTCGCCTCGGATGATGTGAACACCAGCCACAACATGCTGTCCCAGGCCCTGACGGGAGAACAAGGCGGTGACGCGGACACGTCGGGGGAGACCTCGGGGACCTGGGTGGTGCACCGGACGTTTACCGACGCCCAGCTCACCCGGATCTACGCCGCCTTGAGCACCCTCGGTGAAGCGGATGACTCGCTAGAGCGACGGTTCGAGCGCACGACCCTAGACGCCTTGGATGCTCTGGCCCGAGCGACCGGGGCCTTGCCGGCGGGCGACACCTCCGCCGAGGCCCAGCGCGCCGAGCTCCTCGCCGGCTACATCGCTGAGACCGGTCGGCGAGGCATCGACCTGCTCGAGTCCGTGGCGGGCCTGCGCACCGAGCGCCGAGCCATGCTCTACCAAGATGGACACCGAGATCCCGTATTCACTTCCCAGCGCGACGAAGCGGAGATCGGTCGTCAGATCACCGGGTTCGAGCAGGCCGACGCGGCGCAGGTTCAGTCCGAAGCCCAGGGGCTCTACGACGAGCTCGCGACGCGAATGGAGACCCTGAACGACCCGGCCCGCTACCCGGAGGTGCCGAGTGACTATCGCAATGAGCTGCTCGGCCGATACGGAGGGTGGATCGTCCGGTTGGAGCGAGTGCTCGAACAGGGAGGTGGAACGGTCCACTTCGGGTGGGGCAGCGCCTTGCAGGAGCAGCTCGACGAGGTCCTACCGCAGCTCGACGACGCCGCCTTTGCTCGACAGGACGCAGCGCGACGACACCTGGCCTGGCACGAGGGGGCCGGAACTCCAGATGGAACGCCCATTTTTGACGTGGCAGACCCGTCCTCCTCACAGCATCGCGGCCTATTCGCGGCCGTGTGGGACGAGGCAGAGTCTGTCTTCGAACACTGTGATCGCCGGATCCGGGTCCTGAACGACGGAGGCGGCATCAACCCGTCGGACCCCGAAGCCTCTCTGCACAACCTGGCGGCGGAGGTGCAGCGCATGGGCGCGGGCCTCGAGCTGAGCCGCCGTCAGTTTGAGACCTTGACCGCGTCCTATGAGATGGTCATGAATACCCAGTCACAACCAGAGCTTCGCGACCTTCTACCCGACCGCGCGCCCGAACCGTATCGGGGCCAACCGCTGGTGCGCAGCGCAGCGCGACTGGCGAACTGACGGGGCACCTGGATGGAGTGGGACAGCTCCAGCACGCCATCGAGATCCTCGTAGACCACGGCGCGCCACGTGACGTCCCAACCTCCGCTGTGGATCTGGCACAGGGTTGAGACAACTTGGCCCATCACCCCGCTCGCGCCCGACAGCCCCGGTGCGTTACGGGCATCCACACTGGGTTACTCAAGATGGTCATCCGTCTAGGCGCGGGCTGAGCCAAATGAGTCCCACACCGCTTTGGAGTGAGCCATGGGCCTGCTTGCCCTACTTTATAGACTGTTTCAAGCCCTGCAAATGGGCGAAGCCATGCGGGTCGAGATCGCCGACGATCGCTGCGTGGCGTGTAGCAGCAAAGACCTCATAAACCTGGGACCCAATGCGTATGAGTGCCGTGCGTGCGGCTACTCCGGGGGCTCAGGTCTCGCGCAGATGCAACAGCAGCATCGCCAAGATGCCTGGGCCGCGTGGAGTCCAGAGAAGCGCCGAGCCGGGGCCATTAAGGACCTGAAGCACGCTCGCAGCTTGCTTATCAGTGTCGAAGGCACCTTGGCCGGCGCGTCAGGCGAAGCGACCCTCGACCTCATCGGCATGGGCGGTAGCGCCGACGGTGAGGCCAACCCAAAGCGACGCGCCATGACCGAAGCCAGCGGGCTGATCGCCGAAGCCCAAGCCGCAATCCGCGATGCAAAAGCCAAGGCAACACACGTCGGCGAAACGAGTGAAGTGAAGGACTCAAGCTTTTTTTCCGAAGTCTTCGACGTCCAGATGGACAACCTCTTCTCCGACCTCACCTCGTTCAAGCAGATCGGCGCCCTCAAACGATCTGCGGTCGAGGCCAGGGGTGTGGTCGAGGGCGCGCTGGAACGCCTGGGCTGAGGCGAACCCACAGCATCCCCGGTGGAGTCGTGGTGACCGCCCGAACGTCAGAACTGCGAAGGATGGCAACGCGACGTCGCCCGCCTAAATCACCAACACTCCCAAGAGGTGTTTGTGACCAAGACCCATTTGTTTTCCTCCGCCGGCCTCCTCACTCTGCTGTGCTCAGTCGGGCTCCCCACCGCCAGCTTCGCCTTTGATGGCGAAGTCAGCCGTGGCTCTGAAATCGTCCGTCGCGACGCCGATAGTTACCGGTTCCGAACCGCCGTCGACGATGCCCTGGCAGCCGCCCCCAAAGCGACCCAAGCCAAAGTCAGCTTCACCCCCACCGATGGCGGTCCCGCCGTGGCCAGCGTCAGCCTGACCTCTCCGACCCACGCCCGGGCGAAGTTCGCCGGCACGCTCGACGTCAAGCTCCTTGAAAAGACGACGTTTACCTTTGACCTTCCCAAGAAGGTCGCCTTCACCGTCTCGGCTGATTTCGCCGAGCTCGAAGCCGGCGGCGGCTGGGTTGTGGCTGTGGATGCGTCTGGCCTCAAGGTTCGCGCACGACTCAGCGACACCGGCGAACTCGACCTGGTCGTGTTCAACGAAGACCGCGAGTGGGACGCCAGCACCCTCAAGGGCGTCCTTGTGACCCAAGGCGACAAGAGCAGCAGCCTGACCTATTCCGAGACCCGCCAGCGCTGGGACGCGCCCATGGCGTGGGGCGAAAAGGGGCCGGCGATCGGCAAGACCTACACCGCCAGCATCACCTTCGCAGACAGCAAGGGCACGACCCTCGACACCCTGACCGACAGCTTCGTCGTGGACCGCGACGCCAGCTCACCCGGCGTCGAATCCATCCGCGTCGCCACCACCAAAAAGGGCAATGTGCGCTTGGTCGCCATCACCAGCAGCGACGGCCCCGGCGTGACCGCCCTCGAAGTCAGCCTGACCGATAGCAAGACCGGCAAGGAGCTGATCGCCACGACCGACGACGCCCCTGTCGGCACCCAGTGGCACGCCAGCGCCCCGGTCTCGTTCAAGAGCGCTCCAGAAGGCGCGACCTACAAGGTCAAAGCCACACCCCTCGACGCCAATGGCAAGGCCATGACCGGCGCCCTGAACCTGTCCCTGCCGGTGGCCACCTACACCGCCGAGTCCGACTCGGTCTCGTTTGAGGGAGACGACCTCAACACCGTGGCATTCGCCATTGTGCCCGCCGAAAGCGAGACCGGCCTCGACTACACCTTCTCGGGTCGATGGCTCGGCGACTATGGCGATGGCAAGCCGCCCGCGTCGTGGAACATCATCTTCGAAGAGCCCTTTGAGGGCCCTCGCCCACTCACCTCCTCCATCGACTTGGAGCTCGACACGGTCTGGAGCAAGTGGGTCCAGAAGTCCGCCGCACCTCTCGCCGAAGGGTCCGAGGCCGAGGTGATCGCCACCCTAACGACGGCCAAGGGCGACGTTATCGACGAGGTGGAGGTCTCTGGCACCGAGGCCCTGTATAGCAGCGGCGACAATGCCAATGACGTCGACGTCTTCATCGCCGCGCTGAGCACCAAGCCCACGAGCCGGCTCAAGCGCAAGAAGATTTCGAAGACGCGTAAAATGAGGTACTAGCATGATTCCCGAGTCCAAAGCCGCCCTACAAGACAACCGCCTGCGGTGGGACGAGCTGGTGCCACACCACATCAGCTCCGACCACTACGACCTGCGCGGCTTTTTGTTGGGAGGCTGCTCGCTCGCCGCCATCGAGCTGGCGGAATTGGGCTCGGTGGCTGGCAAATCGCTCTTGCACACCCAGTGCCACTTCGGAATGGACACGCTGTCCTGGGCCCGGCGTGGGGCCTCGGTCACCGGCGTCGACTTTTCCGAGGCCGCCATCATCGCGGCACGAAAGATCGCCGAGCGACTCGACCTGGACGCGCGGTTCGAAGTCGCCGAAGTGACGCAGATGGGCTCGGTTCTGGGCGACGAGATGTTCGATATCGTCTTCACCAGCTGGGGCGTGCTCACCTGGATTCCCGACGTGACAGCGTGGGCCAGAGCCCTGGTCGAGCGCGTGGCCCCCGGCGGTACCTTCTACCTGTTGGAGGTCCACCCCATCGTGTGGACCTACGACCCCCAAGACGAAGCGCCCGCCGACTCTAACGGAAGGTCCTACGACTACTTTCGAACCGACGCCGGGTTCACCGTAGAGGCCGGCGGTAGCTACGCCGTCGACGATATCGACACCGAACACACGCGGGAGCACTTCTGGACCTATGAGCTAGGCGAGGTCATCACCGCCCTGCTGCAAGCCGGCTTGACCCTCGAGTACGTACACGAGCACGACGCGCTGAATCGCCAGGCGCTGCCGAGCCTAGAGCTTGGCGAAGACGGCCTGTGGAGACAACCGTCCGGCGTGAAAAACCTGCCGTTGAGCTTCTCGATCCGGGGGACCAGGGGGGTGGGGGGCTAGGAGCCGCGACGGAAGACCAGGACCCTTCAGCCCCCCCAGACGAGCTCGACGATACCGACGGGAATCACGTGCAGAACCACATCCGTCGCGATGTGAGCGAGTACGGCATACTCCAGTCCCCATCGCCAGAATAGCCAGCCGAATACCAGGCCGAGGAACCCATTCAGTAGCAAAACATAGGCGACCACTGGGACCGTGAGTCCACCCATCACACCCATCGCCAACGGCAGGTGGGCGAGTCCAAACAGCACTGCAACAACGCCAAAGACGAGCCAGCCCATCGCACGGGGAAGTGCCCGCCGACCGAGCGCGAGCCACGCGATCCACATGAATGTCGCTCCGAAGATCAGCCGCAATGCGACCTCCTCGAATAGGCCGGCCCCCACCGATGCGAGCAGCCCCTCGAACGCTGTGTGACTGACGTCGGTCGCGGGCGCTGGAAGGAAGGGACTTAAGGCCCAAGCCGCCGCCAACGTGCACCCACCAGCAACCAAGCCCAACCCCACGGCCAGACCCAGCCGTTTGAACACGGCCACAGGACGCGCGGACCCCGGCAGCAGGCTCTCGACGAACGGGGCGCGCAGATCGACCTTGGAACCGGCCCATAGAGCGAGGGCGGCGAGCGGCGTCAAGACGACGGCGAACTGAACCCCCTGCAGGGCGGCCACCATCCAGAGCGATAATCCAGCTTCAAACAGCGGTGTGAGCGCATCCGGCTGAATCGCCGCCGCATAGGGAATGGTGAGCCCGCTGGCCAAGCCACCGATCAGCCCAATCAAGGCACCGATAGACACAAAACGCCACCACGGCTGGGGAACGACGGCTAGCTCCGACACACGACCTCCTTAATCTCAATAATGAGATTATGGTTCCCTTGTGGCTCCGGGCAAGGTATTGATCCCAATATTGCGAAAAAAGGCGCGCATGCCCTCTGAACAAGCTGACCTGATTCTCCACCCCGTGCGGCTTCGGCTGATCCTGGCGTTATCCAGCCGGGAAGCCACGACTAGTGAGCTGTCCTCGCTCCTCCCCGACGTGCCCCGAGCGACCCTCCACAGACACCTCGGCAGGCTAGTAGAGGGTGGCCTCATTG
Source organism: Myxococcota bacterium (assembly GCA_045106515.1). Classification (GTDB taxonomy): domain Bacteria; phylum Myxococcota_A; class UBA796; order UBA796; genus REDI01. Next base: position 10,527 of record JBGCER010000565.1, read on the forward strand.
AAGTGACGCAAGAGCGCCGTGGTCGTGGCCGCCCGGAGAAGACCTATGGCGTGCCCGTTGGGGCGGACGTCATCGCCCCCGACGAAGCCGCGCAGCTGACCTCCGAAGACCTTGAGCGCCACTTTGCAACGTTCACCGCCACCCTGATGCAAGGCCTATCCAGCGGGCTCGCCCGAACCGGTCCAGTGGGCCGAGTGCACTTCCAGGCGCGAGAGCTCACCCTCGACCACGACGGCGAAACCCGGATCCTCGAACGACTGAGCGGGGCACTCACATCCGAAGAGGAGCCGGCCTGCCCAGAACCACCTGGAGAGCGATTCCTCATGGCGTTCGCTCTGTTTCCAACGGGGTAGATTGAGCGAGAAAAACGCGGTTCACCAGGACGCGGCAGTAGAATCACACGAGGGTGGGAACCGCGGCTGGCTCCCCTTGGTCCGATACACCGCCTCACCACTCGAGACGCGCCCCATGCAACGCCGAACCGCACACCTCGCTCTTGCCGCTTCTATCGCTATTCTGGGCTGCCGGAAGGGTGGGGTGTCCCCCGCCCCCCCCCATCATGGCATCGGTCGAGGGCTGCCCCTCCCCCGACGTCGACGTCGACGCACTGACGCCATGGGCGCCCCCGCGTAAGGCATCCAAACGGCTGACCGACCCCAACGCCTCCAGCAGGCCGATCCCCCAGCGTTTTCACCTTCACCTTCAAACCAGCGAAGGCCTTATCGTCGTGGAGTTGGACCAAGCCTGGGGCCCCAAAGGCGTCGCGCGCGTCCACCAATTGGCGAGCAGTGGCTACCTCGATGGCACGAGTTTCTACCGTGTCATTCCAGGCTTTGTCGCCCAGTTTGGGGTGAGCCCATACCCCCAGATCACCGAGGCGTGGGACGAAGCCACCCTCGACGACGAAGTGGAGGCGCTGCCGATGGAGCGGGGCGTGCTGGCCATGGCTCGCAAGCCACGACCGAACAGCCGCTCCACGCAGCTCTTCTTCAACCTTGCAAATGCCCCCTTCCTGGTCACGCAGGGCTACGGCGGCATCGGCCGGGTCGTCCAGGGGCTTGATGTGATGGACCGGTTGAACGGCTGTTATGGCGAACAGGGGCCACTGGGTTCCGGCCCATCCCAGCGCGAGGCTCTGGGCTATGGCAACGCCTACTTACGTGCTGGCTGGCCCGCTCTGGACGAAATCGAGAAGGCGTGGGTGGTCGAGGTAAGCAGGGAGTCGCGTCTTAGACCCTCTAATCCACGACCGAGAGCCCCATAAAGGGCTGAAAATCCTTCGTGTTGGCCGTCACGAGCACCGGGTCATTCGTGGCTGCGATCGCCGTACGTCGTCCCACTCGTCGGCATCGAGGCCCAACTCGCTCAGCCGATGCTCCCGCCTGAAGGCGTCCAGCTCGACCCAGAAGTCCAACCGGGGATTCGCCAGCCGGGTGTACTCCGCGGCCGACAAAAGCACCGCGACCGGCCGCCCACGCCGAGTAATGTGTACGGAACCACCATCCTCAGCGTCGTGTACGAGCTGCGAGAACTGGTCCTTCGCTTGTGCGATCGAGACGACTTTGGGCATGCGGGCCTCCTGGCTATCTAGATGGCCATAAGGCCTCGGGCACGGCCGTGGTGGCACTTTCCACCCCTCCGCCGCAGCTATATCAGGCATTGGAGGAGGCACATCATGCTCTTGCCCCGCCCCATGCAGAGCCAGCTGACTGCCATCGCCGTCGCCATCGCCATCGCCATCGCCGTCCTGACAGGCAACCCGCGCCGTCAACGGCCATCCGCAGGGGACCCCCGTCTGGGAGGTCAGGTTCACCCCCGACCCACTAGACCGAAAACGCGCCCACCGCGGCCTCACAGCCTTCCCAGTTCACCCGCACATTATGAGGGTCGCTCAACAAGGGCTCTGGCGTCAGCCGCTGCGGGAACCCCGTCCACCCTTCGGGCCCAAAGAACTCTCCCTGGCCGGCGCTGGGGTCCGCACACGCGCGAAGGATACCGAGCGCCCCGTCTTCGGCGGACTGAGCCTGGGTCATGAAGTCCCCCTCCAGACTCATGCCACCCGTGTCGGCCGTCGTGGACGCCAAGCTGGTGAGCGCCAGACCCGGATGGGCGATGAGGGCTTTGATGTGCGTGGTGTTCTTCGCTTCGAGGCGCTCCACCAACCCATAGGTGAATGCGCAGTTGGCGAGCTTGGTCTGATGGTAGCGCTCCCAGCGGGGTCCACCGAACGACGCATTCTCTGCATCAGTGCCGTCTCCACCCAGGTCGCCACCGTTCTTGCCGAAGTAGCGCGCCTCCAACGGCCCCCCCCGGCGAGCGGCGGACGAATGGTTCACGATGCGGGCATCGCTGCTTTTCTCCAACAGGGGAAATAGCTCACGGGTCAGCAGGAAATGAGACAGACAATTGGTTTGAATCTGCACATCGTAGCCATCGGCTGTGGCCTGGTCGGGCAGCGCCATCACGCCGGCGTTGTTGCACAGAATGTCGAGCACGTCCGTCTGCTCGCGCACCGCGGCAGCCGCAGCGCGCACGCTGTCGAAGCTCTGTAGATCGCAGGTCACAGGTACGAAATCGCCGGCGGGTACGGCGGTGCGGAGACGTTCCAGCGCCGCATCCGCGCGGGAGCTGGCTCGGTTGAGCAGGAACACACGCGCACCGAGACGAGCGAGCTCGCGGGCGCAGACGAAGCCGGTGCCACTGGTGGTGCCGGTGATCGCCGCCACCCTGCCCGTCTGGTCGGCGGTGTGGTTTTGTAGGACGGTGTCGAGATGAAGGGTCGGAATGTTCATAGGGCTCTCCTTGGCCCTCTCCACATAATCTGGAGAGGATGTCCGATCGTCCGTAGCTCATGCCAGATTCTCCACAGCTCGATAGGAGTTGGTTCGCTGCCGCCCGCCGGGCATTAAGGGTGGGCGGGAGGTCCGATGTCCATCCAGTTCCTGATCGACACGCTGACAGGCTACTCGAACAAGCGGTTTTGCCCGATCACAGAAGGACTCGGTCTGGCCAGCAGCCGAGTGCCCTACGACTTCGAAGCCCTGATTTACAAGCCCGTGGTCTGCCTTATCCTCCAGGGTGCGAAGGAGACGGTAGTCGGTGGCGTCACCCAACGGGTGGGCGCTGGCCAGCTGATCATCGTCAGCCACGCCCTACCCGTCACCGCGCGGGTCGTCGCGGCTGAGACCGAGCGCCCCTACCTCTCCCTGATCGCCCCTTTAGAACTTGGTATTCTCCGGTCCGTATACACCGAGATGGACCACTCCGAAGCCCCTGAAGCGGAGGCAAACGGCTTCTCCGTCGGCGATGCGGACGCCCATCTCATCGACGTGTTCGTGCGCTTCGCCGCCCTGGCGGACGACCCCGTCGACGCCCGGCTTCTGGGTCCGTCCATTCGCCGCGAGCTGCACTATCGCCTGCTTCGCTGTCCGAGCGCGGGCATGTTGCGCGCGCAGTTCTATCAAGGGGGTCAGGCCCGCAACATCGAGCGCGCGATCCAAGCCCTCCACAACGGGTTCCGAGAGCCCATGGAGATGGAGATCCTGGCCCACTCCGTTTCCATGAGCCCCTCCGCCTTCTACAAGCACTTCAAGGCCATCACCTCGACCACGCCCTTGCAATACCAAAAGGAGCTGCGCCTGCTGGAGGCTCAGCGGTTGCTGCGCTCGGGAGCCTCGGTGTCTGGGACGGCGTATGAGGTGGGCTACCAGAGCCCATCACAATTTAGCCGGGACTACGGCCGCAAATTCGGATCGCCGCCGAGCGCAGCCCGCCCAGGGAACTCGGCGTGAGGGACGCGGGCTGCAGGACCCCCCACCGTGAACCGATCGGGTGAGCGCGGCACACCAGCCCCAGCCGCTTCCGCCCTTATCCCAGCACCCGCGCCCGATAACGCTCGATTAACATCCGTTGTTCGGGCGTCGGCTCTGGCCAAAGATCCAGCCGAGACAGTAGTACATAAAGCCAACTTCGGCGCAGCCACAGGGCTCGATCGTCCCGAAGTGAGGCCTCCATCGGTCGAATGCTACGGTAGCCCGCGTCGAACTGCGCCCAGGCCGCCTGTGGGTCGGCCTCTTTGGCGAGGACGGACCAGGGCACGGCAAGGTCAAGACCGATGGGCTGATAGACCAAATTATCGAAGTCAAAACTGATGATGCGGTTTGTGTCCCAATGAAAGTTCTGCGGTCCGTGATCGGCGTGGCAGGGGATCTCGTCGCCGGTGGGGATCTCACTCAGGAGTGCCTGAGCGATGTGCAGCAGCTCTCGGTCCTCACGGTCGATCAGGTCCAGGTTCCACCATCGGTCGAGTCGCCAGTGGTCCCGCCGCCCTCGCCACCCCTCGCCCGCGGTGTGCAACCCAGCAAGGTGCGCGCCCCAGGCTCGAATAATGGGTGGAGTAAGGACCGAGACCTTCGAACCGTCGACCCACTCAAAGGCGCAGGCGACGCCGCCGCTCACCTCGACCACCAGGCGCCCATCGAGGCTCGGCCGGGGTAGGGCCACAGCCACGCTGCGGCCGACGTGTTGAACGAAGTCGAGCTCGGCGGCCACCTCTTCGGGTCGGCGGCTGGTGGAGAGCCGCACGGCGAGGTCTCCCACCCGCCAGACGGAGTTGGCGTAGCTGCTCTGCGGTTCGGCGGGGCCCCGCAAGTCCCAGGCCTCGCGAATGTCGGCGGGGATCACAAATACACCGGGTTGGCCTCAAGGGCGGTGACGCACCCGGGGCCGTCATAGCCGACGCGGTCCCTGTGGGGGGCGTCGTGGATAGGCTCCATGACGGGGTCGAGCACAACAAGGAGTTTCGGGCAATGATAGGGTGTATACCCTGGCACCCGCGGGAGAGGCGCCCCGCGCCGCAAAGGTCGCAAGCCCGCCGAGTGGACCCCTGCCGCAGGCGCGACCGTCCGCATCCCTCGCGCCCGGCGACCCTTCCCCGCCCTGCC
>JBGCER010000566.1:0-6295 GCA_045106515.1 Myxococcota bacterium
TGCGGACACCGACACCGACACCGACACCGACACCGACACCGACACCGACACCGACACCGACACCGAACCAGACTGCGCAACCATCGCCACCTTCGAGGATGGGCAGTCTCCTGCGCGCTTCCTGTACGTCGATCCTGCAGGCGATGATCGCAGCGGCGATGGCTCCGCTGGAGCCCCCTTCGCATCGGTGGAGCAGGCCGTCAGAGACGCCACTCCAGGCACGGCCATTCGCGTGCGTCCAGGTACCTACAGCGCGAACTACGTCGACGGCCTCCGTGGGCGAGCGGACGCCCCAATCTGGATCGGCGGCGAGCCGGGCGAGGCTCGGCCCGTCTTCGCCGACGCCACCGAAGGGATCCACCTGACCCGGGTCAGCTACGTCATCCTGCATGACGTGGAAGTGCGGGACACCCGAGCCAATGGAATCAACATCGACGACGGCGGCGAGACCGACAATCCACTAGCGACACACCACGTCATCGTGCGCGATGTGGACGTGCACGACATTGGCGGCACCGGCAACCAGGACTGCATCAAGCTGTCGGGCCTATACGACTATTGGGTCCTGGACTCGACGATCGCCCGATGCGGTGGCGGTATCAGCGGCAGCGGCGTGGACCACGTGGGCTGCCATCGCGGGGTCATCGGGCGCAACCTCATCCAGCAGACCTCTGGAAGCGCCGTGCAGGTGAAAGGCGGCTCATCGGATGTGGACATTCGCTGGAATCACATCGTCGATCCCGGTCAACGGGGCATCAACATGGGCGGCAGCACAGGCTTCGAGTTCTTCCGGCCCCCTCTGACCGAAGCGGGCGACAACACCGAGGCCTCCCGAGTGCGGGTTCTGGGCAACCTTTTCGAGGGCGGGTTGGCGCCCCTGGCCTTCGTGGGATGCGTGGACTGCGAGGCCTCGCACAACACCATCATCGATCCCGAGCGCTGGGTGATGCGCATCCTCCAGGAGACGGGCTCCACGGAGACGTACGCCTTCGCGACTACGCGAAACGGCTTGCTGCGCAACAACCTGGTTGTGCTGGACCGAGGCACGATTTCGCGCTGGGTAAACGTGGGAGAGGGCACGGAGCCCGACAGTTTTCAAGTGACCAACGACCTGTGGTACGCCCGTGATGCCCCCACAGAACGCCCGGATCCGCCCGGAGTCCTCACCGGATTCATCGTGGGGCAGGATCCGGAGCTGGACGCCAACTTCATACCCTCTTCCACCGGTCCTGCAGCCGGTGCGGGCGTGGAGACAGACCTAAAGGGCGATCGAAACGGTTCCTGCTACGCCGATCCTCCTACCTTGGGTAGCGTGGAGAACCGTTGATTCGCCGGCACTGCAGCACCGGCACAGCGAACGGGGGAAACCATGAGCGGCTGGCCTAGGGCGGTCTTGGCAGATGCGACAGACCGGCCGCACGACGACGCGCCCCTACTCGAGCAGGTTCGCCGCGCCATCGCGACCGAGCGGCGTGCGGTCGGCCGAGGGGTGGACATCCAGATCGAAGACGCCCGATGCCTAGACGAGAGCGAGGGATTGTGGCGGGTGAAGATCCGACGCCCACAAGCTCGGACCCGCCTGATGGACTGGACCGAGGCGCAGTTGAGTCGAGAGTCCCTGTCGGGCCTAGCGCCGTTCTCCGCCCGAGTCATCGATTCGCCACGTGACTCAACCACTCTCTTTATCGAGGTCGAAGGCGATGATGTCGTCGAGTTGGGCCCGGCGGTGGCTTGGCCCTTCGACTACTTGGCCGCCCCCAAGCGGCTCGTGGAGAGCCCGGCCTTGCACGACGCCCGGACCGCGTTCGCGCCGCTGCTTCGCACCTGCCTAGACGATCGCGGCGTAGCCAAGGCCATCCGGGACTCGGGCCCCCAAGCGTGGCGGTGGAGCTGGGCCAAGGTGTGGGGCCCCCCGGGCACCGGCAAGACCACCACCGTCGCCCGCGTGGTGGCGGACCTGCTCGACGATCCCCGTGAGCGCGTGCTGGTGGTGAGCACCACGAACCGGGCGACAGACGAGGTCGCGCTGCGCATCGGCACCGAGCGCCGTGGTCGGCCCGACGCGGTCCACCGGCTGGGCCGGGCGGACGTGCGCGCATTCCGGGCGCAGGGTCTGCAGTCCTGCTTGCCCGGCTCTCACGCATTGATGGTGGCGCTCGCCCAAGCCGAGGGCGCAGTGATAGCGGCGACGCACCCCGTCGCCCGGCTTCGAGCCCTCCGACAGGTGCGGCGACTGCGGCGGGACCTACCGACCCTCAAGAGCGCCTTGGCCGACGAGCGCCCCGCGTGCGTGGTGACGACCCTTCACGCCGCACTCACGGCAGTCGTGAGCGATGAGCACCTACCCTTCCTCCAGAATGGTCGCGCCCCCTTCACCACCGTGGTCATCGACGAGGCCGGCTTGGTTCCCAGAGCGACAGCGGCGTCTGTCGCCCTCTTCGCGGCTCGCCAGGTGGTCTTGGTCGGCGACCCCAAGCAGCTCTCCCCCATCTGCGTCGCCACCCGCTCCATGGCCCCCGATGTCAAGCGCTGGCTGGCCGAATCCGCCATGATTGGGCTAGACGCGACTGCCGATAATGTACAGGCTCTAACTAAACAATACCGAATGCACCCCCAGATTCGCGCCGCGGTTTCTGGCTATCAATACGACGGCCGCCTGCGAGACGCGCCACCCGTGGTGGATCGGCCATGGCCGGGGGCCGGTCCCCTCGCCGAGCTACATCGCGCCCTATGGATCGATCTGGGCACCCTGGGTCTGAGCTACGACCGCACCGCCGCCGAGCGCACGGCGCAGCGCAGCTGGGTCCGGTCGGCTTCGATCTCGGCGTTTCGAGGCCTGCTGACCGGCCACCCGGAGCTCGCCGCGCAAGAGGGGCTCTTTGTGACGCCGTACCGCGGTCAGGTCGAGGCGGCCCAAGCGGTCATCGACGAGGTGGGAGCGCTGACGTGGTCTGCGTCGACGGTGCACGCCCAACAGGGCAGCGAGGCCGACGTGGTGCTGTTCGACGTGGTGCGAACCGGTGGCTGGGCCCTGCCGGAGTGGCGCCGAATGGTCAATGTGGCCCTGTCCAGAGCGAAGCACCTCGTGGCGGTTCTGGCGACGGAACATCAGCTCGACGCCTCACCGCTACGAGGCCTAAAACGCTACCTTCAGCCGTGTGCGCTGTCATTGGCGGGCCGGTTGCAGCCTCACGCTCACCCCTCGGCGCAGCCGGGGCTATTCGAACCGGTTCTGGCGGCAGAGCCCACGGCCTCGCAGAACCGGGCTCCGGCCCCATCCATCCCCGGCGACCCCTCCCTCCTCGGCGTTCAGATCGCCTGGCACCGGGCTGCCGGCCGGGAGCTCACCGCTAACCAAGCCAGGTTGATCGCCCAAAAGGAGCTGTCGGATCTAGGCCCTCGGATCGTGCGCGGGGTGGCGGGAAGCGGAAAGACCATCGTGCTCGCCCGGTGGGCCGTCGCCGAATTGTCGACCCATCAAGACCTGAAGGCGACGGTGATCTACGGCAATGCGGCGCTGCGCAAACACCTGGAGGACCTACTGATTCGCGCGTGGGAGATGGCGTGTCCTGGAGTCGCCTTTCCGGATTCCCGGCTGGCGTTGATCCATGCGCATGCCCTGCTCAACGACATCCGCGCCGAGATCGCCCTGGCTCCCGTCGGCGAAGAAGACCGATATGACTACGAGGTTCGGGCCCGCCGGATCTTAGAGGCTGGTCCGCCACCCCCCAGGTTTGACCTGCTCTATATCGACGAAGCCCAGGATTTGGGCCCAGCCGCCTTGCAGCTGATCTTGGGCTTGGTTCGACCGGTCGATGGCGCCAAACCCGCGCGGATCTTTTACGACAACGCGCAGAACGTGTACGGGCGAAAGACGCCGGTGTGGGCGGAGTTTGGCAGCGAGGCCCGGGGGCGCTCGGTGGTGCTGCGCGAGAGCTTCCGGTCGACCCGGCAGGCCATGTCTTTGGCGTTGAACATCATGGATGCGCTGAAGCCGCTGGACGATGACGCCGACATGCGGGAGTTGATGGGGCGAGCGCTATTGAGCCGCGACGACGCTGGGCGATGGAGAGCGGACTTCTGCGTCGTGTCGGGGCAAGACCCCCTAGTCTGCGTGCACGCGAACCGAAAGGCGGAGCTGCAAGCCCTAGCGGCCGATGTGACCGAGTGGATCGACGAACACAAGGTCTCACCGCGGCATATTCGAGTCTTGGTACCGTCCAAACAGCTCGGAGCGGACTGCGAAGAGGCCCTGCGACAATGTGGGATTGAGACCACCTTTGGGTCGAGCTACGACTTGGACACCACGGCCCCAGTGGTGGTCATCACCACCGCCCATAGCTTCAAGGGCCACGAGGCCGAGGTCGTCGCCGTCGTCGGCCTCGACGGCTTTGTACGCGGTGGCCGGCCGCTGACCCAAGCGATCTACGTGGCCCTGACCCGCGCGAGGACGCTGCTGCGGGTGTCCGCGAGCCAGGTGGGCGTCGGTCACGCTGGGGCCGGCATCGTGGCGGCGCTACAGCGGGCACGATGAGCAGAAAGGCCGACCTGCGCTTTCAAGAACCCGGTGCTAGACAATAGTCGTCAACACGCGCCCAGTCCCATCCTCACACCCGGAACCCTCCATGTCTGACATCCCCGAGGAGAGCCCACCCTTGCACCGCAGGCCGTGGACCGAGCGACGCGTGATCGGGGTGGTGCCGGCACCGGGCGACTCAACGAGCGTCATGGAGTCCGTGCAAGACGGCGCCAACGCGGTCATCGACACCGCGAAGACCACGTTTGCCGAGGCCACAAAGCTCAGCCTCAACGCCACCACGGCGGCCGCCAAGGCCACCGCCGCCGGCGGCACCACCGCGGCCTTATTGGCAGCGAAGGCGGGCGGTGAAGGGGCAGCCGCCGCGGCCGTCAGCAGTACCGCCGCCTCAGCGGCTTCTGCGGCGTTGGGCGCCGTATCGGGAGCGACCACCGCGGTCGGGGGTGCTCTGTCGGCCGCGGCAGCCGGCGCGGGTGCTGCAGCGACCGGTGCCGCTGGCTCCGTCACCGCCCTGGCCGCCGCCACCCTCGGAGCCGCCGTCGCGGCTCCCGCCATTCCCGCCGTCTTGGCCGTCGGCGCGGTGGGCGCCGCCGGGTTCGCCCTGTGGCGCTACTTTGGCTCCAACACCGCAACCGCGCTCACCGAGGTGACAGGGGCGGAGTGTGCCGGTCTACAGTTCCCACCCGGTCACCCACGCGATGGTCTGGTCTACGCCGTCCATCCCATCCATCACCAAAAGTACTTCATCTTAAATCAGTTTCATCATGCCTTATTCGATGAGAAGAAGGCTGAGCTCCTCGCCCTGCTTCAAGGGCTTCGGGCGGCAGAGGTCGCCGTAGAATGGGTCGCTGGCCACCGAGACGCCCGCGCTTTTTCTGGGCCCCACGCAACCGAGACCGACCCCGTCGTGTCCTTCCGCGCAAAGCCAGGAAGTATCAGCGCTCCCAAGGGCCTGCACTGGCTCGCTCATGAGCCGGAGTGGCTCGAGCTCGTTCGCCAGCGAGAGGAGGGCAAGAACCCGACCTTCGAGGTCGATCTCGTCTGGGAAGATGACCTGGGGCTCGGCCAAGCCGCGGTCGATGCGCTGACCGCCGCTGGGTGGGACCTAGGAGGCGATGGCGGCAGCTTCACCCCGACCCGGTGGCGCCTCCGAGGCACCTGGCAGTAGAGCGGCTCCAATTCTCACAACGCGCGCTGAAGGCCGCACTCTGGCAGACCCCCTCCCCACGACGACGGGTTAGAGGAGCGACGCCGAAAACCCAACCTCGAACACGTCCAGCTCGTGTCTCGGAGACCCATGCGTACCCTGCTCATCGTGTTGTGCCTGTGTTGCCTGCCCTCTGCGGCCCACGCAGCAGACGCCTCTCCAGCTCAAGCCTTTACCCAGGTTCTATCAGAGATTCAGACAGCGACACCGCAGCCGGCCAGCACGCTGATCGGAAGCTGGCAAGCGGTGGAGTATCGGTGGCGGGTGCAGGCTGTGAAAGGCCGAGAGGCCACCCCGCCTAAGGCCTTGGAGCAAAGCGGTGGCCTTGGCGTCGATCGGCTCAGCTACATCTTCGCGGACAACGGCATCGCCGGCCTTGGGCCGCTGCGAGTGCCGGTTGCCTACTGGTACCAAGGCGGACGCCTGATCATCGAAAACGTCCCCGAAGCCGAAGCCTGGCGGGTTCGCGTCAAGGGCGATGAGATGGAGTGAGCAGGCACGACCACCGACGACGGGGTGACCATCGAGTCCTGCGTTCGCTTGAAGCGCAC
>JBGCER010000567.1:0-6984 GCA_045106515.1 Myxococcota bacterium
TCAAGAGCCTGCCGTCCCGCATCGGCAATCTGCTCGACGTCTCACTGAAGGACCTCGAAAAGGTTCTCTACTGTGAGAGCTACACGGTCACCGATCCTGGTGAGACGAATTTGGAAAAGGGCCAGAGCCTGTCCGAAGACGACTACCAAGAGATGATTCAGACGTTCGGCTATGGCTCCTTCGAAGTTGGAATGGGCGGCGAAGTCGTTCGTGACCTTCTCGCAGAGCTTGATGTCGTGGCGCTCTCCGACCAGCTCCGCACGGAGATGAAGGAGACCCAGTCTGCGGCCCAGCGTCGCCGGTATGCCAAGCGCCTGAAGATCGTCGAGGCCTTCCGCGACAGCGGAAACAGCCCTGAGCACATGATGCTCGAAGTCATTCCGGTTCTTCCCCCCGACCTTCGCCCGCTCGTTCCCCTGGATGGCGGCCGTTTCGCGACGTCCGACCTGAACGACCTGTACCGTCGGGTGATCAACCGGAACAATCGCCTGCAGCGTCTGCAAGACCTCAACGCTCCCGAGATCATCATCCGCAACGAGATGAGGATGCTTCAGGAGTCCGTCGACGCATTGTTTGACAATGGTCGCCGCGGCAAGGTCTTCACCGGACCCAACAAGCGTCCGCTCCGCTCGCTGTCCGACATGCTCAAGGGCAAGCAAGGTCGCTTCCGTCAGAACCTGCTCGGAAAGCGCGTTGACTACTCTGGCCGTTCGGTCATCGTCGTCGGCCCTGACCTGCGCCTTCATCAGTGCGGTCTTCCCAAAAAGATGGCTCTCGAGCTGTTCAAGCCTTTCATCTACAACAAGCTCGAAGAGCGAGGCCTGGTCACTACGATCAAGGCTGCAAAGAAGATGGTCGAGAAGGAGCGTGAGGAGGTCTGGGACATCCTCGAAGAGGTCATCAAAGAGCACCCCGTTCTTTTGAACCGTGCTCCGACCCTTCACCGTCTAGGCATTCAGGCCTTCGAGCCTGTGCTCATCGAGGGTCGAGCCATTCGTTTGCACCCGCTCGTTTGTACGGCGTTCAACGCTGACTTCGACGGTGACCAGATGGCGGTTCACTTGCCGCTGTCCATCGAGGCGCAAATCGAAGCGCGCGTACTCATGATGTCCACCAACAACATCTTGAGCCCCGCTAATGGTCGTCCGATCATTCAGCCCTCCCAGGACGTCGTTCTGGGTGCTTACTACATGACCCGTGAGCGGCGCTTTGCGCGCGGTGAGGGGCGTGAATTTGGTAGCCCCAGCGAAGTCAGCATCGCCTACGACAGTGGCGAAGTTGAGCTCCATGCGCGGGTCAAGGTCCGTATGCCGAGCCGTCCGCTCGAGAAGCGATTGGTGGAGCAAATCCCCGAGTTGCAAGACGCTCACCTCGTTGTGGGTGTGGATGTCGGTGGAAAGTCCGAAGTCTGGCACCTCCATCGCGGCCAAGTCGATCGCTTCGACGCCAAGGGCCACGCAGTTCGCCTCGGCGAGTTCGCCGCCCTCGGTGGCGACGCCTGGGCCACCATCGCGGGTGACGCGCCGATCGCCGACCTCTCCTTCGATGACAATGCCTCTGTCGTCATCGACATGGCTCACTTCGACGATGACGGCACAAAGTTCAAGGGTCGCAAGAACGGTCTTGGGACGCTGAGCAAGGTCATCGGCAAGGACCGGATGGCGTTTGCTTCGGGCAACCGCCTCAAGGCTGTGACCGACGGCGCCGAAAGCCGCAGCGCATTCCCCTACGAGGGCGTGTCGATCACCGAGGAAGAGATCGCAGGTCTATCTGTCAGCTTGTACGAGCTGCCGGAAGTTCGTGGCACGACGCGAGTCATCGCGGTCATCAACCCGGTTCTGCCCTCAGCGGGCGACAAGGTGTTGGTCGACGCACGTCTCAACAGCGCACACCGCGTTGCAGAGCTTCGAGAGATCGTCCAGACCCTCCGCGCCAAGCACAGTGAAAACCTCACAATGGTCGTCACTTCTGCTGGCTTCTTCGGCTTCGACAACAAGCTGCCGGTGTGGACGCTCGAGTCGGACGAGAACGTCGTTGAAGGGCGCGGAGAGCTCGTCGACACCACTGTCGGTCGGGTGCTCTTCTACCAGATTGTGCCTCCCGAGCTGCCGTTTGGCCTCGTGGACCGGAACTTGGGCAAGAAGGCTTTGGGCGAGCTTATCGACCGATGCTACCGTGTCGCTGGCCCCAAGAAGAGCGTGCTGTTCGCCGATGCACTCATGCAGCTCGGTTTCCGCATGGCCGCTGAAGCAGGTGTCTCCATCTGCATCGACGACATGCAGATCCCGCCCAGCAAGGCCGTGATTCTTGAGGGCGCGCACCAGGAAGTGCGCGAGACTGAGAACCAGTACAACGAGGGGCTCATCACCCCCCGTGAGAAGTACAACAAGGTTGTCGACATCTGGTCCAAGGTCACCGTGCAAATCTCGGACGATCTGCTGGCCAACATCAGCACCGACGTTGTCTACGGACCCGAGGGTCAGTCGGCCGAGCAGGACAGCTTCAACAGCATCTTCATGATGGTTGACTCGGGCGCGCGTGGCTCGCCCACGCAAGTCCGGCAGCTCGCTGGAATGCGTGGCCTCATGGCACGTCCATCGGGCGAGATCATCGAGACGCCCATTACGGCGAACTTCCGTGAAGGCCTCTCGGTGCTCCAGTACTTCACGTCGACACACGGCGCCCGAAAGGGCCTCGCTGACACCGCGCTCAAGACCGCCAACTCCGGCTACCTGACGCGTCGCTTGGTCGACGTTGTTCAGGACACCATCGTCACCGCAGTCGATTGCGGAACCACCGAGGGCATGGACATCCAATCCCTCATCGAGGGTGGTGAAGTCATCGAGCACCTTGGTGAGCGAATCCTTGGACGCGTCGCCTCCGAAGACATCCTCGACCCCTACAGCGACGAGGTGCTCGTCGCTCAAGGCGACGTGCTCAACGAGCGTGCGGTCGAGAAGGTTGTGCAGTCCGGTGTCGACCGCGTTCGAATCCGGTCGGTGCTCACCTGTGAGATGCGCTGGGGTGTGTGCTCCAAGTGCTACGGGCGTGACTTGGCGCGCGGAAACCTCGTCAACATCGGCGAAGCGGTCGGCGTCATTGCGGCCCAGTCCATTGGAGAGCCCGGTACGCAGCTCACCATGCGGACCTTCCACATCGGTGGTGCGGCTACGTCCAAGGTCGCCGAGTCGAACTTGGAGCTTCGTACGAGCGGCGTCATTCGCTACAGCGATGCGCTGCTACATGCCAAGAACCGTGACAACCAGACCGTGGCAATGTCCCGGAACGGCGAGATCACGGTGGTTGACGCGAAGGGCCGTGAGCGTGAGCGCTACGGCGTGCCCTATGGCGCCGTCCTCCTCGTCGATGATGGCCAGAAGGTGGCAGCGAAGATGCGGGTTGCCCAATGGGACCCCTTCAACATGCCCATTCTCTCCACGATTTCGGGTGATTGTGTCTTCGAGGACCTCGAAGATGGCCGGTCGGTCCGAGAAGAAATCGACGTCACAGGTCTGTCCCGCATGGTCGTCACCGACTTCAAGGACACGGATCTTAAGCCTCGAATCGTCATCACCGGCGACGATGCGAAGATCCAGCGGTACTTCTTGCCCGTTAGCGCCTACATCATGGTGCAGCCGAGCACCCGCATTGAAGTGGGCGATGTCCTCGCCAAGATTCCTCGTGAAACCACGAAGACCAAGGACATCACCGGTGGACTGCCTCGTGTCGCCGAGCTCTTCGAAGCTCGCAAGCCCAAGGAAGTGGCCATTATTACCGAGGTGGATGGCGTCATCTCCTTCGGTAAGGACACCAAGGGCAAGCGCCGCATTGTCGTCGACACCCCTGACGATGAGAAGCACGAGTACCTGATTCCGAAGGGCAAGAACATCACCGTCAACGAGGGCGACTACGTCCGCGCTGGCGAAGCCCTGATGGACGGTGCCGCGAATCCTCATGACATCCTGAAGATCCAGGGCGAAGATGCCTTGGCACGGTACCTGCTGGACGAGATCCAAGAGGTCTACCGACTCCAGGGCGTCAAGATCAACGACAAGCATATTGAAGTCATCGTTCGACAGATGCTTCGCCGAGTGCGCGTCCGCGAAGTGGGGGACACGGACTTCTTGGTCGACGAAGTGGTCGACAAGCATCGCTTCGAGATGGTCAACCGCCAGATCATCGCGATGGGTGGTCTACCGTCTACGTCGGAATCGCTGCTCTTGGGCATCACCAAGGCCAGCCTGTCCACGGACTCCTTCCTGTCCGCAGCGTCCTTCCAAGAGACCACTCGTGTGCTCACAGAGGCCGCGATCAAGGGTTCTGTGGACGAGCTCCGCGGTTGCAAGGAGAACGTGATCATGGGCCGCCTCATCCCAGCGGGTACAGGCTTCGCCTCGTACAAGAAGCTGGGCATGAGCTTCCGTGGTGATGAGTCCAAGCTCAAGGCAGACGCCGGTTAGTCGGATCCATTGAACCCTTGCCGTCGGATCCGGTCCTAGTCCGGTTCTGACGGCCACCTACCAACGCCGTGTATCAGCCCATATGGGCCTTGCACTTGACACGGCCTCACGCATTCCATAAACGGCAGCGTCGCCAGCCGGGGGTCCCCGAACCGCCGGCACAGAGGAATCCATGCCGACCATCAATCAACTGATCCGTAAGGGTCGCAAGCGTATGCCCAAGAAGAGCACCGCTCCGGCGCTCAAGGGCTGTCCGCAAAAGCGCGGCGTATGCACCCGTGTGTACGCAACGACTCCCAAGAAGCCGAACTCCGCCCTCCGTAAGGTTGCGCGTGTTCGCCTCACCAATGGCATCGAGGTTACCTCGTACATCCCAGGTGAGGGTCACAACCTCCAAGAGCACAGCTCGGTGCTCATCCGTGGTGGTCGTGTCAAGGACCTTCCTGGTGTTCGCTACCACATCATCCGTGGCACCCTCGACACGCAGGGCGTAAATGCTCGTCGTCAAGGTCGCTCCAAGTACGGCGCCAAGCGCCCGAAGAAGTAGGAAGAGCCCATGCCTCGTCGTCGCGAAGTACCCAAGCGCCAGATCCTCCCGGATCCCCGTTACCACGACCTGCTCGTGGCCAAGTTCATGAACGTCCTGATGTTGGACGGCAAGAAGGCGGTCGCAGAGAAGATCGTCTACGGCGCCTTCGACATTATCGAGACCCGCACCAAGGAAGACCCCATCCTCGTGTTCCGCAAGGCCATCGAGAATGTGGAGCCCATGGTCGAAGTCAAGAGCCGTCGGGTCGGTGGTTCCACCTACCAGGTTCCCGTTGAGGTTCGCCCCTCTCGGCGCACCGCACTTTCCATTCGTTGGGTCATTCAGCAGTCGCGTAAGCGTGGCGGCAAGACCATGGGCGAGAAGCTCGCCAACGAACTTATCGAAGCCAGCCACAATCGTGGCGGCGCGGTCAAGAAGAAGGACGACGTCCATCGGATGGCCGAGGCCAACAAGGCCTTCTCGCACTACCGCTGGTAGAGCAGGGCGCCCTCGGCGCCAGTGATTCTTTTCGATACGAAGTACGACGCGGTCGCACACACAACGTGGTGTGACGCCCGCCCCCCCGGGCCGCTCTGCGGTCTTGGTTGGCCAACCCGGCGCTGCTGGGAACTGGTCCTTTTCTGTCCTCGAACCCGGCCCCCAAGGGGCCCAAAGGTCCGAACATGGCGTCCAGCAACAAGATCCGGATTCGGCTCAAAGCGTACGACCACAAGCTCCTCGACAAGTCTGCCCGGGAAATTGTGGAAACGGCGAAGCGGAGCGGAGTCGACATCAGGGGACCATTCCCCCTCCCGACCACTATCAATCGCTGGACTGTGCTCCGGGGCCCTCATGTCGACAAGAAGTCGCGTGAGCAATTCGAGCGCCGTACTCATCACCGTCTTTTGGACATCCTCGAACCCACTCAGCAGACTGTGGACGCGCTCATGAAGCTCGACCTCTCCGCTGGTGTTCATGTCGAGATCAAGCTGTCTTAGGCAGCGCGGAGGCCCACATGCCGACGGTCGACGTCTTCAATCACAACCGCGAGAAAGTCTCAGAGCTGACTCTGAGCGACGACGTGTTCGCCGCTCCAGTCAAGCAAGAGCTTATGCACGCCGTTGTTCGTTATCAGCTCGCGGCCAAGCGCCAGGGCACCCACAAGGTCAAGGGCCGCGCCGAAGTTCGGGGCGGCGGCAAGAAGCCATGGCGCCAGAAGGGCACCGGCCGTGCTCGTCAGGGCACGACCCGCGCTCCACAGTGGCGTGGTGGTGGTGTTGTCCATGGACCTACACCTCGTTCCTACTCGTTCAAGTTGAACAAGAAGGTTCGCCGGTCAGCTCTCAAGGCTGCCTTGTCTCATCGCGTGGCCGAAGGGTCCGTGGTGGTGCTCGACGACTTGAAGCTTCCCGAGGTCAAGACCAAGCAGGTCGTGTCTTTGCTCAAGACCTTTGAGCTC
The DNA here is from genome assembly GCA_045106515.1 of Myxococcota bacterium. Classification (GTDB taxonomy): domain Bacteria; phylum Myxococcota_A; class UBA796; order UBA796; genus REDI01. The sequence goes on from JBGCER010000567.1 coordinate 6,449, forward strand.
AAGGACGCCCTGTTTGTCATGTCCGAGCGTGATGACAAGGTCGAGCTCTCCGCTCGCAACTTGTCGAACGTTACGTGTCTGCTCGTCGAAGGAGTCAACGTCCGTGACATCCTTCATCGTGGAACCCTGGTAATGACCAAGGCTGCGGCCGAGGCCCTTGCCGTGCGACTTGGGGGCTGACATGGAGATGAAGGACATCCTGGTACGACCGATCGTCACGGAAAAAAGCACGACCAACTTGGGTACGGACAACACGTACGCGTTCGAAGTTGGCATCGCTGCGAATAAAATCCAGATCAAGCGTGCCATTGAGCAGTTCTATGACGTTCGCGTTTCCGCGGTTCGCACCCAAGTGGTGCGGGGCAAGGTCAAGCGCTTCGGACGTCGAACCGCCAAGCGGTCGAACTGGAAGAAGGCGTATGTCACCCTGGCCACTGGCCAGACTCTAAATATCTACGAGGCCTGAGGCTCCCATGGCTGTGAAGAAGTTCAAGCCGACGTCCGCTGGCCGCCGGTTCATGACCGTCTTCTACTTT
>JBGCER010000568.1:0-2531 GCA_045106515.1 Myxococcota bacterium
CTCGGTCGACGAGGCCATCGAGAGCGGCGCCCACGGTGTGTTCTACCCCCACGGAACGGGCCACCACCTCGGGCTCGACGTGCACGACCTCGAGAACTTCGGCGATCGGCCCAGCTATCCCCTCGGCCAGTCTCGCCCTCCACAATTTGGGACGCGATACCTGCGGCTCGACCTGCCCCTAAAGGCCGGATGGGTCGTGACCGTCGAGCCCGGATTCTACGTCGTGCCGGCCATCCTCAACGACGCATCTCTACGTGACAGCTTGGGATCGCGGGTGAATTGGGAGCGTGCGCGCGACTGGATCGGATTCGGCGGCATCCGCACTGAAGATGATGTGGTCGTGACCGATACGGATCCCGAGGTGCTCTCGGCCGGAGTCGCCAAGACCGTGGCAGAGATCGAGGCCTTGGTGGGTTCTGGATTGAGCGTGGAGGAGCGTCTGTGTTGACAGGGTGGGCCAGCGTCGCAGTTTGGGTTGCACCCGCGTGCATCATCGGACTGGCCATCGTGGCAGGGGCCCTGTGGACCCTTCGCAATCAGCGAAACTGCCCCTCGTGCAAGACGCCCATGACCGTGTTGGGTGCCCCCGCCCCCATCGAAGAGAGCCGCCCTCCATCGTACGAAGTGCTGGTCTGCCCCACCTGCACCAACGCCGCCACCTTGGTGCACGGGCACAAGTCGCGCTTCGCCTACTGTCCCAGCTGCCTCAATCGCGCCCTCGGTACCCCGTGTATTCGACAGGCGGACGGCAGCGTGAGGGTCGAAGAGCACTGCCATGTGTGCGGCTTCCGCGCAGAACGCGTCGTTGAAAGCGCCGCCGAAGTGGATGAACCCGCGCCCCGCCTGGGCGTCGTGATCCCGTTCCCGCAGCGCCCGCCACACGCGACACCCGACGAAGAAACCGCCGAACGAACTACGTAAATTGCCGCTCGACTGTGGTGTCCTTGATGAACCGGTCGTCGGAGTCTGGGAAGTCCAGGGTGTAGTGCAAGCCGCGGCTCTCGCGTCGTTTGAGCGCACACTGCACCACAAGATCGGCCACTTCGGCCAAGTTGCGCAGCTCGATGAGATCGCCCGTGACCTTGAAGTCCCAGTAGTACGCCTCGATCTCCTCCCGAACCAGAGCGATGCGGCGACGAGCTCGCTTGAGACGGCGATGCGTTCGGACGATACCCACGTAGTTCCACATGAACCGGCGGATCTCCTCCCACACCTGCCGGATCACGACCATCTCGTCAGAGCCAACCGATACCCCGGCATCCCACGGAGGTAGCTTGGCGCGCGGACTCTGACCGATCCGGCCTGTGCTGTCTGCCGCCGCACGATGGGCGAAGACCAACGCTTCGAGCAGGGAGTTGGACGCCAGCCGATTCGCGCCATGGAGCCCGGTGCAGGCCGTCTCTCCGATGGCGTAGAGGTTGCGAACACTGGTCTCCCCCAGCAGGTTCGTCTGCACGCCACCACAGATGTAGTGCGCAGCGGGCACGACCGGAATGGGTGTGGTGGACATGTCGATGCCCAGCTCTTTGAGTCGGGCATCGATGTTCGGAAACTTTCGTTCTAGCTCTTCTTTCGGAAGATGCCGCATATCGAGTTCGACACAGTCCAAGCCGCGTCGCTTGATCTCCGCATCGATGGCGCGGGCCACGATGTCGCGTGGCGCCAGCTCTTCCCTGGAGTCGTACTGCGGCATAAACCGACGGCCATCCGGCAAAATCAAGAGCCCGCCGTCACCGCGAAGGGCTTCGGAGATGAGGAAGCTCTTCTCTTTGGGATGGTACAAACTTGTAGGATGGAACTGAACAAATTCCATATTCGCAATGCGGGCGCCCGCCCGGTACGCCATGGCGATGCCATCGCCCGTCGCAACATCGGGGTTGGTCGTGTAGTTGTACACCTTGCCGGCCCCGCCGGTGGCGAGCACCACCACATCCGCGCTCCAAACCTCAACATCGCCAGACTCCAGGTTCAGCACATAGGCGCCCACAACCTCATCATCCGAGGCTTCGGGAGGGATCTCCCCGGTGCGGCGCGCCAGCCACCGCTTGGTCAGCAGGTCGACCACCATGCGGTACGGAACCAAGGTGATGCGCGGGTGTTCAGCGATGGCCTTGTGCAGGGCGCGCACCACCTCGGCGCCCGTCACATCATCGGCGTGCAGGATCCTCCGGTGGCTATGGCCTCCTTCTTGGTGAAGGTCGTACTCGTCGGCGTCATGCTCGCTGCGCGTGAACTGGGTGCCAAGCTCAATGAGCTCGCGCACGCGCTGTGGACCTTCCCGGACCGTGATCTCCACCGCGTCGCGGCGGCACAGGCCCGCACCGGCCACCATCGTGTCCCGGATGTGGTTCTCCAAAGAATCGCCGTCGTTCCACACGGCTGCGATGCCGCCTTGGGCGTACCGACTATTGGATTCTTGTGGTTCATCCTTGGTCAGGAGCACCACATCGTCGTGCTCAGCGGCGCGCAAAGCGAACCACATCCCGGCTATGCCCGAGCCGATCACCAAATATGGTGCGGAACGCTCCACC
>JBGCER010000569.1:0-7512 GCA_045106515.1 Myxococcota bacterium
GCTTGGCTTTGGGGGTCGTAAGCACGACGAGCACCGCTTCGGGACCACAGCGCATCATGAGCGTGAGGCCGTTGACGCCGCGAACGAGGTTCATCTCGAAGTCGCCGCGTCCCAGCTCATCGGAGATGCGCTCGGAGATGCCCAGCAGGGCCGCGCTCATGGCTGCGACGGCCTCTTCGTCGATGTCCTGGGGAAGAGAAGACGCCATCATGAGGCCGTCGTTGTCGACGACCGCGGCTGCCTCAATGTCAGCGGTGGTGGTGGACAGCGAACGAATGGCACGGTTCAGCTTTTCGGCGCGGCTCATGGGAACTCCAGATTGTATACAAAGGGTGTACAGTTGTTCGTACAGCTTTGATGGGTGACGAATAGGTTTGTATTGGATCGGTTGATTTGTGGGATATCCTACAGCGCTGGGGCCACCGACGCCGCCAAACGATAGAGGATCGAAAGAGGTCAGCGAAACCGGTGTCTGGCCGCCAGGGCCAGGTGGTCGCATTCGGCCCGAACATTCGATGGAACGCTGCTCTCGTAAGAATGGAGCGTGGCATCCCAATCCGCACCGGCCTGGGTCTTGAGCGCTTCTCTTAGCGCCTCATCGGTTGCGTGTTTGTCCGCAGAGAAGGCCTGCAGGGCTCCGTACATGGCCAAGTCTGCAAGCAGGGTATCAGCGAGCTGCCACGCCTTTTGGTGGGCGGGCTGATTCAGCAGCTTTGGCGCTCGTCCCGCCACCGCGTCTCGAAAGGACTTGGCTGGACGAAAACGCACTCGATACCTGCCGTCGACCAGGCTCCGCCGACCGCTTCGGATGTCCCGAACCACCCGAGGTGCGGACCAGCCTTGGTCGAAGGTGCCCACGCCCGGCACGCGGATGGCATTGCCGGCCTGCGCCTCTCGGCGGAGGGTCTCGGCCAGTTCCTTGAGTACGGCGCGCACCTGAACGTTGGAGGCCTGTGTTTCCTCGGCGAGGTGTCGAACGAGATCGTCGTACTTCATGGCGTCTCACATACGGCGAGTTGGTGTTGGAGCGCCGTCATCGCCTGACGGGCAAAGTCGATCAACCGGCGTTGCTCGGGGTCGGACATGTCCAGCTTCTTGACGGACTCCGTCAGCCACGCGGCTCGCTCAGTAAGGGCATGCAAGGCACGCTTTCGCTCTTCTTCGGCGAACTCCCGAGCGCTTGCGATGGTGTTTTGCGCCACGGTCAGCGGCATCCCCGTCACCAGGCGGAGCTCCTCTGGTTCCGCCAAGCACAACCGGTCCACATCATTGAGGCCCGCCAAGTACATCCGCTCCAGGCGACGGCTTCCGATTCCCGGGAGCTGACGCAGGAATGCCATGACCGGGCTGGAGCGCCCTCGGTATTGCACAATCGACAAGAGCTGCTGTTGTCCCTGGGCGTCGAGTAGCTCGGCGAAGTCCTGCACCATCGTCTTTAGTTGCTTGATATGCCGAGTTCTCGCGATGGCTTTGCGTGGCGTTGGCGCCGATAGCAGCGTGAGCCAGTCGCCCAGCGTCTGCGAGAATGACGTGTCTGAGGTGGCGGAAGCCAAGTCGAGCATGCTGGTCACGGCCGCTCGGACTTGCAGGCGTCCCTTCTCGTTGTCTTCGCGCGCAAAGACGCTCACGGCATAGTCACCCAAGGTGTCGACGTATTGCACGGCGAGGTCGCGCCCGAGCGATTGAAGGTGGGTGGTGTCCAGCTGGGTCGGGCTCTCGCTGGGACCCTCCAACTGCTGGGATGCCTTCAAGGACTCTGGACTGCTGAGAAGCGCGTCAATGTCGAAGTCGAAGAGGGATTCGAGCTCGTTCGAATCGGCTGGCACCTTGGCCTTACTCATCGGCTTGCTCAGCTTCGGGCACATCGAGCAGGGGCTGGAGCAAAGGGATCAGGCGCTTTGTTAAATCGTTTGTAGCGCGCCTCCAGGTGGAGGACCGAGGCACCAAGACCACGAGAAAGAGCCGATTGCCCGTGTGATCGGACACGAGGGGCCGAACGACGAATCGGCCAGTCTTCGGGTCGAGGATCGTGAACTCATCTACGCCCGAGAAGCCGAGGTCGCGCTCGGCGCGGCCGAGGATGTCGTTGAACAGGCTGGTTAGACCCGCGGCAACCTCGGATAGGTTCTCATCTCCGGCAGATGCGACGAGCAGGCCCGCTTCGGTGCAGACGAGAGACCATGGGAATGACGACAGCATATTCGTCGCGCGTAGAAGGTCGGTAATGGTGGCTTCAAGTCCAGGCTTCAAGGGGACTCCATAGTGCTAGGCACGGGCGCGGATACGCTGGATTCGTTTGAGGTTCTGTTCCGCCATGGCGTCACCCGGACGAGCGCGTAGTGCACGTCGTAATACCGCTTCGGCTTGGTCCAGCTTCTTGGCGCGGGTGAACTCGTGGGCTGCGTCGAGCAGGTCCCAGAACTCGTTCTCGGACACCGGTGTGAGCGCCTCTGCAGCTCTGGCTTCGTTGGGCGGAGCGGCGGTTGTAAGCGCCCCCTCTTGGAGCGCGCGGAGGACAGAATCGCAGCCGGTCGCAACCGGTTCTCCCGAGTCCGCGATCACCTCCGCCACAGTTCGTTCGCCATCGAAGAGCCCTTCCATCGACCCTAGCGAAACGGTGGGAGGCCGAGCCAAGGACAGCACCTGTGCGCGGAGGCGGGTCCACTCGTCGACCAAGCGAAACCCGCGCAGACTGGCGGTTGTGGCATCCCATCGAAGGCCCGCGTCGGGGGCGCGAGCTGCGGGTTGGGTCTCGGCGGGCGTTCGCGGCGCGAGAAATAGGGCGAGAACCGCGTTGGTACCTACCGAACCGGAGTGCTCGGCGCCCGTCAGCAACCCGTCGTCGAAACGGATCTGGGATCCGCCTTCGAACGCCACCGCGCAGGACCAGGCCTCAAGCTCGGCCACTTGAAGCCAGGTTGTCAGGTCCATCTCGCCCTGCAGGGCCGGGGTCTGAGTCTCAGCCACCCGCCACGGCCCAAATCAAGAGGCCAGCCACAACGCCCGCCGCGAGAAGAAGGCCGGTAACACCCAACCAAAGTCCAAGACCATTGCCGATCGTGACTTCTACGTGGGCCCCAGTGTGGCGCGTCGAGTCGGGTCCACCGGGCTTGGTCGCCCAGGCCCTGGCTGGGACGGAAGTGGGGGTGACGTCGCGCGGAAAAAGCGGAGAGGGCGGAGACAACGTCGGAGCCGAATCCGAAAGCGAATCATGGCTCGGAGCGGTGCGGTCGGGTGTAGACCGAGCCGATGGGGCCACTCGACGTGGCGGCGGCTCTGAGGTGTGGTCCTGTTGTCCGCGCTGTGGCGCCGTAGGCATGTTGATCGGCGGCGGAGTGTCGATGCTGGTCGAGCCATTGGCGCGACCTTTGGTCTGGATGACGCCCACAAACTCTAGGTTGGCCCAGGTCTCGGTGGGGTGACGCTCGGTGTCATTTTCGACTTTGCCAGCCCGCACTTCCATGACCGGCTGCAGGTTGTCGAGGGTCTCCAGGGCCTGCGCGAAGAGGTCATCAAGATCGGACCTCGACACAGAGACGGTGTCTTGCTCGGCGGAGCGCGCGGCGGGCTTAGGTGCTGGCACGAGACACATCCGTCATACGTTGTTTAAGGGCGCGAACGGTGTCCGCCACGATGAGGCGCTGGGTTTCCCACACGCCATCCCCGTTCACGGCCGAGGCTTCGATGCTCTTGCGGCCGTCGGGGTTAAGTACACGTTCCATGAGGGAAATCGGCATGGCCCGTTCGACATCCCGCTTGTTCCACTGGTAGACCAGGGGAATATTGGCTGGATCGAGTGATAGTGCCCGAAGGTTGTCGATCATATTATTTCGTGAGAGTTCGTTCGCGCTCTCGCGGCTCGGCGATGAGTCTGCAACGAAGACGAGTCCATCAACGCCGCGTAGGACCGACCTTCTTGTGGCGTTGTAGAAGGACTGTCCGGGTACGGTGAAGAAGTCGATCTGGATCTGCAGACCCCCGACAGAGCCGAGGCTGGCCGGGAAGTAGTCGAAGAACAGGGTTCGCTCAGCTTCTGTATCAAGAGTGACCAAGTCTCCCCGATTTGGAGAGGGGTAGTGTCGGTGCAGCCGCTGCAGATTTGTTGTCTTCCCGGAAAGTCCTGGGCCATAGTAGACAATCTTGACGCGTACTCTTCGTTTCCGCGGGTCGATGGTCGGCACAGGCACTCCACACTTGCCCTTTTAGTTTAGCGGCCTTGTGGGTTGTGGCCAAAAGTGCCGCGAGGATCAGTTCGGTGGTGAGGAGCGGGGTCCTAGAGGGGTGGCTCCAAAGGGTTGGAGATAGCTGTCCTATCAAGCGTGTTGAATTCTGAAGAGTCGAAACTTGCGCCCTTACAGGCGGCTTGCCGTTTGTTTTCGAGTTCGGGCGGGGGTCGAATTCCACAATTACCTGTGCAAAATCTACGCGGATGGCGTATACCTTTTGCACACGGACGTGAACATGTTGCACCACCTTCCCACATCGCCGGATCCCACCTTCCTAGACGTCAGAGTCGTCTTTGAAGGCCCCGACGCCGCCCGGTGTGAGCGCGCAGCGGCCAGCGCCGGCGCACTCTTGGGCTCAGGCGTCGCCGGTGGCATGCTCCGGGAGCTCGGAGCGGCGTCTTCGGGTGTTCACATCCCGTTCATGGTCGCGGTCGGTCCTGGGGCGTCCATTCGAGGTCGGCTCACCACCGTCCGCCCGTCCGGCTTCGACGGGGCGGTGGGATGCGCCACCGTGTACTGCGGCCCTCCTGGCGCCGATGGCCTGGCTGAAGGAACGACGCTGTTGCCGTCCTGCGCCGCAGAAGGCGATGCGGGCTCCGCACAGGTCTGGGCGGCGACCCAAGCCGCACTTCGGGTCGCGCTGGCGGATCTCCGGAGCCAGATGGAATGGCCTACACGCCGCCGAGCGTAAGGAACGGATGGCGCGGCGGTGATGGGTTTGCGGTTCGGCGACTCAGCGAAACCGATGTCGTGCGGCGAGCGCCAAATGATCGCACTCCGCGCGAACGGCCTCGGGAACCCCTGTCTCGTACGACTGCAGCGTGGCCGCCCAGTCTGCGCCAGCCTGGGTACGCAAGGCGTCACGCAAGGCCTCGTTTGTCGCATGTTCAGCCGCTGAGAACGCCTTTAGGGCGCCATACATGGCCAGATCTGCGAGGAGGGTGTCCGCGAGCTGCCAGGCCTTTTGGTGGGCGGGCTGATTGAGGACTTTGGGAGCCCGTCCACCGACCGCTTCGCGAAGCGATTTCGCCGGCCGGAAGCGCACCCGATACCGGCCATCGACCAAACTCCGTCGGCCGCTGCGGATGTCTCGCACAACCCTTGGCGCGGACCAGCCTTGGTCGAACGTGCCGACACCCGGAAGGCGTAGGGCGTTGCCCGCCTCGGCCTCGGCACGCAAGGTTGTGGCGAGCTCCTTGAGGATGCCCTTTACCTGGGCTTTTGGAGCCTGGGTTTGTTCTGAGAGGTGTCGAACAAGGTCGTCGTACTTCATGAGGGGTCACGCGCGTTGAGTTGTTCTTGGAGGGCGTTCATGGCCTGGCGAGCGAACTCGATCAGCCGACGTTGCTCCGGGTCTGCCATATTCAGCTTGCCAACGGATTCTGTGAGCCAGGCGGCTCTCTCTGTGAGGGCGTGGAACGCCCGTTTTCGCTCTTCTTCTGCAAAGACTCTCGCGCTGCGGCAGGTGTTTTGTGCCACTGCGAGGGGCATCCCGGTCACCCGTTGCAGTTCGTCAGGCTCCGCCGTGCAGAGTCGGTCCAGGTCGTGAAGTCCCGCCAGGAACATTCGCTCGAGTCTACGAGGGCCGATGCCCGGCAGCTGTCGGAGGAACGCCATGAGCGGGCTGGACCGCCCACGGTATTGAACGATGGAGAGTAGCTGCTGCTGCTCTTGCTCATCGAGCAGGGAGGCGAAGTCCTTGACCATGGCTTTGAGATCCTTAATCTGGCGTGTTCTGGCCAGCGTTTTCCGGGGCGAGGGAGCGTCGAGCAGAGGCAGCCATGGTGTTAAGGTCCGCACCAGCGCGGCATCAGACGTGGCGTTGGCGAGGTCGAGCATGCTTGTGATCGCGGCCCTCACCTGAAGGCGGCCCTTCTCGCTGTCTTCGCGCGAGAAGACGCTCACGGCGTAGTCGCCGATGGTGTTGGCGTACTGGGCAGCGAGATCTCGCCCAAGGGCTTGGAGGTGTGTGGTGTCCAGCTCGGATTCAAGCTCACTGGTGTCTCGGCGCGTCCTGGATGCGGTCAGCGACTCGGGGCTCGACAGCAGCGCGTCGATGTCCAGGTCAAAGAGCGGGCTCAGGCCATCCGGATTCCTGGGTGGCTTCGGCTTACTCATCCGCCGGCTCGATAGAGTCGGTGTCGAGTAGGGGTTGTAGCAGAGGAATCAAGCGTTTGGTCAGGTCGTTCGTGGCTCGACGCCACGTGGCTGCACGGGGCACCAAAACCACCAGGAAGAGACGATTACCGCTGGAATCTGAGACGAGGGGGCGCACCACAAAACGACCCGTCTTGGGGTCCAAGATGGTGAACTCGTCGACGGCGGAAAACTCGAGATCGCGCTCGGCACGCCCCAGAATATCGTTGAACAAACTGGTTAGACCCGCGGCCACCTCCGACAGGTCCTCGTCGCCCGCGGATGCGACGAGCAAGCCGGCTTCCGTACACACCAAAGACCACGGGAATCCGGACAGCATATTGGTGGCTTGGAGCAGGCCTGTGATCGATGCTTCGAGTCCGTGGTTCAACGTGGCTCCCTAGATCTGCGCGCGGCTGCGCAGGCGTTGGATTCGTTTGAGGTTCTGTTCCGCCATGGCGTCGCCTGGGCGAGCGCGCAGGGCCTTGTGCAAGACCGCTTCTGCTTGGTCGAGCTGTTTAGCGCGGGTGAACGCGTGGGCGGCGTCCAAGAGGTCCCAGAAGTCTTCCGCCGAGACGGGAGTCAGGGCGTCGGCCGCCCTCGCTTCATCGGGTGGAGCGGCCGTTTGCAGCGCGCGTTCCTGGAGGGCTGCTAACACCAGATCGCATGCACTCGCAGCGGGAAGACCGGACTCCGCCACCACCTCGGCCACGGTTCTTTGCCCGTCGAACAAGGGCTCCATCGGCCCTAGGGGTTGGGTGGCGGGACCGGCGACCGCCAAGATTTGGGCACGGAGTCGAGTCCACTCATCGACCAGCCGAAAGCCGCGAAGCGAGGCGGTCGTGGCGTCCCATCGAAGGTCAGGGTCTGAGTCGGACGATTGTGGCTGGGTCTCTCCGGCGGTGCGCCCGGACAAAAACATGCCTAGAATACCGGTGACTCCTGCGTGGCCCGCGTGTTTGGCACCCGTCAAGAGGCCCTCGTCGAAGCGCATCTCTGAGCCGTCCTCGAACGCGACGGCGCAGGTCCACCCTTCGAGTTCGGCCACCTGGAGCCACGTGCTCAGATCGAGCACGCCCTTGAGGGATGGAAGGGGTGCAGTGGCCATTCTAGAGTGCCAGCAGGAAGAAGACGGCGATGAGGCCCGCCA
>JBGCER010000570.1:0-8048 GCA_045106515.1 Myxococcota bacterium
CTCCTGGCTCATTTCACCTCGACTCGCTCCAGCACATCACCCGCCGTGAGCGTTTTGGCGATGTCCATGCCGTCGATCACATGACCGAAGCGGGTGTAGTCGCCGGTCAGATGCGGCTGCTCCACGGTGGTGATGAACCACTGACTCCCGCCTGTGTCGGCTCCGGCTTTGGCCATCCCTACTGCACCCAAATCGAAGGGCCGAAGACTGTCCTCGTCGGGCACCCACCACTCTGGCCCTCCCCACCCCGTGCCTGTGGGATCACCGCCTTGCGCGACGAATGCAGGTACAACGCGGTGAACCGGCGTGTTTTCGTACCGCCCTTCCCGCGCCATGGTCAGCACCGAAGCCACAGTTTGCGGGGCGATATCGGACTCAAGAGCGATGGTGATTGCGCCTCGATTGGTGTGCAAAATGATGGAGGTCGCAGCGGCTGCGGTGAGCGGCTTCCATGACGACTGCGCCGCTCGCTCTTGCGTCGATGGGGCGTGCCCGTGTTTCGCCAACACCCGATAAATCTGCGTTGCATCTCTCGAATTGGTCACCTTGGCGCACTGGGTCAGCGCCTGCACAACCACGCTGACGTGAGCGCCCCTGTCGAGCAGCACCCCGAATGCCTCGATGGCCGACCGCGAGGCCTCGTTGCTATCGGCGCTGGTGCGAGCGTCCAACTCAGCACTTAGTAGTCTGGGATTTAGCGCACCCAGCAGCATCAACCCAGCCGCCTCCGTTCCAGGTCGACCATTCTTGAGAAGTCGTCGAGCGAACGCCATCGCACCAGGCAGCTTCGCCAACGCCGTGACCCGTTCCGGATCGAGCACCCCAGCCGCCACCCCTAGCGCGGTCCAGTCCTGGCTGGTCGCTACGCGCGGCCCGTCGCCATCGGATGGGTCGGCGGGTGGAGGCAAGAGGCTTGGCAGTCGCTCAACGGGAGCGCCAGAGATCCAGGCCGACCTCACGGGACCACGAGGATCGGCCATGTCTGCAGTGGTGGGTACAGCCCCAGCCGCCAGCAGCGAGCTCGCTATCGAAGACCCATCTGCGCCATTCGCTCGTTCGAGTCGTGGACGCAGGGCCGAGTTCGCGTTCTCCTCGGGCAAAGACGACGCCGCCATCACCGCTTGACCGCGAACCCAAGGGTCCAAGCTCTTCAATCCAACCTGCACCTGCGCCTCGCTGACCTCGGCGCCGGTATACGCCGCCACCACAACCTCTCGGTGGCTACTCTTGTACGCCCAATCCACGTTCTCGCCCGTTGTACCCAATGCGCGCACAGACCAAGCTTGCCCCACTGGGTCGGTGATCTGCCCCGCGTGAGAGCGCAGCCGCTTCACGTCTTCAGGATCGGCATCCGCCAAGCCGATGCGAGACAAGGCCCAGGCGCAGGCGCGGGCCGGAGCGACCGCTTGTGTGGTCACGCAGCGGACCAACGCACCCACCCCCGAACCGGCCCCTTTCACGTTCCTCCGTCCAAGACGACCCAGCGCATAGGCAGCTTGTATGCGCTCATTCATCGCTCGTTCGGCATTCGTCGACGCCGATGGTGGAGCCTGTAAAACCCCGGAAAGCAGAGAGACCACCGAGCCGGTCCCCCGCCTGCCAAGTCCGTCGAGAACCATCAAGTGGCGGTCGTGCGCCGGCGCGTTCGCGGTCCAGCGCGTCCACGTGCGAAGCAGGGCTTCGCTACCGTCGGTGGTGCTCAAGGCCAAGGCCTCGACGGCGGCATCACCCAACTCTGGATCGTCTACATGCGGCACCACCAGGGCGTCCACGTCGGCTCGCATCTGACCCAAGAGCCGAAGCGTCTCGCGTCGAACGGCCCCATCTTCGGACTCGAGGCCCTCGGCGACGCTGGACACTGGCTGGCGCGACCACGCGCGGGCTTGCACCGTCTGCAGCGTCGGCCCTTGAGCCAAGGCCACGCCCATCACCATCCAGATCATAGTGACGTCCTATCGAACAACATGATGGGCTCCCCCGGCCTCAACCCAGCCGGACTCCCAGACTACACCGTGTTCGGTGGCGATTTCGCTTGACGTCCGGCGAGCCGCGTACACCTTTAGGAACAAGGAGATGCATTGAGCGACGGACATTTTTGGCATCAGGGCGAACGTGCAAAAGTCGAGGCCGAGGTCCGAACCGGTCGCCGCGTGGGCGGCCGCAGCGGCAACCCACACCAGCCCTACGCTGTCGGCACCGTCCGCTGCACTCGGTGTGACGAAGACACCGACGCTTCCCAGACGATTCGGACAGAAAACGGCGTTATCTGCGCCAGTTGTGACTTCGAAGACCGCATCCCAGCCCCTCCAACCGGCTCGCTGTGGTTTGGAACGGCAGGCGCCGGACTCTTATCGATAGCCGGCGTTGGAGCAGTTATATTCGGGTCGATCCTAGCAGATCCAATAGGTTCCAATGGGGTGAACACGATCGCCTTTGTCGCCCTGCTTCTCGGCGCTGGCGCCGGCGTGACGGCCATCGCCATCGGGCTGCCCATGTGGCGCCGCCGCCACCATGAGCCCGACATCACGGGGCAGAGCCGCACCGCCAGTCTAGCCATGGGCTCCATCGGCGGCGTGTCAGCGGTTGTGGGGCTCGTCGCCGCGCTCATCGGAGCCGCGGGCGCGCTCTACGGCCTTGGGCTGTTCAGCTAGCGGGCTGCGGCGAGCGCCTTGTCTTCCTCGGTCGGAGCCAGGGCGCACTCCTGAACCATCATAGGAACGCCCTCTTCGACCGGGAATACCAGGTCGGCTTGTGGGCTGTACAAGCCCCGCGGAACGTCCACGAGCTCGCACCGGGTCAAGGGACACACCAGCAGGGCGCGCAGCTCCGGGTCCAGTGGTGGAGTGCTCATCCTTGGGTCCGCGTCTTCGGTGGCACCGCTCTTGGAATCCATGGGATCACCGCGGACGTCGTCTGCTGATACTGCGCATAGCTCGGGTATTTGCTCAAGGAAATGGCCTCGGCGAAGCGGTAGCTGCCCCAGAACAAGATCGTGAGCACCACCGGGCCCGACCACGTCCATGTGAGCCAAGACCCGCTGGCGACGATGGCAAAACCGACGAAGACCCACCACTGCCCGACTTCGGCGAAGTAGTTCGGGTGGCGAGAGAGCCGGTACAAGCCGCGGTCGTAGAAGGGGCGCTCCACCGGCTCCCCCTGGGCGATCTTGCGCTTCTTCTCTTGTTGAAACGCCCACATTTGCTCATCAGCGATGGTCTCGATGGCCAGGAGCGCAAGAAAGGCCGTCGCGACCAGGCCGTCTGCCCAGGTCAGCGGAGTCCCGCGCGCGACCCAGGCTTCGTGCATGGGGCTGGTGAAGAGAAAGACCAGTCCCATCTGGAAGGGATGGATAAAGGTGGCGCTAAATAGCTGGAATTGCCAGGGGCTCATCTTTCCGCGCAAGACGGCCCACCGGTAGTCCTCGCCGCCCTTCCAATAGCCGCCTTTGCGGGCATAGTTGAAGGTCAATCGAGCGCCCCAGAGGGTCACGACCGCAGCCATCAGATTCAGGCGCATATCACCGAAACCGGCGGCACCCGCCACATACAAGACGTAGACCGGCGGCGCGGTCGACCAGAGTCGATCGACCCAGGAAAACTCCCGCGTGATGAGCGACAGCACCCACGCCATCAGCGTGAGACCGAGGCAGATCCAGCCGGCCTGAAACCAGGGGTCGACATTCCAGAGCGTCCAGAGCCATTCCATGTGGGTCCATCCGAGGTGCGGTGATCGGTGCGCGATCCTATCAGGGAACGCAACCTCACCGAGAGCACCCCGTGACCCTGTCTTGGTTCCCCGGCCACATGAACAAGGCCAAGCGCGAGATCAGCAAAGCCATGGGCAAGGTGCGGCTGGTCATCGAACTCGTCGATGCTCGGGCGCCATTCGCCACGAGCAATCCGCTGATCCCTGGCATGCGAGGCGATACGCCCACCATCACCATCCTCAATAAGTGCGACCTAGCAGACCCCAAGGTCACCGACCTCTGGGTCAAGAAACTAGAGGAACAACCTGGTGTGCGGGCCATCCCACTGCAACGCGAGATGGTGTCGGAAGCCAAGGGACTGCTCAATGTAGGGCGACAGATGCTGCCCGAGGATCGCAACCGCGACGTGTTGATTCAGGCGATGATCCTAGGCATTCCGAATGTGGGCAAGTCGACGCTGATCAACACTCTGGCCGGACGAACCTTGGCCAAGACCGCCAACAAACCCGCGGTTACGCGCCAACAGCAACGGGTGAAGGTCGGCAGGGACTTCGTCCTCATCGACACCCCCGGCTTCCTCTGGCCTCGCTTGGAGCCCATGGACGCCGCCATGCGCCTGGCGGCCACCGGGGCGATCGCCGACGCGCGCTTGGACCTGGAGGAAGTGGCGGTTCACCTGCTGACCTCGCTCATGGAGCTGTACCCGCAGCAGGTCATGAGCCGGTACAAGCTGGACACGATGGCGGACGAACCCACCGAGGTCCTAGAGCAGATCGCCCGAAAGCGAGGCGCGTTGCGAAAGGGCGGTGTGGTGGACATGGCCAAGGTCTGCGACCTGCTGGTCTTTGAGTTTCGCCAGGGCAAGATCGGCAGAGTCAGCCTGGAGCGGCCCTAGGGGGCAAGGCGTGGAACCGCTGCATGAGCTCGGCGGCGATGCTCACTGCGATATCGCCAGGCTCTTTCCCGCCTAAATCGAGCCCAATCGGGCAGCGAACCCGCTGGATTTGCGCGGGCTCCGCGCCCCAAGCCGCCAGCTTGTTTTGGGTTCCAGCCCACTTTCTTCGGCTGCCAATGAGCCCCACGTACGCCGTCTGCACCTTCAGGCACTCCGCGACGATTCGGGCGTCTAGGTCGTGGTCACGGGTCATCACGACGGCGAAGGTGTGAGGTCCCCAGGGGCCTCGGTCCATGAATGGCTCCCAGCCGCCATCGAATAGCGCCACGCCATCGGGCAGGGGCGCGATCCGCTCGGGGCGATCTTCGACCACCACAACCTGGAATCGAGTGGGCGCGAGCACCCGAACCAGGGCCTGCCCTGGAGGACTCGCACCAAAGATGACCACCATGGGTCCGGGCACCACGCTCTGCATCCACATCTCCACGGCTCCGCTCGGCGAGCGCAGCCGCGCTGGGTCCTTATCTCGGCATGCCGAGTGGATCTCTGGATTGCAGCGCTGTCGGTTGGGCGCGGCTGGGCTCAACCTCCCCCGTCGGGCCTAGCGCAACGGCCTCGTCGCTGGCGAGGCGGCGCAGCGAACCGGTGTGGTCATACGATAGGCCCGCCGGTCCATTCGCGATGGCGGAGTCCGGGCTTGGGCTGACACTCAGGGCCCATCGCCGGTCAAGCCACAGGCCCTGCGCATCGACATGGCCCTGGGCGCGAACCTTACCCGTGTACCAGTCCACGCCGGTCTCTCCCGAGCCCGTCGACGGAGACAGGGTGACGTTTCCGGACGTACGAACCTCGATCCGGGTGTCTCCGGCCAGGGATTGATGCACCAGCTCCGCCGTGCCCAGCGTTCCAGACGCCGCCGGAGCCTGCGCCCACCAGCTCCTGCGCTGACCCCAGGCATTATCGGCTTCAACACCTGACTTGGGCTGATGCATATCGAAGCCCGCCACCGCCCGGCTCAGGAGCAGGCGGGTGTTTTCATCCGCCCGGCGGGTGCGGCGCCACATGGGCCCCTCTCGATTTTGAAGCCACAACCCCATCACTCGGCCTCGTCGCGTCCGAAACTGCACGTTGGCACCCGTGAGGCGCGCGTCGAGCTGCTCCAACACGACGGCAGCGCGCCCTCGGTCGCTGGGCATGGGGGCCGCTCGCACAGCGGCTCCCTCGATCACGCAGTCTACGACATGATCTTTACCTTGGGCGGTCCACCCGCACGACAGGGACAACTCGAGGGAGACCTCACTGACCCGCGCCTCGTCATTGGTGTCGGCGAGCAACCACAGGGGACGAGGCAGCAGCAGCGTGCTCTGCAGCTCGTACCGATGCAGGGCAGCAGGCTCGCCCTCGACGGTCGCCTCGGCCATCGAGGAGCTGGCGCCGCTCACCGATGCTGAATCTGCGCTCCCCGTCGCGGACGTCGGCACCGAAGCGGTGGTCAGAGCAAGAAGAAGAACCATGGGGCCTCCACTCTATAAGTGGGACCCACGCCGTCGGTGTCAACTACCCGAGGCTTTTGCGATCCAGTCCAAGAACTCCCACAGGTTGGGCACGCCCAAGATCTGCAGGATGGCGCTGACGATTCCCATCAACCCCTCCCCTGCGACCAGGCCCGACGCGACCGCGAAGGCCATGGCGGCGGCGCCCTTCTTGTTCACGCGCTGCCAGCCCACCAGGAACATGGAGCCAATGAACATGACGATACAGTAGTATGCAGGAACGATAAACGCGATCCCCATGGCCAAGCCGCTGGGCACCCAGCCCTTGGCCGCCTTGGGAAGCACCAGCCGCAGGATCGGGAGGACCACACCCAGCGCCAAGCCTGCAAAAACCGCGTACAAGGCGCCTTCTGGCAGGCTATCAATACCGTTCGACAGCAGCTCGGCGAAGCCCTTCCAGGCGTGTGCCGCGGGGGCAGGCAACGCCTTGAGGGGGTTTTCGATGTCTTGGTTGACCCCGCCGATGTCGTACGCGGCGTCGAAGAGCAGGTAGGCGGGCACGCAGACGATGATGCCCGCTGCAATACCGACGAGCTGCGCCAGGAACTGCTTTCGCGGCGACGCACCCAGTAGGTAGCCCGTCTTGAGGTCCTGCATCATGTCGCCCGCTTGAGACGCTCCAGAGCCGGTAATGGCCGCAGCCATGAGGTTGGTCGACACCCCGGGCGCCAAGCCCGCGAACACCAACTGCGTGACCTTGCCCATGCCGCCGATGGGGTTGATGTCCGTCTCTCCCGTCGATCGAACGGCGATGGCCGCGAGCAAGGCTGACAGGGCCACCGCGATGAGGGTGAAGTAGAACGGGATCTCGAAGAGCCACTGGGCCATGACCGTCACAAGGATGGTCGCAAGGCCCAAACCACCGACCCACCACAGCGTGGGGATGGTGTCTGGGGAGTTGTCCACGGCGCTGGAGTCGCCCTTCCCAGGCAGGAACGTATTGAGCACCGAGCGCCAGTTCAGGCCCAAGGTCGTCAGCGCATCCGCGATCATCAGGGCGACGCCCGGCCAGAGCAACCACGCCCGGCCGCCCACCAAGCCAACCATGCTCTGAGGAGCCCCAATCTTGGCGGCTTTTTCCGCGGTCAGCGGGCTGAAGCTCATCAAGCTTCCCGAGGACCAAACCCCATCTTCGCCGACAAAGGGACCCGCCACCAGGCCCATACTGGTGATGATGGGCGCGACGACCACCCAGGCCACGAGGGCGCCCAGCAGCAGTGACGTGCCCACGCGGGGGCCGATGAGGATGCCCGCACCAAACATCATGGGGGAGAGCAAGAGCGAAATGCTCCAGACCGCCACGACGGAAAACGCAGGAATCACCGCTTCGACTGCAGGATGGTTGAGCTCCGGCACGAAGTAGAACGCCAATGCATACGCGCCCGCTGCCAGGCCGACGATCGCCAGCATTCTGGCCTTTCGAACCGCCTCAGCGCCGGAAGCGGCCATGGAGACGATGGTCTCGGCAGTGGCGGTACCCGTGGGGAACCGCAGCTTTTCCGCCACCACCATCTGGCGGCGAAGCGGCACGGCGAAGAAGACGCCCAGGTAGGCCACCGAGAGCGCCCACAAGGTCAGCTGCACATACCCCAGGTCATGCCCGAGCATGTTCATGGCTGGGATTGCCGCCAACAGGCCCGCCGCCGAGGTCATCGACCCTGCGGCTGAGCCCGCCGTCTGGGTGATGTTCGTCTCCAACACGCCATAGGGGCGGATCTTCGAGCCGCTCTTTCGCAGCGCCTGGGTAAAGGTGCCCAGGATGCCAAAGCCGAGGATGGCAGCGATGAGAGAGCCGCCAAGGGACCAGCCGGTCATCAACCCTAAGTAGAGGTTCATGGCCGACACCACAGCGCCGATACCGCAGCCCATGAGGATGGCGCGCACCGTGAGCTGG
>JBGCER010000571.1:0-3179 GCA_045106515.1 Myxococcota bacterium
CCCGACAGGCCGGTAGTGCGCTCGCCGGAGGTGCGGATGGGCTGTACGCCAGTGCTCTGACCGACGATGAGCCAGTCATCGTGGCTGCGCACGAACGTGGAGCCGGTCAGCCCGAGGGGATCGGACGTGCTTGGGCTCAGGATCAAACCATCGAGCTCGAAGCTGGAGAAGTCTCCGCTGGCGTCCACGGCGTAGACCCGCGTGTTGTCGCCGCTGAGGTGGGCGGGCCAGACGAAGCAGTCGTCGGCGTCCACGTCTCGAAGGATCCCTGTGGAGACCTCGGCCATGCCAGGAGCGCGCTCGAAGCCATGCCACTGAATGCTGTCGCCATCGCACGCGACCTGCCAGCACACATCATCGGTGTCGTCGCAGCGCAGGTCGCCGTCGGTGTACGTGGCCAAGTCCAGACGCGACTGCGGTACCGCTGTCTCCTGGGTGTTGAAGTGCACCCCTGTTGTCGGCACGGAGAGGGAGGCGATCAGCCGCGTGCGGACCGTGGCCCAGGTGGTGGCGCTGAACACATTGGTGCCATCACCCACAACGCTGACGGCGCGGTGCAGCACGTCGGAGTCGGACACCACCGCGAAGGGGCTGGTGTCGATCGTTAGGTTGGACGCCAGGGTCTCGTCGGCATCCCAAGACAGCATGACGGTGCTGGGAAGCCGAGGTCCAACGCCGTCATCTTGGTCGACACCGCCGGTCGCGTTTAAGACCAGCGCCAGGTAGTCATCGCTGGCGACCGCCCGAACGGGGCCGGGGTCGGTGAAGATCAGGCGGTCGAAGTTGAATGGCGCGCCATCGATGCGGCCGTCACAATCGGAGTCGAGCGTATCGCCCAGGATCTCAACGCCGTCGGGACTGACCGTGGGGTCGGTGTCTAGGCAGTCGTTGTCGTGTGCGTCGAACCAGGCGCCTGCCAATGCGGAGTTCACCGTGACGCCGTCGCCGTAAGTCTCGATCATGGCGGCGCGGTACGGCTGCTGGCCGCGGCTATTGGTGAACTCGGCGTAGCGCAGCACGTAGACGATGAAGTCGCCGCGCTTGTCATCCGGCAGATACCCGTCCTGGTCTTGGTCGAAGTCGTTGCGCAAGACCTCGCCGCGGCTGTTCAGGTCATCACAGGCGTCGTCGAGGCCGTCGTACCAGGTGTTCTCGCACGACTCTCCGTCCAAGACAGAGGCTGCGCAGTCGCCGTCGCCGGGGGTTCGCACGTAGCTGGCCGAGGCGTTGGCGGGGGTGACGGTGGGGCCCACCGTGCCGAAATCATCGTTGAGATCGAGACAATCCGCTGATGATACCCAGGTGAGATCGCTATACTGGTACTTGCTGCGGAAGATCTCAGCCACGTCTTCGTAGCCATCGGTCAGTCGCCCGTCGCCGTCGGGGTCGTAGTCATTGGTCCCGTCACAGTCGTCGTCCACGCCGTCGTAGAACTCGACCTCGACACCGCCCGGCTTCACCGCGGCGTCATTGTCGTCGCAGTCGGTGCCCAGGTTGCCCTCTTCGTCGACGAAGTATCGACTCGTGAACCCGTCGCCGTCGCGGTCGAAGTCGGTGCCGCCACTGCAGTCGCCGTCGATGCCATCGTAGTAGGTGTCTTCGGCGCCGGGGTAGACTTGGGCCTCGTAGCCGGGCTCGGTGCCCTCGATGGGCAGGTCGTGGCAATCCACGCCGTCCTGCAGGTCGGTGGGCCAGGGGTCGCCGCCTTCGATGGCTTCGTATTCGGCCCGCGAGATGCCTGCGTACTTGTCACCGTCGACGTCGAGGAGGTCACCGCCGTCGCAGTCATTGTCGAACCCATCGTAGGCTCCACCAATGACCTCGCCGGCCTCGTTCATCTCTGCGGTCTCTTCTCGCAGGGTGGACATGAGCGGGTTGCTATCGTCGCAGTCGCCGTCGGCGAGCGTGCCGCTGGGACCGCAGCGTGGGTCGCCGTCGCCGTCTTCGTCGAGCTGGCACAGGGCGTCTTCGAACTCCGACTGACTGACCATGCAGCCAGACAACCAGAGCAGAGAAGTGAGCAGGGAAAGGCGCGTCGTCATCGACAAGCTCCGTCTAGATCTCGAAGAAGAACCAGCCCATCACGGCGTCGCCGCCGGTGGTGGTGCCAGTGGCGGCCAGCAGGACGCGATTGCCCCGTACTTCGACCGTGACGTTTTGAGCGGCAATCAGGCTGCCGTTCGCATCGTAGAACGGAACGTCAACCTCGGTCATGGCGCCGGTTGGATTTCCATAGGCGAAGCGGATCCCATTGGACTCATCGACGGCGGCCACGTAGGCTGTGGGGCCCAAGAAGGCGGCGTCGGCGTTGAGCGTCTTGACGCCACCGAGCACGTTCCGCTGGGTGGACGCATTTCGGAATAAGGTAACCCCGCCGGCGCTATTACCGAGGATCAACCAATCACCGTGGCTGCTGCCGTGGGAGAGGTTCTTCGTCGAAAAGGCGAAGCTGCTGGCGGCGCTCAAGATGTTGTTCCGGCTCTCTAGAGACAGATAGCTGGCGACGGAGCCGTCGCTTTCCACGATGTGGAACATGGGCTCACCGGCCGGACTGTCGACCTCGATAAAGCAGTCCACCGCGGATGAAACGGAGTCGTTGCCGCTGCGGGTGAACGTGACTTCGAACCCAGAGACTGCTTTGACGTCGGGGGAGACCGCGAGTTGTACGTCTTGGTCACCGCAGGACACGCTCCAACAGCTGGTGCCATCGCATCGCAGGTCCGTCTGGGTGTGGTCGGAGTCACCCGACAGCGCCCACCCGGTGCCTGTGCTGCCATCGTTGTAGTTGAGCGCCGAGATGCTGGAGCGCAAGGAGACGGCGTTGGCGGCGAAGCTCTCGTTGCCTTCGTACGTTGACCACGCCGAGTAGTAGCCATTGGTGAAGGTCACCAAGCTGACGCCCGGGTTGACTCGGTTGGCGCCTGAGGCGGGCACTTGTGCTCGCGCCGCGTCGTCGGTGGGTGTGTCGAAGTTGTCTGAGTCGAGGTCCCAGGACATGTTCGCCACGGAGCGTCCAACGGACACACCACTCTGGTTCACAAAGCCGTTTGGAGCCGCCACCACAAGCACGAAGTGGTCATCGGTGGCCCCGGCGCGCAGCCCGCCCACGCTTCCGGTCCAGCTGTGGGCGCTGATCACGAAGGGCGAGGTGTTGGCATCCCCGTCACAGTCTTGGTCGA
>JBGCER010000572.1:0-7416 GCA_045106515.1 Myxococcota bacterium
GTCTTCCAGCAGGCGTCGACCCGAGGACACATAGGCCTCGTTCCGCACCAGCTCCTCGCTTCCGGCTATCGCCCGCGCTACTTCGTCGGGGCCCCAGGCGTCGACACCCCCTGACTTATTGAGCCAGGCGGTGATGCGGTCCACGGCGGCGCGTTGACCTTCGAGGTCTAGATCCGCGTCGTGCAGGCCCACAACCGCGACCGTTGGGCGGTCCTTGGCGAGAGCGGGCGTGGAGGCGAGTGTGGCGACGAGGAAGCAGAGGACCATGTTGGGGGCTGCTCCTAAAGTGAACGGCAGGGACTTACACGGCACTCTAGCAGGCACAGGAGACAGCTTGGTCGGATGGACGAGACAGTGGGGCGTGATCGGCCTGGCGTTGGCGCTCAACACGGCGGCGATGGCGGGTTCTGCCGCTGAGGCTCGCTTGCGGGCCGGCGATATGGCTGGAGCGATTCCGCTTGCGCAGGCCGAAGCGGCGCGGGCTCCCAACGATCTGGATGCGCAAGAGCTCTACATCGATGTCGCTACGCACCTTGGCGTGCAAGATGCCGTGGAGGCCGATTATCGAAAGCGCCTCGAAAAAGAGCCCGCGAATCCGAATATCTATTACCTTTTAGGCCGGCTTTCCAAAGATGCGTCCGAAGCGACCGCTCACTACGAGCGCGCCCTGTCCTTGCAGGCGAGTCATCCGCGCGCGCCGATGGGGTTGGCGGCCGTCTATCGGGGAACCGGAAAGTTAGCTTCGGCCGAGGCCGCTTATCGGAAGGCGCTCGAACGAGACCCGTCTCTTTCCGAAGCCTGGGCGGGGTTGCAGGCCACGCTCCTGCAGCTCGACCGCCTGCCCGATGCTGCGGCAGAGGCCCGAAAAGCGCTGCTCGCGGTGCCTGACGAACCCGATGCCTATGTGGCCGTCGCGACCCTGCAGCCCGAGAGCGCCCTGGACGTGCTCAAGCTCGGGGTTCAGCGCATTCCCGACGATCCTCGCCTTCGCAATGTGTATGCGCGCTACCTGCTCCGCGCGGGAAACGGTCCGGCTGCCATGGTCCAAACCCAAGCCGCGCTACGACTGGCTCCCGGCTACCCGGAGGCCGACTTCTTGCGGATGGTGGCCCGAAGCATGTCGGATGGCTCCCTCGATAAGGCGGGTTGGGAGCAGATCCGCGCCACCCAGGCGGAGAGGGATGTGTCCAAGGTGGAGCCGCAGTGGTCGTCCTTGGTGCTCGCCTACCCCAACTCAGTGGTCAGCTGGCTCGGGCGTGGAAAGGTCCGTGGGGCGCGAGGCAATCTGACCGGGGCCCGGCAAGACCTGTCTCGGGCGCTGTCACTCGGGTCCGATGAAGTGGAGGTTCAAGCTAGCTATGGCCTGTTGCTCCTCCAGCAGAATCTGCCGGACAAGGCGCTTCCATGGCTTCAAAAGGCATCGAGCGCCCGCCCGCAAGATGGCTCGCTCGCGGCGGCGTACATCCGTGCCGCAGCGGTGGCCGCCCCGCCGGAGGATGCGCGGAAGGTTGCGGTGCAGGCCTACAAGGCCCACCCATGGTCACGGTCTGTGGTGCTGGCCACCGCAGCGGTCTTGTCGTCCCAGGGGGACCCGAACGCGGCCTACCTGGCTCTCCGGGACGCGATCCCCAAGGTGCCAGATCCGGTGGTGATGGTGGCGCTGGCGGCAGCGGCTCGCGACGCAGGTCACTTAGAGGAAGCCGCCACGCTCTTGGCCGAGTTGGCGCGCACGACCAAGAGCGACAAGATCAAAGCCGTGGCCGAGCGAGTGAAGGCCGAGGCGATCGCAGCCAAGAATAACCCAGAGCCATAGCAGACTTTGGGCGATCGTTTGGTTTTGGCCGTGGGGCGTTGTCGCCGGCGCTACGGGCTTGCGCGCACCGTGGTGGAGGCGCCCGCCTTGACTGTGATGCTCTTGCTGTAGTCCAAGCCCAAGTCCGGGTTCACGATTCGGATCTTGTGGGTGCCTGCGGGGATGGAGTACTTGCCGGGTGCAGGCTTGGACTGCTTGGCTCCGTCGATGTAGACGTGCCCCCAGCCTCCGCCGATAATGCCGACGGCCACGGTTCCTGGTTTTGCGGCCACTTTCTTGAGCGAGCGGTCGAAGGTGACGACGGCCCCTGAGCTCAAGGAGCCCACCGTCCCGCTGACCGATTCATAGCCGGCCTTCGTCAGCTGGACTTTGACGGGCTGACCGGAATTGCCGACCCAGTTCATGGGCGTTTTACCCACGTTGCGGCCGTTGATCGTGATCGCGGCGCCGACAGGGTTCGATCGGAACATCACTTGGGGAGGCGCGCCCTGAGGCTCAGTGACCCGGCGTTGGGTCTGCGAATCTGGAGTCGTGCTGGCGACGGCCTTGTCTGGATCAGGCTCGATTGGCTCATCGGGGGTGAGCAAGGACTCGAAGCGGTGTTCGAGCTCCACTAGGTCATCGCTCAGGATCTCTACGTGCGCTTCATGGGGCTCAACGCCTGGAACCTTGAGTGTCACGCGGTGTGGGCCCGGCGTGAGGTTGGTGAGCACGAGGGACGTGCCCTCGCCGCGAACGGAGCCGTCGAGGAGGATCCGGGAGGCCGGTTCGACTCGAATGGCCAGGCTGCCTCGAGCTGGGGCCACGAGCACGGGCGTGGGTGGCGGTTGCAGCCACAGGACGACTGCCGTGGCGATTCCCACGCTCAGGAAGAGTAGGAGAACGAACCCAAGAACCGCGAGAAGGGCGGTGCGCCCACGATTGCGTGGCGTGCTAGCAGTCGCCGCTCCCGTGTGGATGGTGGCGGTGTTTGTGTTTCCGGTCCACAGGCTAGCGGGTGCCGTGACGCGCCACTGACTCGCGAGTTGGCTGCCGTGTTGGAGGCGGGCCACCTCGGTCTCGATCTCTTCTTGGAAGACCTGGCGGAGCCACGTGCTGAACTCTTGCTGCAGCTGATCCGGCGGTGCGGGCAGCAGACGGCGGATGGCCTGCTGGAGCTGGGCGGCGTCTTGGTATCGGGTGTCGCGGTCGCGGGTGAGGGCCTTGAGCACTGCCGCATCGGTGGCGGTGGGCACGCGTGGATTGGCCTCGGATGGCGGACGGACTTTGGCGGCTTTGATGGCTTCCAAGGTAGCGACATCGGATTCGGCCTTGAACAGGCGGCGTCCGGTCAACATCTCGTGGAGCAGGATCCCGACGCTGAATAAGTCGGAGCGCGCGTCGACCACTTCACCCCGAGCCTGTTCCGGGCTCATGTACTCGAACTTGCCCTTGAGCACGCCGTCGGCGGTGTTGTAGGTGTTCTGCTTGGCCTTGGCGATACCGAAGTCGGCGATCTTGACCTCGCCGTCGTAGCTGACGAGCACGTTCGACGGAGACATGTCCCGGTGCACGATGCCGAAGGAGTTTTCGGAGAGGTCGTTCTTGGTGTGGGCGTAGGACAGGCCTTTGCACACCTCGTGCGCCACGTAGAGCACAAACTCCATGGGGATGTGGCGGCCTTTGCGTCCCAACTTGCGCAGGATGGCGCGAACGTCTTTTCCGTCCACGCATTCCATGGCGATGTAGTAGTTGTCCAGCACCCGGCCGAAGTCGTAGACCCGCACGATGTTTGCGTGCTGCAAGGCAACACTGACCTTGGCTTCGTCCACGAACATGTCGACGAAGTCTTCGTTTTCAGACAGGTGGCTCAAAATTCGCTTGATCACAACCAGGTTTTCGAAGCCTGCGTGGCCAAACGTCTTGGCCTTGAAGATCTCGGCCATGCCGCCTGTCGCGATCTTGTCGACCAAAAAGTATCGGCCAAACGCTTCGGGCTCAAAACTACTCATTGCACCCGTTCGTGCGAACGTGTCGCGAGGAGAGGGGGGGCGGCTAACTTAGAGCAGATACCCTTGTCGTGTCAATGGGGGGTGGTGGTGCGCACCCAGGGTTATTCGCCGCCGTCTGTTCCACCATCTTCGGCGTTGGCCGTCTGTTCCGTCCAGTACGCCCGCATGTCATCGCAGTCCCACTCTTGCTCGATCACGCGCTTGGAGTTGAACTCTCGGCATACAGCCCGATCATCGGCGGATGCCTTGCCAGCCTGGGCATCCTTGCACGCCTCGATATCGTCTTTTGTGACGGGCAAGCTGCATTCTTCGGCGTACTTTGCCATTCGGTCGCAGACCTGCTGGCAGCTGTTGTCGCAGCCCGCAAACAGGGCGGGCAGAGCAAGGATCGCGACGAGCACAGGGCGCATGAAGTCTCCAGAGGACGGCGGAGTGTGGCACGGCCTCTTGCGAGGGTCAATCGCTCGATCGTCAGGTTGCCGTCAGCCCCAACACGTCTGTCAACGCATATCGACCCGGCGAACGCCCACACAGCCAGGTTGCGGCCCGGACAGCCCCCTCGGCGAACGTGGAGCGCCGAATCGCCGTGTGGCCAATGCTGATCCGCTCCCCGTCGCCGACCAACATGACCTCGTGATCGCCGATGATGCCGCCGCCGCGAATGGCGTGCAGCCCGATCTGCCCCGAGATCCGGCGACCGTCAGCGGCCCCGCGTCCGACCAGCGCGACCTCTGAGAGCTCTTGTTGACGACCGATCGCCGCAGCCCGGGCCAGCGACAATGCCGTGCCGGAAGGCGCGTCGACTTTGTGGCGGTGGTGCGCCTCGACGACCTCGATGTCGTAGTTGGGGAGTGCGGCTGCGGCTCTGCGCACCAGGTCCAGCAGTACGGCCACGCCCGTGGAAAAGTTGGACGCGACCAGAAGGGGGGCCGACTGGCTGTGGTGCATCAGCGCATCGAGAGACTCAGGACCAAGGCCGGTGGTGCCCGAGACCAGCGGTATGCCTCGCATGTGGGGGAGGCATGCCGCCAGGGCCTCTGGGGTGGAGAAGTCGATGACGGCGTCGCATCCGTCGAAGCACCCTTCGGCGGTCGACGAAATGCCCACCCCGATGGGGCCGGCCCCAACGCTCTGTCCGGCGTCTTCGCCGATTCGCGTGCTGCCTGCATGGGCGATGGCGGCGCCCAGCCTTAGCGCGTCGGAGCGGACGATCTCGTCGATGACCAGCGTGCCCATCCTGCCGGTCGCACCCAAAACTCCCAGCGTGCGCATGAGCACCTCCGCTAGAACGATACCCGACCCATGATCTGCCCGCCCAGAACGAAGCCGCGGTACCCGTCGGTGATCGTGTCACCGTCGGTGTAGTTGCGGTAGTAGCTGCCGGGCAGGAAGAAGGCGCCTGTGCCGCTCAGTTCCAGGTGCTCGGTCGCGTTGTAGGACAGGCCGGCGTCGACTTCGAGGCCATAGGTGGTCTGATCCCGCAGGACCTCGGGGCGCCGAAAGGTGCGTGCTGCGGCGACAGCCACGTTTGCCGTCAGGTCTTCGGGCAGATCGTACGAGGCCGCGGCGCGAGCGAAGATGGCGTTAGAAACCCCATTACCTGTCAGAGACTGGGTGAGGTCACGCCCACCGGAGTCCGTGGCGGTAAACACCGGCATGGGCTGCTCGAACATCAGGATGCCGATGTTGTAGTCGCGGTCGAAGCTGAAGGTGCCCAGGGTGTCGTCCGTGGAGTCGCCATCGCCTGAGGCGACGCCGATGTCGACGCCGAGCTTGAGCGGCTTGGCATCGAGCTCGCCGACGAGGAGGCCACCGAAGCTCTGAATCGTGGCGGAGTCTAGGTTGCCCAGTTCGCCCGTGCCGTACCGGCCCACGAGCTCGGCCCCGACTCGGAGGTTGCCGATCTCGGCGTCCATCGCCATGCTTCCGGTGAAGACGGTGAGGGGCTCGGCGCCTCCGCCCGTGTAGCGGCGCAGCTGGGTGTTGAGCCCGATCTCGACGCGCTCGGTGCGGTAGGAGGCGGCGAGGTTGCCTGCGACGGCGTCTTGGTCGTCTGCGCTGAACAGGCCTTGGGAATCTACCTCGAAGGCGGCCCGAAGAAAGACGTCGTCAAAGGCGCGTTCCCATTGGAGTCGGTCGGCGCTGTCGCCATAGTCAGCGTTGAGTCCCAAGCCATCGTTCTGCCAGATGCCCAGGCCCCAGTGGATGGGCATGCGGCCGAACCGGAACGTGCCGAGTTCGCCATGCACCTCGCCGTAGACGCGCCAGATGGAGAAGTCGGGCACAACGCCCGGAAGGCCGCTCGGTGTGAGGGAGCCAGGCGGACGAAGGTCGTCGGTGAAGGCCAATGGCAGGTTGTTCCCGCCGCCGTTGACGTTGAACGGCTGGAGCGAGTCGCGCTCGACGGTGGGGGCCTGGCCCCATGTCACGCCATCGAGGCCTCGGAACTCCGTGAACACAGCGACTTTGTCGCTCACGATGAATCGGGGCGCCAAGTACAGGCGGTGCTGAACCCACGCCTTGGCGGGCTCCGCGTCATCGAGTGCGGCGTCGATGCTCAAGCTGCTGAACCCTCGAGCTCGCGCCCGATAGAAGCCTTCGAACTGGACCTCGGTCGCAGCGGCGGGCATGGCGGACGCGAGTCCGGCGAGGCAGAGAAGGGTGCGCGTGGCCAAGTGGCCTCCTGAGCGGAAAGACAAGCGGGCACGGGGGTAGCATGGGGCCGAGCGTAGCGGCAACCGGTCCGACAAACGGCGACGGTTGGCGACGTCAGGTCTGTGCGGTGTTCGCGGTCCTAGGTTACCGGCCAGGGCTTGGTTGAGAGGGTCCTGTGCGTGTTTTGTGGTTGAGTCTCGGTCTCTTGGGTGCGTGTGGAGCTCGCCCCGGCGAGTTGGTCGCCGGTTCTTCCAGCGCGCGTTTGCACGCTCCGGTGGGCATCGGAACCGCCGGGTTTGGGCCGCTCGGGGTGAAGTCGGAGCCGTCTCCCTTCAGCGATGTGTTCCCCGCGACGACCGCCGTCCATGGTCATCCGGACGTGAAGGTGGTCTATCTGTCTCGGGGCGAGGGGTTCGAGGCGTTGCTCGTCCGTTTAGACATGGTCGCCGTCTTTCCTGGCTTGAGGGATGGCGTGCTGCAGGAGCTGCAGAACCGGCTTGATCGGGACTTCGACGATGCCTTGGTTTTGGCCGCGTCCCACACCCATAGTGGGCCTGGAAGGGTGATCGATGGTGGGGGACCCTATGATCTGGTCGCCGACCGATTCTTGCCCGAACACTACGAGCGCACGATTGCAGCCATCGCCGGCGCCGTGGAGGACGCGGTCAACAAGGCCGCTCCTGCCGAGCTCGGCCACGTGCTCACCACCGCCGAGGGCCACTCAGATCGGCGTTGTGAAGATGGCCAGGACTTTGAGGACAGCCAGCTCACCATGCTCGGCGTCCAGATTGATGGCCAGCTCGATAGCTTGGTGCTCGGCTATGCCATTCATGGAACAACGGTGGGTATCGATGAACTCACCCTCACTGGCGACGTCTCTGGAGCCATCGAGGACCGGGTTCAGGCGGCGTTCGAGCGGCCGGTGACCGTCGCCATGTTCAACTCTTGGGGTGGAGA
>JBGCER010000573.1:0-10788 GCA_045106515.1 Myxococcota bacterium
CGATGTGGGCCTGCGGTCCATCCTGGACAGCAACACCCTAAATCCGATGTGCGAGGCGCCGACTTAGCCCTCGGAGGCGCACTTGCAGCTCACCGCACATCTGGTCACTCGAGACGGGTCCATGACCGAGGGCCTGCCCAGCGACAGCGACGAAGGCAGCATCGCCCTCGCGATCCCTTGGGACTTCGCCCCGGACCTCCGAGAGGCACAGGAGCTCGACCTCATGCTCGACGCGAGCGTGGGTGCGGTGCGCGCCGAGGTCATCGTGCAACAGCTGCGTCCCGAGGACGACGCCCTCGAAGTTCGCCTCGCTTATGCGGATCCGGACCGAATCCGCGTCCGAATGCCCGGCGCCGTTCGCGAGGCCCTGCGTTTGGCCAGCGGCCTCTATGGTCGCCCGGCCCGACTGAACGCCCGTGTTGGCCCCGTCGGATGGACCGGCACCTTGGTTGATCTGGACCCGAACACAGCCACGCTCTGTGTCGCACGCGAGCACGCCCCCAAGTCCGGCGTTGTGGTGCCCCTGCAGCTTCACCTGCCGGAAAAGCCCCAGGCCATCCCCCTTTCCGGACGCGTGGAATTATCGTTCGAACGCGGCCGAAACACCTGGGTAACCCTGCGTTTTGTTGGAGAGACGGATCGGCTCTCACGCGTCGGGGAGACCATCCACGGATGGCTGCTCTCCCGGCGAAGCGGCTCCATGAGCGTCGCCGTCTAGCCCCGATCCCACACGTTCTGGGTCACGGTCCGAGACTCGATGTCGGTGAGATCACACTCGATCAGAGAGAGCTTTGGCAGCTCGGCCGCACCCTCCCACGGGTCCAGATCTAGGACCTTGATGCCGCACGCCCCTCCGATCGGCGCGTCGAAGAGCACGGCAAAGTCCCGGCTGAAGTGGTGATGCTCGGGCGAATAGATCAGCTTCCAATAGTCATCCTGATCAAAGGCCGCGCCGTCGATGGTCCCGACCGCCCGCACGAAGGCAGCGGGCTCAGTCCCGGCGGCGGATTGGCCCATCCGGACGTGCAACACCACCTCACCGCCCTCGAAGGTCAAGGTATGGGTCTGCAGCCCGAAGCCCGTACCGGCGCAGTCCACAAACTGAGTGCCGTTCGGGCCCGAGCACCACTCATCATCTGGGTTTCGACACCACGCGACCGAAGCCCCAGAGTCGCCAAATGGATCGTTGTTGCCGCTGTCGAGCACGTAGTCGTCCGGTACCTCGCCCTCCTCGGCGGAGGCGAACACCCCCATGGCCAAACCGCCGCCACCGACGAACTCCTGACGGAGGTCCGCGTTGTAGGTGGTCCAGTCATTGTAGGTGAAGACCGATGCCCTCAAGAGGCCCGCCGCCCCCGCCGCTTGGGATGTGCCGTCGGAGTGCACCAGGCAAACGGGCAAGCGAAACGTGCTTTCGCCCTCCTCCAACGGCATCGGAAACCGGCCAGGAGCGACCTGGAGCTGCGCCTTGGCCGCCAACTCGTCTTCGAGGGTACGACTCTCATCGAACGTGCCACACAGCGTCGCACCAGTGGTCACCCGCAGGGCCCAAGGCCAATCGCCATCGCCCACGTACGGCTCCGGGACCGGGCATGCCCATTCTTCCGGCAGGTCCGTGTCGATATCCGTGTCGATGTCCGTGTCCGTCTCAGAGATCCCGGTGCAAGCGACCAGGGCCAAAGCTGCGAAGCATCTCAATCCGTGCATGGGCTCTCCATTCGCCCCATGACCCATCTTCCTCACCGGGGCACCTGCTGTCCACCTGCAAAAGCAGCACGCGGGCCCACGCGAGGCTAACGGCCTTCCATGCCAAAGCCCCTCCCGATTCTCGCTCAAGGTCCCACCTGGCTCATCGCCGGAAAGCCGCCGAAGCTCCTGGTGCATCGCACCGAGCTATCCACGGATCGGGTGGCGATGCTCCAGTGGATTCGCGATCAGATCGGGCGCCGCGTCGATGCGATCCATCGCCTCGATCGGCCCGCGTCCGGATGCGTGCTCTTCGGCACGCAGCAAGGAGCCTCTAGGGTTCTGCACGATGCACTCGCCGAACCGAGCACACAAAAAATCTACCTCGCCATCGTGCGCGGCTGCATCCCGGTTGGCAGTCACACCGTCATCGAACGGGAGCTCGACGGCAAGGCGTCCACCACCGAAGTCACGGTGCTCGGATCAAGCGAAGTCCCACGTTGTTCCCTAGTTAGATGCGAGATTCGCTCCGGGCGATTCCATCAGATCCGCCGCCACCTCGCCCGTCGAGGGCACCCCGTGCTCGGCGACAGCCACCACGGCGACACGCGCTTCAACCGCGAATGGCGGGAAACGGTGGGTTTGCCAAGGCTTCTCCTGCACGGATGGCAGCTACACGTCACCCTACCCGGAGAAGACGGTCCCCAGCGCGTGGAGGCGCGTTGCCCCATCTGGCCCGACATGGCGGTGGTCCTTCGCTCGCTGCCCTTCTACGATCAGCTCATCCAAGACCACCCATTGATCGCCGAAGGCTGGGATGTTCTGCCCCCCCGAGCCGGCGTACCCAGACCCGCAACACCTCCGGAAGGCGACAGCGCCGCCGACGCAGAATAGAGGGCCCACCTTGGAGGCCACGTGGACACGCCCAAGCGCGGATGGCTCGACCGACTCGTCGCAGGTCCCTACCCCTGGTTCCTGTGGCCCTCGGCCCTTGTCCTGCTGGCGGCTGGCAGCATCGCAGCGGCCATCGTGTTTTACCCAGCACTCGATGGCGACCCCACCCGCGTGATGGTGGCAGGCACCGTCTTTGGCGGCGAGTGCGGCATGAAGACCGCCCTCGGTCTGCCGTGTCCCCAGTGTGGCATGACCCGGTCCTGGGTCTACCTGGTGCGCGGGCGTGTGCTCGACGCCTTCACCTTCAACGCCGCCGGAGCGCTGCTGCTGCTGTGGATTGCGGCGGCCGGGCTCATCGGGGCCATACGACTGGTTACAGGGCGCGAAAAGCTTCTTCGTCCGCCGTGGATCGCCCTATTCAGCTGGGCCATGTTCTGGATCGCGGTGCCCTATTTGGGCCTGTGGATCGCTCGCTGCGCGGGCTTCAATATCTTGCCCGAATATATGTAAGCAGCCGAGCCGGTCGCTCACTCTAACGAGGGTCAAACTCCCGAGTTCACGCAAAGGGCCTGGCGCGGGTCACCCGGCGGACGTTCTTCGCTTCTGCCCACGTCGCGAAGAGCAAAAAGCCGCCTACAAGCGCCAGCGAGAGCTGGCCATACACCAGCGCTGCCACGATGAAACCGATGGCAAATACGCGGCCAACGGCGATGGCCACACCACTGGCCCGACGCCACCCAAGCATGGGGGTGAGGGCCGCGCGAAACACCCGCCCCCCGTCCATGGGAAAGGCAGGAATCAGGTTAAAGATGCCCATCAAGGCGTTGATCAACGCGATGGAGCCAAGCCACCAACCGCCGAACACCATCCAGAGCGCTCCGACCCCCACAAAGAGGCCGGCGTTCACGGCGGGGCCGGCCAGGGCGATCACCGCCTCCTGCTTCGGATCGGATGGCAGCCCGCGAATCGCTGCGATCCCGCCAAAGGGATACAGCGTAATATGGGCGGTTTGAATCCCATAATATCTTGCGGCCATGGCATGACCGAACTCGTGTAGCAGCACGCTGACGAAGAGAGCGGTCATCAATACGCCGGTCTCAAGCAAGCCCCCGAAGCCTTGGGAGACGAGCGCGCCCACGCCATAGAACGCCATTAAGGCCAAGAAGGACCAGTGCAGACGAAGAGGGATTCCGGTGACGGTGGCGACGCGCATGTACGCTCCTCCCCCGAACGTGGGATCGGCTCGCCGTCATGACCAGGGGCTGTGACGCACGATGACCGCGACCTACGCGACGCTCATCCACATCGCGGACAGCCGACCCGCCCCATACCCCGGCACAGAGACATTCCACCCCGCGCGCATGGCAGCGCTCGCCATGGTGTCGGACACCCCCTCGCCAATGCTCTGTGGGTCGAGGGCCTGGCCGAACGACCATGTGGGCGAGCCGGGCAGCCGGATGATCTGCGCACAAACGCGGGCGATCTCGCCCCAGTTCTCCGACTCCTCTTCACCCATCACTCCCGCCGACAGCGCAGCCGCCACCACCTCAGGCTCCATTCCGGTCAAACACGCGCCCAGCGAGGTGGCCAGACCGAGATCCGCGACCAGCAACGCCGCGATCTCCCCGCTGTCATTAACGAAGGTGCACACCGACATCGCGCCGGCGCCCGCCGTCGTGATGGGATCCGTCTTGGTCACCGACAGCTCTCGGCCCGTGACCGACCCGAGAAGCTCCATCACTTCACTTTCGGTCATCAGTGCCGCCGGCCCGCCGGCCGGACCCGCATCCCCCATGGGCTTACCCCGCCGACGTCCGACGGAAGGTTGGCCGGGTTTGCGGGCGGAAAAGCGTGGGCGAGCAGCAGGCATCAGATCCTCCAGAGGGGTTCTCAATGGATCGGATCATCGAGCCGCAACATCAAGGCCCGTGAAGCATCGAACAATGAGAGACACTCTACAGACACACGCAGAAGTGGCCGACGCACAAGCGACGGCGCTACCTTGTGTCAGGGCACTTGATCGATCTCACCCCCGAGGACCGCATGATCCCTCGCAGACTGCATCGCGGCGCTTTCGTGCCCACCGTCTCACTGGCCCTCGCAGTCGCTGCCCTCGCAAGCAGCTGCATCGACACCGGTTTGCGCGGCCAGGACGACGTCAACACGCCGACCGACGGCCCCGACGAGTGGGTCGATCCAAAAGGCGACGTCGACACGTGGCCGCCCATCGCCGGTGAATACTGCAATGGCATCGACGACGACGGTGATGGCGAGATCGACGAAGGCTTCCCGGACCTCGACGAAGATGGGGTCGCGGACTGCATCGATGCGGACTGCGAACTGATCGTGCCCAGGGCCGCCACCGTGGCCATCGATGAGTTCTGCTCCGCGACGCAGTCTCCCCACCAGACCGATCCTTGGGACGTGGCGGTCGAATGGCGCTGGGAAGGACTCGAAGTGCTTGAGGGCGGCACCCGCACCGTCCGCTACGACAACGTATTGATGGCGCCCATCGTCGGCAATATCGACGATGACAACGGAGACGGCGTCGTCGACGGCAAAGACATGCCCGAGATCATCACCGTCGCCTTCAACGACCCGAACGACGCCGGCGGCTACCTCGTGATCCTCGACGGCGAGACCGGCGTCGAGAAGTTCCACCAAGCGAATTGGATGCCCTTCGGTGGGATCGTGGTTGCGGACATCAACAACGATGGGCTCACCGAGATCGTCGGCTTCGACAGTACAGGTCGACCCAAGGCCATCGCGGCCGACGGAACCCTGGTTTGGGAAGCCAGCGGCAGAACCGTGGTGACCAGCACCTACCCACAAGCGACCGTGGCGGACCTGGACGGTGATGGCCGAGTCGAGGTCTTGGCCGACAACTTGGTGCTGGATGGCAGCACCGGCACGGTCCTATTCGAGGGCGTGGTCGACGATGAGATCATCGGTCGAATGCCAGCGGTTGGAGACATCGATCTGGATGGATTCCAAGAGTTTGTCATCGGGCAGAGCGTCTACCAGATGCAGCGCTCCGGCGATGAAGTCACCGTCACCAAGGAGTGGTCCACCCCGGTCAAGGGAACCTATGGCCAATGGTCGGCGATCCTAGACGCCAACGGCGATCTGTTCGGCGAGGTCGCAATGATCGGTTCAGGCCGACTCGTGATTCACCGCAAAGATGGCCCCATTATGGTCGACGTGGCCGCGGGGACCGACCAGCCCGGCCCGCCCTGCGTGGCAGACTTCGATGGCGACGGCATCAGCGAGATCGCCTGGGGTAGCAACGACTCGTTCAACGTCTACGAGCTCACCGGCGAAAAGCTGTGGACCTTCCCCATGTCCGACCAGTCGGGCCTCGCAGCATGCTCCGGATACGACTTTGACGCAGATGGTGCCTACGAGGTGCTGTTCGCAGATGAGCAGGCCTTCTACATCTTCGACGGCAAGACCGGACGCATCCGGTACGGCAACGCGGGCCACGCCAGCGGCACCGTCTTCGAGTACCCCGTCATCGCTGACGTCGACTACGACGGCTCTGCCGAGGTCGTCGTCGCCTCGTCCAACTACCGCTTGGTGGGCTGGAGCGGCATCACCGTATTCGGCCAGGCCGCCGACGCCTGGGCCCGATCGGGGCCCACCTGGCACGTGCACGATTTCGCGGTCACCAACATCTCCGAAGATGGTGTGGTGCCCACCAACCCCGAGCCCGCCTGGCAGATCCACAACGTCTACCGCGCGCGCCCCTCGGCCAACGAGACTTTCGTCGACCTACAAGTCGCCATCCACGACGTGTGCTTCAGCGGGTGCAAAGGCGAAGAAGCCGTCGCGCGCATCTCCGTGCAGGTCTTCAATACGGGCTCATCGACCAGTCGAAGCCAAGTCCCACTGGCCCTCTACACCAAAAATGGCGACCAAGTTGAACTTCTCGCCACTCGACTCCTGCCACAGCGCGTGCCAGCCGGCAGCGTGACCGCTGGAATCGTCTTTGAGGTCCCCGCCGAGTCGGTGGGGGCGGATGGCTTCATCGTGCGCATCAACGACAACGGCGCAGGCGACTTCTTGTACCAAGAAGAGTGCAGCATCGACAACAACGAAGCGACCTACGACGACACCCAGTGTCCGCCTCCCGGGGCCGAATAGTCCCAACTGCAATCCGCCCCTTGGGGCGCGATTGCCGTCATCCCCCCTTGCTCCGAACAGGGTTGGCGCCTAACGAGAGTCATGCAGTTTCGGCTCTACACTCTCGGCGGCATCCCCGTTCACATCTCGGTCTGGGTGCTCGGGCTCATCGCCTATGTGGCGATCACCCGGCTCGACGACCCCGTCGCGGGGATCTTCGGCGGGCTCGGGCTCTTGATCTCCGTGCTCATCCACGAGTACGGCCACGCCCTCGTGGCCGCCCGCTACGGCCTGACCCCGTCGATCACCTTGCAGATGTTCGGCGGCTACACCCTGCACCAGCCCGCAAAGACGGATGCACAAGACGCCTTCATCCTGGTTTCTGGGGCTGCGCTCCAGCTGCTGTCCAGCCTGGTCTTCTACCTCGCCTGGATCGCCTTCGACGCGGTCGCGCCAGGGGTCTCGAACCACCCGTACTTCGTGTCGTTCGGCTACACATTCCTATTTGTAGGCATATTTTGGGCCATCGTGAACCTGCTGCCCATGTGGCCCCTCGATGGAGGCAAGCTGTTCCGCTTGGGGCTCATTCACCTGCTCAAGGTCAAGCCGGTGCCTGCGGACAAAGCGACGCATATCGCAGGGATCGTCGGTCATACGCTGCTCATCCTCGCCTTCTGGCTCGTGCTCAACGGAGGTAATGCGGCGTTCTTCGTCATGATCCTCTTCGGCTTCATGATCTTCCAGAACGTGCAGGCCCTGCGCAGCGGTCGAGCCGCCGGTCCCATTCGCCGGACCAACGAGCACGCGAAATCGCTCATCCAAGAAGCACGTGATGCGTTCAAGGCCGAAAACTGGCGAGAGGCCGCTCGGATCGGTCACCAGATCCGCGCCGAGGCCGGCGTGCCCGACAAGACCCTCGACGAGGTGTTCGAGATCATCGCCCTCTCCCACATCTTCGACGGGAAGCTTGAGGAGGGCGCACGGTTCGCTCGAAGAGCGCCGAACAAGCCCCACATCGTCGCCGCACAGGTGCAGGCGCTCATCGCCCTAGACAAGGCGGACGAAGCCCGATCGGTACTGAAGGTCCGAGGCCAAAACCTGCCGGAAGACCTGCGCGCCAAGCTCGAAACCGAGCTGGGCTAGCGCGCCGAGGGCGCCACCACATAGTCCAGCCCATACTCCACCGGCACGGGAAGCATACCGCTGTGAATGCGCTGCGACACGCGCAATGTGCCGTTTTCGCCGTAAATATAGGTGAACCGCTTCCCCGAATCGCCCGACGTAAACTGGAGCTCAAAGCCGCCGGGCTTTTCGGTCAGCAGCACGTCCACCACATCGCCGGTCTCGGTGGTCCACGTTCCAGTCTTGCCCAGCGTCCACACAAACACGGCGTTGCCATCGCACTTCACCTCGAAGTGAGGGTCGCGCACCACCAGCTGGTAAGCCGGGCACGCTGTCGCCACCTTGGCCAGCCGTCGACGGGCAAAGCCTCGAAACAGCCACGACACGCTCATGACCGACCGCTCGACCGCCTCGGAACGAACCCGCTGGACATCGGCGGGCGCGCCGCTCAACACGTAGATGTCGTCCGGGATTTCCCGAGCGGTGGCGGTCGTGGCGCAGAGCGCAGAGCCGAGCAGTACAAACCAAAGACGAAACACGCAGGGGCCTCACAGGTCACACAGATACTAACCCTCGATGCCCGTCGCATCGTCCGGTTGCTCCAACCGCCGGACGAACCGACCCACCACTTCAATGTGGCCGGTTTGAGGGAACAAATCGACCGTCCACAGGTCGGTGAGTTCCCATCCGCCTTGAGTAAGAATCTGCGCATCACGGCCCAAACTAGAAGCCTTGCACGCCACATACACCAGGGTGTCTCCGGACCACTTGGCCAAGCGCTCAGCCACCTTGGGATGCAGTCCTACACGAGGTGGATCGACAACCGCGACGCAGTCCCCAAGACCTTCAAACACATCGAGGGCATGCTCGACCTTCGCCACGCGGTACTCGGCGTTCACGCCCGCTCGCTCTGCGTTCTTTTGGGCGTCGGCGATCGCTGGCGCAACCTCGTCGATGCCCACGATGTGCTCTGCGCGGTCCGCGAGCACCAAGCCGATGGAGCCGATGCCGCAGTACAGGTCCAAGAGCGTGTGCCGCGGGGGACCGAGCGCCTCTGCGACGGTCTTGTAGAGCACCTCAGCACCCTCGGTGCTGGTCTGGAAGAAGCTCTCGGTCGACAGGGTGAAGTCCACCCCGCTCAGGCGCTCTTGGATGTGATCTCGACCCCAAACCCGAGCCACGTCTCCGCGGCAGACATCGGCCACGCCGTCGTTGTGCACGTGAAGCACACCCACCAGCGCCACCCCATCGGGCAGGGGCGTGGCCAGGACGGCGTCTACGACCCGCTCCACAGCAACCGCATCCGCCAGGGAGCTCGTGTACAAAGCGACCAAGAGCTCGCCGGTGTTGCGACCTTCCCGCAGCAAGGCGTGACGCCACACACCGGTGTGCGCACGGGCATCCCACAGGGGCTGCTCATCTTCGAGCAACACGGTCCGTCGGAGCGTGGTGAGTACTTCATTCGCCGCATCTGAAATCAGCCAGCAACGCTCCGTATCCGCCACTCGATCAAAGCGGCCGGGGGCGTGAAAACCGAGCCAGCGCCCCTGAATGGGCTTCTCAGCCTGATGGTCGGCCTCGGACAGGAAGCGCCGGGGTCCAAAGGAGAGCTCCACCTTGTTGCGCGTGCCGAAGGCCGCCTTTGTCCCGCGCACCGGGTGAATCGTCACGGACGCAGCGAGCGCATCGACGGACATCTGCATCTCGCCCGCCACGTCCCGAAGCGCCAGGTCGGCCTTGTGGTGCCGCTGGGCGGGGAGCGACAGCTCTTGCAACGTGCAGCCCCCACAGACTCCAAACGCCGCACACGACGGCTCTACGCCATCGACCGGAGGGCGGATCCGCGCCAGCCTGCGGGCGCTCCACACGCCCTTTTTTTGCCCACTAGGAATCACGGCCAGCCGAGAGCCCGGCGCCCCGGGGCGCACCCGTACGGGCTTGCCGTCAGGAGCGATCCCCTCGCCAACTCCACCTTTGGCCAGGCGCGTGATCTCGACTTCGAAGGGACCCAGGCGGGCGCGCCGCTTGCGGCTCACTGGGGTCGCCCAGCGCGAAGCTGTTGATCCGCCGGGAACGGGCAGTGCATGCACCCGGTGCCACAACAAGAGCCCTGCTCCTTCAGGCCCAGCGCTGTAAACACATAGAGTCCATTCCGCGGGTCCACGTAGAAAGTGCGACCCAACGCGACCGCCTTTTCGTGCAGAGCGATCTGCACCGCGTCCGGTGTTCTTGCCGTTCGTGTCAACCTCGTCCTCCGGGGACCCATGAGCACACAGACCCCTTTCACGCACCCGATTCTGTCCGTCGAGACCTTTCCGGTGCAGGGGCCGGATCGCGTACACCGGTACGTGCGAATTCGCACATCCGACTGGGTCAATTGCGTGCCCATCACCGAGGACAATCACGTGGTGCTGGTCCGCCAGTTTCGCCACGGAATCGAGCAGAGCACCTTGGAAGTCCCTGGAGGCGCCGTAGATCCGGGAGAAGACCCGGAGGTCGCCGGCGTTCGCGAACTACGAGAAGAGACCGGTTACGCCGGTTCTCGCGTAATTCCCATGGGGTGGGTCTGGGCGAATCCAGCCATTCAGACCAACCGCACCTTTCTCTTCCTGATCCAAGGCGCCCGACAGGTCGGTGAGCCCGAGCCCGATCCGACCGAGGACATCGAAGTCGTGCGTGCCCCGGTCGGTGACATCGCCAAGCTCCTCGCCGATGGGCAGATTAACCACTCCCTCGCCGTGGTCGCATTGCAGCGGGCCATCCTCCGCGGCGCACTCCCAGGGTAGGCTACGGCATGACCAGCCCATTCCACGACCGACGTACCTGCCAGCTCCTCGACAGCGCCGACCAGGCGCTGGAGCGACTGCAAAGCGTGAGCCGCGATGGCAGCGACACCGCCGACGTGATGAAGCAACTCGACCTGCTCCACCGGGACATCGGCCGCCGGCTCCACGACACGTGGCC
>JBGCER010000574.1:0-5592 GCA_045106515.1 Myxococcota bacterium
ACCTGGTCAGCGAACCGGGTGGCGATCTGCGCGAGCACGTCGTTCTTCCACGTCTCGAAGGGACCCTCGAAGTCCACATCACAGTCAACCCGAGCCACCACGCGCTCCGCTCCGAGCGCTTCGAAGCGCGCATCAAAATCGCGGCCGCACTGGGCGAAGTTCGGGTAGCTGCGGTCGCCGAGCCCGCACACGCTGAAGGCCACGCCGGGCATGTCTGCCGCGTCGCCGCTCTTCAGGTACTCCATCAGGTTGTAGGCGTTGTAGGGCGGGTCTCCGTTGCCGAAGGTGCTGGTGACGATCAGCACCATGGACTCGCTGGGCAAGTCGGCCTGATCATAGTCGTCCATATCCGTAAATTCAGCAGCCACACCCATGGCTTTGACCGCATCGTAGAGCTCTTCTGCGCAGCCTTCGGCGTTGCCAGTCTCGGTGCCAAATAGAATGCGGATGGGACGCGGCATGGAGCCTCCTGGAAGGCCGGCGCGTAACGAGTCGGGGCTAGGCTCACCACGGCAATGAAGCGTGTCGACGGCTGAACGCCACGGTTATGCGAAGCCCATGACGGAACTAGAACCCACGGGTGCAGCAACTTGGGCCGAGTGGCTCGACGCAGACGCGTGGGCTCGGTGGTTGTCCGCAGGGGTGGATGTGGGCCTCGGCCCCTGGCTCGCCGACGCAACCGGCTGGCGGCCCAGACCCGATCTGCCGGTCATCGATGATCCAGACGCCTTTGTGCAGGCCCGCCAGGCCCAAAACCTGGCCGATGGGGTCTGGCCGGACGCCGTCGAGCGACTGGTCCGTCACAGCTCGGACAAAGCGCCATGGTCCATGGCCTTTCTCCACGGCTTTGGAGCCACACGGGCCGGCGGAGAGGCGGTGCTCGATCCCCTCGCCCAGTCCCAGGGTGCCAACCTCTACTACGATCTACTGCCGGGTCACGGCCGCACGCCCGACGCCCACGCGGCGGCCACCGCCGAGCAATACCTGGCGTCTGCCGCCGAAACATTGGCGATTGCCAGGGGCCTCGGCCATAAGGTCTGCCTGGTGGGCAGCAGCACCGGAGGCTTGCTCGCCACCTGGCTGGCCGCCGAGTTTCCCGAGCACGTGGACGCTGTGGTGCTCGCCTCGCCCTTCTTTGCCTTCCGCGACTCAAACGCCCTCGTATTCCGCCTGCCCTTTGGCATCGACGCCATCGAGTGGGCGGTGGGTCCAGACCGCGACGCCCGAATGGTGCACCCGCGACGCGTCGATGGCTACGATCAGCACTGGCTCACCGAGCAGCGAATTCGGGCCTTGGCCCACCTGGAACGCCTGCGGGGCTGGCTGGCGCGAGACGGGGTCTACTCCCGGGTCAAAGCCCCGGTGCTGATGCTCTACCACCCAGACGACGACACCGTCAGCGTCGATGCCATGCACTATGCCTTCGGTCGCATGCCCCCGCATCCGCTGTCCCGCTTCGTGCCCATCGTCGACGGCAACCACATCCTGCTCTCCGAATACGTGCAAACCGATAAACCGGCCATCAACGCCGCACTCCACGCATTCTTCGGCGAGCTCACGCGCCGGAGTTGAACCACGCCGCCCGCTGCCTGCTCTCGTAGATGGGCTTGCCCTCTTGGGTATAGGTGAAGGTGTAGTCGGTAAAGACCGTGCCTCGTACCTTTCGGATGCGGGTGGCCTCACATCGAGCCAAGACCTCCGGGCCGATCACGCCCAGATGCCGAAAGCGCGCTTCCAAGATGTGGGTGCCAAATCCCGCCCACCCGTCCGTGGGCCTCAGACCCATCACATACACCGCATGAAGCTGTCCCAGCGTGCCCGTGATCTGCAGAGCGATGGCGCCAGGGAAGTGCTTGGGGTGCCCCGCCCACTCCCGCTGAGCGTCGACGAGGGGTCCCAGTTTGGTGGTGTCGACCCGGCCCACAACCGCTGACGCCTCTACATCAACTTCGATAAGATCATGGACAAACCAAGCCTCTGGAGAATAGAGACACTCTTGAGCAAAGTCATCGGGTAGCGGCATGCTGACCTCCGGCGACGCCCTTGTAGCCAAGCGTAGACAGTGACACCATGAACCCATGGAGGCCCTATGAGCGAGGTCGAGCTGGAGGCGCTGCTCTCGGACTTCGACGGCCAGGTACGGCAGGCCCAGGCCAACCTCGATGCCCAGAGACGGCACGCGGCGGGCTTCCGCACTCTGGTCGAGAACTGGCTTGGCGGCCTGCTCGACCGCATCGCACAGCGGCTGGAGCGCTCCGGGCACGAAGCCGATGTACATCTGGACGCGGGCCTGACCGTTCCCGAGCCGGCCTTGCCCACCCACCACGCCGAGCTGCGGATCACGCCCCGCGCCCTGCCCGGTCAGCGCGTGGTGCGGCCGAAAGATCGTCAGCCGCTGGTTCGGTTCCAACTCGACGCCACCGAAGGCGTCGTGCGCGTGTGGGCGCGCGATGTGAGCCTAGACGGCCGCGATGTGCGCGTCGGCTACCGCAACGACCCCGATGGGATGCCCATGGGCGTGCCGCTGGACGCCTTCGACGAGTCGGTGGTCTGGAAGCACGTCTTGGACACGCTCGGGTTCGCGCTGCGACAGAGCGCTCAAGAAGACCTGTTCATCGGGGAATAGCGGGCCTTAAAAGGTGTACCGCACGCCCGTGAGCTCTTCGCTGATCTCCCACAGACGATTGGCGTCCGCCGCGTCGCGCGCGTGCTCGTTGGCCTTGACCACGACCGGCGGGCCAGCCACTTCCAAAATGCCGCTAGGTCCGTAGTATTGCCCGCCTTCGGCCTTGGGATCGATAGCGGCTCTAAGGCTGGGCAGGGCCCCTTGATCCGCGCCCTGGGCCATCACCTGGTTGCCCAGCCTCATGATGGCGCCCATCAGCTTGTTTCCGCTGACCTTGGGCCCCACAGACTGTAGGTTGGTATTGGAATATCCAGGATGCGCGGCCAAGCTCGTCACCCCGAGGTCGGCCCCCCTCAGACGACGGTCCAATTCGAAGGCGAACAGCAGATTCGCGAGCTTGCTCTGACCATAGGACTTCCACTCGCCGTATGACTGCGACAGCTGAAGGTCGTCGAAGTGCATCCGGCCCATCTTATGCGCAGCGCTGGAGACGGTGACAATCCGGGCCGGCCCGCTCTCGGCCAGGTGCTGCAGGAGCAGGCCGGTCAATGCGAAGTGGCCAAAGTGGTTGGTTCCAAGCTGCATCTCAAAGCCATCGACCGTCTGGGACCTCGGGATGGCCATAATGCCAGCATTGTTGATCAGCAGCTGCACCTTGGGATGGTCGAGCTTGATGGCCTCGGCAAAGCCCCGGATGCTTGAGAGATCGGCCAAATCCAGGCTACGCACCTCAAGTTTAGCCGAGGGATGGGAGGCCAGCACATCGGCCTGTGCGGCCTCGGCCTTGCCCAAGCTGCGACACGCCATGATCACCGTGGCGCCCTTGCCCGCGAGCACGCGGGTCGTCTCCAAGCCAAGCCCGGAGTTCGCGCCCGTCACGATGACGGTTCGGCCCGTCTGATCCGGCACATCGGCCGCGGACCAACCCCTTCTAGACATGAAACCTCCCACTGCCACGCCGCTGAGCGTCGTCGCCTGCCGGTGACAATACCCCTACCGGGCCAACACGGGTGTACCGAGACAGGCATAAATGCTGCGGCACAAGGCCAATGCCGTAGGGGAGCGAACATTCGGGCGCAGCTTGTTCATGGTGTAGCCCATGCTGATTCCTGCGGTGGGGTCTGCAGCCCCCAAGGCGCCGCCCGTGCCGGAGTGACCCATCCACGCCCGATTTGGGCTGAACAAGGTCCCTTGCTCCTTCAAAAAGCCCTGGGCAAAACCCATGGGCTTGCGCATGGTCACGTCGAGCTCAGTCCAGGTCTGGGGCTCTTGCGGACGGACTGCCGCCTCGGGCGACACCGTACGCACCCCGAACGCCGAGCCGTCCGCAGCCAATGGCGCGTAGGACCGGGCCAAGCCTGCGGCCGATGCGTGCAAATTGCCCCATGGGAGCTCGGCCATGCGGACTTGAGGCAGATCGAAGTTGGACAGGGAAAGCGCGCCGAGGGCAGACGGGTTGGCGACTGAGCGCGCGCCTTCGGAGCGACGGCGAAACAGAGTATTTCGGAAGAAGGGACCATCGAGCCCCCCACGAAGCATGGCGCC
This sequence comes from Myxococcota bacterium, assembly GCA_045106515.1. Classification (GTDB taxonomy): domain Bacteria; phylum Myxococcota_A; class UBA796; order UBA796; genus REDI01. The sequence goes on from JBGCER010000574.1 coordinate 4,172, forward strand.
GGCCAGGGTGACCACCGCTTGGGCCTTGGGCAGCGGCACCAGCTTGGCGCAGCGACCTAGCTCGCTCTCGGGCAGGCCCAAGAACACATCGGCCCCCAGGGGCCCTGCGATCTCGGCCAAGGCGGTACCCACGCTCCGACCGACCATCCGAGGCACGATGGCGCGCACCAGCATGCCCCAGGTCACAGCGTGGTAGCCCTGTTGGGTGCCGGGCTCCCACAACGGGGCCTGGTCGATGATCGCGGCCTCCACCGGCTCCCAATCCAAGATGTCTTGCAGGGAGAGGGGCCGATCGATGGCGATGACCCCACAGGTGTGGTTGAGCACTTGGCGCAGGGTGATGCCCTGCTTGCCATTCGCCGCAAACTCCGGCCAAACCTTGGCGATAGGCTGATCGAGGTCAAGCTCACCCCGATCCTCCAAGCGGAGCAGGGCGTGCGCGATGACCCCTTTGCCGACGCTAAAGGCGTTGACCAAGGTGTCGCGCTCCCACTCCGCTCCGGTCGCCGGATCGGCCACTCCGCCCCAGAGATCGACCAATACTTCTTCGCCGCGCAGCACACAGAGCGATGCGCCAACCTCGCCATCCTCGACAAAGTGACGTTCAAACTGCTCTTGTACCGGCTCAAATCCGGGAGCGACCGTGCCGTGGGCCATAGAACCTCCGCGGCGGATCTGGCACGTTCCACCCGTCGTGTCCACCGCGGCGGGTGGGACGAGCACACTGGGGAAGGTCTAGGGCCGCTCCTGGGTTAGCGACACACATGCGAACCCTGCCCCTCTTTCTGATGTTGTGCCTGTCCAGCTCCGCCATCGCCGGCAACAAAGGCGAAGCGGACCGGCTGACACACGAGCTGAACCGATTGGCCGAAAAGGGAGCCTGGAAAGGCGTGGAGCGCACGTACATCAAGCTGCTGGCCGAATCCAAGAACCTGCCCGCCGCCGCCCATATCACCGGCGCCAACGCGGCCCAGCAGCTCGGCGACGCCACCAATGCCAGCCGCCGCTACCTCAAAGCCGAGCGCGTAGAACCCGGATCCGTCGGCAACTCCCTGAACCAATACCGAACCGCCTATGGCCGGCTGCACGTCCGCCGGGTCGAAGCCACGTGCATTCGCCTCTCCCCCGTCGAGCGGCCCTTCGACCCCACCCACGGCAGCGCCATCGACTTCGCCGACAAGCAGCTGTCGGAGCTGGGCACCTTCAACGGCCTCGTGCCCGCCGGAGCCTACACCATCGGCCCGCACGAAGTGACCATTGTACCAGGCACAAAGCCAACAACTGTGCAAAGAGTGGTTGGCGATAGCGACTGCAGCGATGGGGGGTCAGGACGCTGGGCGTAAGACGTGAACGCCTTACACCGAGCGTCCTGACGCCCCGGTCCACGCGGCCACCGCCCGCCCCCGCCGCAGCCCCCCCCC
>JBGCER010000575.1:0-18589 GCA_045106515.1 Myxococcota bacterium
CGCCCTTGGGCAGCCGGTAGGTGACGTCGACGGGCACTAGGCCTCCAGTATTAAGTCAGTTATGACCGGACTATTTTGCGCCGATCCGAATAGCAGCGCCCGTGTAGACCGGCACCCAACCATCGGTGCCGCTGAAGTAGCGCACCGCCTTGATGCGCTGGCTGTCGGTGAGGTGGAACCAGTGCTCGGTGTCTTTGGGCACGTTGATGTACTCGCCCGCCTCGACCAGGAGCTCGGCCTGAGAGCCATCGGGGAAGGAGAAGCCGAACACGCCTTCTCCGTCGACGATGTAGCGAACTTCATCATCGTCGTGGGTATGCGCCGGTCCGAACTTCGCGAGGGCGACGTCTAGGTTGGGGATGCCTCCGTGCAGCACGATCAGGTCGCGAGACTGGTAGCCGTCGGACTGCTTGAGCTGTTCAAAGTAGTGGTCCAACCCTTGAAGCACGGTGTCTTTTTGGCCGTCGTCGAGGCTGGCCTGTGCCAAGAGCTGGGGCACATCGCCCCGGTCCGGAGTCGGCCAGTTCATCACGGCGACGCCGAGGGGCTGCAAGTGCTGTTGGATGGTGGGAACGTCGGCCAGAACGGTGCCGTCTTCGAGAGTCAAGCGAGCCATGGCTGCTCCTGGGGTCAATGGCGGCAGTGTAGCGCAGCAGGGTCGGTCCGGGGTACGCCACAGGCTCACGTCTGAGGGACCATGCTAGACGCCGGAAAAGCGCTGACCGCCGTACCCACTGCGGACTTGGTGGCCCTGCTGCGAGCCCTGCATCGGATCGGCTTAACAAAGCCCTTTGATACTCGGTTCTTGGCCGAGGCGGGTCTGCTGTCCCGCCAAGATTCGTTCGGCTTTCTCACCCATCTGGACGAGGGGGCGGCCAAGGCGGTGCTCGTGGCTGTCATCGCTGAGCGACGGCAATCCGAGTGACTCAGGAGGTCGGATATATCGAGCTGTTCCGGCGGAACACCGATTTCCGCAACCTGTTCTTTGGCCGCCTGATCAGCCTCTTTGGCGACTGGTTCAACTTGCTCGCGATCTTGGCCATGTTGAGGGCCTTTGGCGACGAGTCCGCGCTTTCTTTTGCGGGCGTTTTGGTCGTCAAGACGCTGCCGGCGGTGGTGGCGCCGGCGGCGGGGGTACTCGTCGATCGCCTGCCTCGTCGTGCCTTGATGATGGGTGCGGACGCTCTACGCGCGCTGGTTGTGGTGTGCATGCTCGGCTTGGTCTGGGTGCCGAGCATTCCGCTGCTCTACGCATTGGTCGTCGCGCAAACCCTGTTGGGCAGCCTGTTCGAGCCCGCGCGGAACGCGATCTTGCCCGACCTCGTTCGGCCCGAAGAGCTGACGGCCGCCAATACCGCCACCGCAGCGTCTTGGTCGCTGATGTTGGCGCTTGGGGCCGCTACGGGTGGGGTCTTTACCGAGCTCTTTGGGTGGCAGGCCGCGTTGGTGTTGGACGCCTCTACCTATGTGGTCTCGGTGGCCTTCTTGGCCTTCATCAAGGATCCTCCGCGAACAACGCCGGCCGCTTCCGTGGACTTGTGGGACAGCCTCGGGGTGCGAGATCTCTGGCAGGGTGCAGCCTGGCTCACCCAGCGGCCACGGGTGTGGTCTCTGGCGCTGGTCAAGCCGGTTTGGCAGGTGACGGGCGCTCGGACTCTGGTGCTTACCTTGCTAGGAGAAGGCGCATTTTCGCTTGCTGGCTATCCGCTGTTGGGCGTGACGCTGCTCTATGTAGGTCGGGGGATCGGCACCGGGGTGGGTCCGTTTGTGGCGCGGGCTCTCACCAAAAGTCGGCCAGCGGCCATGGAAAAGGCGATCTGGGTGGGCTTTTTGATGGGAGGGGTCTTCTACGTCGCCTTGGGGGTGGCCCCAGCCTTGTGGGTGGCCATCATCGCGGTGATTTTCGCCCACTTGGGGGGCGCCACGATTTGGGTGTTCAGCAGCATCCGGCTGCAACAGCTGGTGCCGTCCCGGGTGCGTGGGCGCGTCTTTTCTGCCGAGCACGCTGGGTTTACCTTCATCATGGCGGCGTCGATTAGCGGCTTTGGTCCTTTGGGCGATGGGCTGCCGCTGTGGCTCGCTGATGTGGGTTGGGTCTCGGACTGGGGCGGGCCCAAGGCCGTCACTGGGCGGATACTCGCCGTGGGCCTTGGCGCGCTGACGTTAATCCCATTGGTCTTATGGGGCGTTCGAGGCGCTTTGCTCGGATGGGCAGGAGTCGATTCGGCAGAAAGTGATGATCCTTCTTAAGGTCGGAGTTGGGCGACCGAAGGAGGAGTGGAATCGCTCGTGGAGCCCCGATGTCAAAGCCCATTCAGCAGATGCCTCTGGTCCCGCCGGTGTCGCCGCAGCGCGGTTCGAGCACGGCGTCAGAGGCGGCGGACAGCACTCCGAAAACCGAGAAGACAGCCCTTCTGGGGACCGACCATGCGGAACTCTCGGCGCCCGCTCGGCTGCGCCTGGGTAGCGCAGTTGGACACAGCTTCATCGAACGAGAAGAGGCGTATAGCCTGGCTCGTGAGGTGGCAGACATGCTGCATGAAGCCACGCATTCTGGAGCGGTTCACCGGGTGGCGGCCGGCGCGCTTGGTCGGCTGATTCGCTAGGCTTACTCTCGGTTTTTGCTGCCAGACTCTAGCGTTGCCGGCGGGCAGACCAAGCCGGGCTTGGGCGCCTCTTTGCACTGCTTGAGCTCGGTGGCCAGCGCGCGCTGCTCTTCGAGGAGGGCGTCGTAGTCGGTCTTGAGGGCATCGTATCGGGCCTTGCCTACACATCCAGAGGCCAGGACCAGCACAATCGCGAGGGAGAGGCTACGCATGCAGGCTCCAGGTTGGGGCGCACTGTACCCCACCCCGGTCCACGCACCACAGGAGGCGGCGTGCTGGTTGCGGTCGCATCGTGGTTGGTGGCCAGTACCCTACTTGGATTGGGCAATACGGTGGGCTACCACCGACTGCTGACTCACCGCTCGTTCGAGACGCACTGGCTCGTGCGGGCTGTGTGGACCCTGCTCGGCGCGATGCACTCTGGCTCGCCGTTGGTGTGGGTGGGACTGCACCGCCTCCATCACGCCCGCAGTGACGGCGAAGGCGACCCCCACAGCCCCCGCGATGGCCTATGGCACGCGCACTGCGGGTGGTTGTTCGGGTCCAAGAATCCTGTTCTATGCGCCCTATTTGCCGCGTCGGGATTTGGGCAGCAGGCTGCGCTGCTGGTGCATGATGTGCGCCGACTGATGGGACGAAATCCCCCGATTTGGCGTGACGGGACTCCAGACCTCAACAAAGAGCCGCTGATGCGAGCGCTGGATGTGCCCGGCGTCATGCCCGCCCTCTTCTTGGCGCAGCTGGGTTTGGCCGTGGCGCTGGGAGGTCTGTGGGGGGTGCTGTGGCTGTGGTTGCTGCACTTGACCCTGACCAATGGCTCGTGGGCGGTGAACTCGGTGGGCCATTGGACCGCCATGGGGGCTGAGGCCCACGACAATCACGACACCTCGCGAAACGTGGCGTGGTTAGCGCTGTTTACGTGGGGGGAGGGCTACCACAATAGCCACCATCGATACCCGCGCAGCGCCCGGCACGGCTTGGGCCAGCCGTTCGATGCCTCATGGCTGGTCATTCGGGCCATGGGAGCGGTCGGCTTGGCGTGGAATGTGTGGCTCCCCAAGGCACACAGGGCGTCGGTGCCGGAAGCTCTGCGCGGGAAGTTCCGGTAGCGGCCGAGAGTACGGCGGCAGGTGGGCAAGTGAGTGGAACCGCGTGCATCCGACGCCCGGATGTGGCATCCAGCGTTGCAGATGGAGGTCCCGTGCTTGTTCTGATGAGTCTTACCGCGTTTGCGCAGAGCCAAGTCACGCTCGTTGAAGGCGAGCCTGAGTTCCAAGGCTGCATCAGCGACGAAAATGGCTGCTATCGAACGTTCCGAAAGTTCCTGTCCAATAGCATGGTGGAGCAAGCCTTTACGCTGCAGCAGCACACCGGCGTTTCGGCGATCACGCTGCCCGAAGACGGGTTCCTGATTGGCGTACAGCTCGACACCTTTCCCCTGGTCGCGCCTCGGTCGAACCTGGCGGGCAAAGAAGAGAATACCAGCTTCTCCCCGGTCCTGCCGCGGGTGGTTGTGGGTCTACGAAAGTCGTTTGACGACCTATCAGTGGGCGCGAGTGTGCAGGGTCTAGCTCCGATTCCCGTCGCCGGTGCGTCTGCGTTGGTCTTGGGTGCTGAGGGGAACCTGGCCTACCAGGTGTCGGACACCGTGCGCATCGGTGGTGAGCTCGATGTGTCCTATGCCCGAGCCCGAGCGGCCATTGTGGCCACGGAAGATCAAGCGGCCGACAACCCAGGGAATGTGCAGCCCGAGACCTATGAAGCGGTGTGTGTTCCCAAAGAGAACGGGTGTATCGACACCTTTACGGTCTTGGGTTCTGGGCTGCGTTTTGCCGCCGCGGTGGACCTGCCCTATGGGTTCACGCCATGGGCCAAAGTGGGCGTGGGCCTCACCCAGCAGCGACTGGACGTGGACTACGACGCGACCGCGTGGAGGGTGCGGGGGCTTCAGCCAACCGTTGGACTTGGAAGCGGCTTTGCCACCGGCAAATTCGTATCCAACCTGGGAGCGTGGGCCGCACCGCGATGGGAGTCCATCAGCGAGGAGAACGCGGGGGCTCTGTTCAAGCTTCAGTTGAGCTTGGGCGTGCGGCTCTAGGTCACCCCTCCAGCACCCGAACCCGATCTCCAACGCGAATGATTCCGGTCTGCACGATGGAAGCGCACACGCCTCCCATGCCGACCATGGCTGCGTAGCCGTTTGTACCTACGATCTCTTCCATGCGTTCGCAGGGGTCGCAGCTGCGGGTGCCTTTGAGGATCACCTGATCGCCGATGGCGAAGGTGCGGCCGATCAAAGAAAGTGGATTGATGCCTTGCAGCAGCACATTTCGCCGCAGAGGCTTCCAGTCCAGCCCGTCGCGCCCCAAGATCGCGGCCACGGCCTGCACTTGCTCACTAGAGATGAGGGTCACGGCTCGCTTAGACGACCTCGCGTGGTCGGCCGCCGAAGACAGGTCCCACTCCGTCACCTCGGTCACGGGCTCACGCCTCTTGCCGCGGGTCACGAGGCCCAAAACCTGGCCGGTGTGGCCGGCGTGAATCAGTGTCGTCTTTGGGGTTTCTACAATGGGCATCGTGGGCCCCTCCACAGGCGGACCTGTGTATCTCGTGCGCAGCCGCCGTGTCAGCACGGGCGATTCGTCATAGCCCCGGGCCTGGAGGTGGTGATGGACCGCATCGAGGGCTTGGAGGTCAAGATGGCCTACCTAGAGAAGATGATGGCCGACCTGGACGAGGTCGTTCGCGAGCTGGCCGACGGCATTGAGCACATGCGCAAAGACTTCGGCACGCTCCGCGATGAAATGCGCCAACTCCAGGAAGAACCTTTGGATATGAACGCCGAGAAGCCGCCGCACTACTAGGAGTGGTCCGAGCCCAGCGCGCCGATCGCTTCTCGGGGTGTAGCGAACCACAAGGCCAGACCGAACAGCAGGTTGGGAACGGCTGCCATGATCATGAGCACGGCCCACGCCACCAAGAACCACGGTTCGGTGGCCACGTCCATCAGCAGATCGAGCGGCGGGCGGTTGTTGTCCAGGGATGCGAAGAGCGACAGCTCCAGGGGCATGAGCACCGTGGCGCTACTCAAGAAGAGGCCGCTCCCGATGGCCAGTCCGCCCGATAGCGTGCGGCCTCCGGTCAGCAGCCGGAACCCCGCGAGAATGGCCACAAGGCACGCGCCGACCACCATAATTAGGGCGATGGCGACGGCGCAATAGGCGATGGTCAACGGGAGTTCGATCGCAACCTCCGCACCCCCAACGCACCGGGGGACGCCCTGCTGACACTGGGGGTACATCTTGTGGCGGCAACGCTCGCTTGGGCCGAGGCTGCGGTTCCAACTCGCATCGGCTACCTGCCGTCCCGGTCCCATGACCGAGGAGGCCCCCATGCGCAACGCCATCGTTCTTGCCCTCGCTGTTCAGTTCGCCGCCGCCGGCTGCAATAAGGCACCCGCTGTGCCAGAGACGCCAACGGTGGGAGACGCCGCGGAGATCGCCAAGCTCAAGGCCATCGAGGCGGGCGTGGCCGGGGCGCTAAACGCTGAGGCGGACCCCTGCGTCGACTTCTACGAGTATGCCTGTGGCGGATGGGTCGAAAAAACGGAGCTTCCAGCAGATAAAACTCGAATCAGCCGTAGCTTCACCACGATCTCGGACGCGAACCAGAAGATGCTGCGCGGCATCTTGGAAGAGGCGGCGAAGAACCCCGGTGAAGACGCAGATCGCCAGAAGGTCGGCCGCTTCTACCAGACCTGCATGGACGAAGCCGCCATCGAAGCCAAGGGCATCGAGCCGGTGCAGGCCTTGCTTACCCGCATTGACGGCGCCAAAGACCTTGCGGAAATCTGGCTTATCGCCGCGGATATGCAGTTCGCGGGCGGCAGCCCGTTCTACGGCGCTGGTGTGGAGCCCGACTACAAGGACCCGACCTTCAATCGCCTCGGCTTGGCCCAGGGTGGATTGGGTCTACCAGACCGGACGTTCTACCTCGAAGAGGACAGCGCCGCGATCGAGCAGGGCTACCGAGCCTACCTGGCCAAGCTGATGGTCCTGGCCGGCCAGTCCGAAGCCGACGCCAAGAAGAACGCCGACGCCGTCGTGGAGTTCGAAGAGGCCATGGCGACGCTGCACTGGAAGCGCGAAGAGATGCGGGACGCGGACAAGACCTACCACCCCATGGCCCTCAAAGAGCTCGACGCGCTCACTCCAAGCTTGGATTGGAAGGCCCACTTCAAGACGCAGGGCTACGGCGACATCGACGCCATCAACATGAACACCCCCGATGTGTTCACCGGCATGGACGCGCTGCTCAAGAAGACCCCGGTCGGCACCCTCAAGGCCTACCTGACGGCCCACGCGCTCTCCGGTGCGGCCCCATACCTTTCCTCGGCGTTTGACCAAGCGAATTTCGAGTTCTATGGCAAGACTCTCCGCGGCCAGCAAGAGCAGCGTCCACGGTGGAAGCGGTGCGTCAGCCGCACCGAATCGGCCATGGGCGAGGTGCTGGGCAAGGTCTACGTCGATCGCGCCTTCGCCGGCGATAGCAAGGCCGTGGCCGTCGACATGATCACCCGCATCGAAGGGGCTTTCGAGAAGGGCATGGACGACCTGGACTGGATGGACGACGCCACCCGAAAGGTGGCGGTGGGCAAGAGCCAGGCCATCACCAATAAGATCGGCTACCCCGATAAGTGGCGGGACTACGGACCATTGGCGATCGAAGAGGGCAACCACTGGGGCAATGTCGAGGCGGCCAAGAAGTTCACGTCCAAGTATTGGCTCGACCAAGTTGGTCAGCCGGTCGACAAAGACATCTGGTACATGAGCCCGCAGCAGGTCAACGCCTACTACAACCCGCTCGCCAACGAGATCGCCTTCCCCGCGGGCATCCTCCAGCCGCCGTTCTTCAGCCGGGAATTCCCCAAGGCTATGAACTTCGGTGGCATTGGCATGGTCATGGCCCACGAGGTCAGCCACGGCTTCGATGACTCCGGGCGTAAGTTCAGCGCCACGGGCGAGCTCACCGAGTGGTGGGCCCCCGAGGTCGCCGAGCGCTTCGAAGAGCGAGCCCAGTGCATTGTTGATCAATACGATGGATATGAGGTCCAACCTGATCTCTTCGTGAATGGCAAGCTCACGTTGGGCGAGAACATCGCCGACTTGGGCGGGCTCAAGCAGTCTCACCGCGCCTACATGGCGTGGGTCGAAGAGAACGGCGCCGAGCCCGAAGTGGCGGGCCTGACCGGTGAGCAGCTGCTCTTTGTGGCCTTCGCTCAGGGCTGGTGCAGCATCTACACCCCCGAGGCCCAGAAGGTCCAGGTCCGCAGCGACCCCCACAGCCCCGCGCGCTTCCGTGTCAATGGACCGGTGAAGAACCTGCCCGCTTTTGGCAAGGCCTTCGAGTGCGAGCAGGGCGCGCCGCTCTACCCCACAGACGAGGACGTCTGCATCATTTGGTAGAGGCCTGATACCCTGCGACCCAGGAGCGCTCGTGCAGTCTGGGTCGCACATCGGCAAGTGGGAGCTAGAGACCAAGCTCGGCGAAGGCGCCATGGGCGAGGTCTGGAAGGCACACCGGGTCGATGAGCCCGGCACGGTGGCAGCGCTCAAGAAAATCAAGGGCGAGGTCACCGACGACCGAGCGCGTCGCTTCCTGCGAGAGGCGGCGATCTTGGTCGACCTGGATCACCCCAACGTGCCCGGATTGCTGGATTACAGCACGCATCCCGCCTTTTTGGCCATGGACTACGTGCAGGGCGACTCCGTCGGCACGCTGCTCAAACGCTATGGCTCGTTCTCGATCGCCGACAGCCTCGAGATTGTGCGTCAGCTCGTGGGGGCGCTGGCTTACATTCACGGGCGGGGGATCTGGCACCGCGACCTGAAGCCCGACAACCTGATCTTGACGTCGGACGGATGGGTCAAGCTCGTGGACTTCGGAGTGGCGCGCGGCGAGGGCTATGCGGACCTGACCGCCGCGGGCATGGTGGTGGGCACCCTCGCCTACATGCCGCCCGAGGCGTTCCGCGGCACGGAGCCCGACCCGCTGTCCTGGGATCTGTACGCCGCTGGCGTGGTGCTCCATCGCTGCTTGACCGGTCGGCACGGCTTTGAGAACGAGCTGTCGGGGGTTGCGGCTCAAGCAGAAAAGGCCGCTCAAAAGCTAACTATCGATTGCCTTGATCCTGGCGATGCCTACCCGATCGAGGTGCGCGATCTGGTTCGCGAGCTCACCGCCCAAGAGCCCGAGCAGCGGCTGACTCGGGCGAGCGAGGTGGGTCGCCGGTTGCAATCGCTGTTGAGCGTGCACAAGGGGGCCGACCTGGTGCGGTTGGCCGGCGGCGTCGGAGTGCGCAAACAGCCTGTGACCCAAGCGTCCGATCGGTCCCGGTCGGGCCGGTCCTTGGTGGTGGCTGTGGTGGTCTTGGTGTTGCTCTTGGGCTGCGGCGGACTCGGATGTTTCGGCGTTATAGGCACGCTCTTATCGGTGTTGCTCTTTGGCGTTCCGCTCTAGCCATCGACCACGTCGAACTCGGCACCGCACACGACGGTCCCGTTCACTTGGACCTCGATCCGGTGTATGCCTGGGTAGTAGCGGCGGGTGGTGATGGGGGCGAAGGACAGGGTCTTGCCGAAGGACCAGGACTCGCCCGGATCGAGGTCGGTTCGGGGGCCCCGGAAGACCTTTGGGGCCTGGGTGCCCTTGGCTTTGACGTAGTGCACCACCCACTCCGCCTGCAGCGCTTGGGGCTGGGTTGCATCGCTTAGAACGCGTGCTTCAAAGCGTATTTTTTGGCCTAGTGCGACCGTGGTGGGGTCGGCGTTGACCTGGCATGCGCCGAGGCGGGGCTCGCCGAAGCCAATGACCGAGAGAGCCCCGCGGTCCCCTTTCTTCAGCAGGGTTCGGAGGCCGTGTCGAACCGTCCATCGGCGGTCTTTCGAGCCGTCGCTCCACCACCGCTGTGCCACTTGCACCACCCGGTCGGGATGGTCTTTGCTCACGTCATTGAGGTGGTTCGCCACCGAGCGCTGGACGTAGCGATCCGGGTCGTCTCGCAGCCGCTCCAGGAGCTGTAGACCCCGACTCGGGTCTGCGACCGAGTCCCGAAGGACGGCGCCCCACGGCAGTCTGGGTCGTGTGCCCTCGGAGCACCAGCGCCGCACGTGAAGGTTGGGATCGCCGGTCCACTTCAAGAGGGTGGCCCAGGTGAGCTCCGGGTGCTGTACCAGGAAGGGTCGGACGGCGAATTCCGCAGAGAAGCTCTGGGTCATGCGCTTGAGGGCCTCTAGACTGGCCTCGGGATGGGGCAAGCCGTGTCGCTCCACGGTGGTCAGCACCGGCCAGAGGTAGAAGGCGTCCCCGACGCCTTGGGCCGAGGGCAGGGGAGCGGGCAAGGCGCGCAGCAACACGTCGAGCGCCTGGGGCCAGTCGGTGGGCAGCGACGTGCGCAGGGCATCTGCCACCGTGATGACCCGGTCCTTTAGCTCTAGAGCGTGCAGCGATGGCACGCAGGCCAAAAGGGTCGGCGCGCCGCCGTAGCTTGGCGTTCCCGCCTGCAGCTGGTCTGCGAGACGCCGCACAGCCGCCTCGTTGATGTACTCCTTGAATGGCTCAGCCACGGACACGCTCCCCGTATTTGCTAGTCTATCCGGGTACCCCTGACCCCGGAGACGCCATGTCCGTCGCAAAAGTCACAGAGCTCACTTCTTCCTCTGCCGTGTCCTTCGATGATGCCCTCGCGCAAGGCGTGGCCCGTGCCAGCAAGACGCTTCGCGGCGTGTCCGGCGCGTGGATTCAAGACCAGAAGGTCGTGGTTAAAGATGGCAAGATCGTCGAGTACCGCATCAATATGAAAGTGACGTTCATCCTGGATTGATTAGGAAACGGGGTGGGGCGAAACTGCGTCTCATCCCCCGCCTAAACCGCGCTGAAGCCCGCCACGCCTGGTGGGCTTCTTTGTGTTTGAAACATGCTGCAACAGCCTGCGGGCATCGCCGCGTGGGCGCTTGGATTACCTCACGATCGTTCAAGGAGAAGCTGTGATTATCTTCAACCTGATCTCGATGCTTGAGGTCGCTGTGGGCGCTGCTATCGGGGCCGCCATCGCGGGTCTGCTGCACCTGATGGGACTCGATTTTACCTTCTGGTTTGTGGTGCTCACCATGGGCGTGGCCGCTCCCCTCGACGGACTATGGCGATTGGCCCAGTCGTTCGGGGATGAAGAAGGGGCCACGCCGATGAATATGGTGCTGCCCGGGGGCGGGGGGCACCTCTTCTTCTTGCCCGTCTGGCTGGTGGGGGCTGGCGTGGCGGTCGCGGCGGTCGTCTACGGCTGAGCCTCGGCCTCGGGTGGGTTGAGGTCGACGAAGGCCTGGCGGTAGCTGAAGTTCCGGAACCACAGCTCGTCCCCCGTCTCGCCTTCGCGGAGCGCCCACACCCCGTCATCGTGCTCTGCGCACGCGGGGGCTTGAACGACCCACACCCGCTGGACGCCACCGCCACCAAGGGCGATCGCTGCGCTGCCGAGCGCGCTGCGACCCTCGACCTTCACCGTGCGTGTGGTGGGCTCGCCACAGGTGGGGCATCCCGGTGGCCACCGTAGAGAGTCTCCAACGGTGGCGGGGAAGATCGGCTCCGGATGCACATATCCAGCTTCGATGATCGTGAACTCCGCATTGCCGTGCATCCAGGTCTTGCAGTGGGTGCAGCAGACCGTCTTATCTTGGATGAAGGTTGGGTCACCCGAAGTCCACTTCACCTCTTTGCCACAGTTTGGGCAGTCGGCCTTCCAAGCGCCGCCCCCCGCGAACATGGACCCAAGACCGCCAAAGCCCGCAAGCAGGCATACGCCGCCGATGCTGTAGCCGCAAAAGCCCCATTCAAAGAAGTAACTCAGGCCGGCGATGGTCGTTCCCAACAGTCCGATGAGCACGAGGCACACGGCGAACATGAGGGTTCGGCTGGAGTCTTTGTGGACTTGGGTCGTCATGGGGCTTCCGGGGCGGTTTGGGGTGCGTATGGAGCGCTCTCTGACCAAACCAGCTGTGTATTGTTTCAGGTTGTATCAACGCCATCAGCGCCCATGAACTAGAACGATGTCCATCCGGCCGTATGGGCCACCGTGAAGTCCAAAAACGTGCGGCGCCTTGGGGAGGGGAGTCGGCTCTCGGGCCACAGCAGCGAGAGGCGGGCGCCCTTGAGTTGCCAGTCCGGTAAAACCTGAACTAGGTCTCCGCGCTCCACCGCTGGTGAGGCGATGAGGGTGGGGATGGGCGCGATGCCCATATGGGCCCGGGCGGCGGCTCCGATGAAGCTCAGGCTCGTGGACTGCACCGGGGCGTCCATCGTGATGCTGGTGGTTTCGCCGGACTGCACGTGCTCGAGGGTCCATGGCGCGCCGAAGGTGGGCATGATCATGGCGTGCTCTGTCAAGTCCTCGACGGTGTCCGGTGCCCCGTGTTGCTCGACGTAGGCCGGGCTGGCGAAGAGCCGGGCGTGCATGGCGAGCAGCCGGCGCGACATGAGGGAGCGCTGCCCCTGCACCGGTCCCTGGTGGATGCGGAAGGCGAAGTCCACGCCTTCGGCCACGAGATCCACCTTGCGATCTCCCAGGTCGATCAACAGCTCGACATGGGGGTTGTCCGCCCGAAACTTGGCGAAGAGTTGCGCCATGACGTCGGCGGAGCCCAGGTCTTGGGGGGCGGTGATCCGAAGCTGGCCGCGGACGGGATTGCCACCATCCCGGAGGGCATGCATCGCCTCTCGCAGGTCTCGAACGGCGGCTGCGGACCGGCGAAGCAGCGCATCGCCGGCCTCAGTCAGGCGGAAGAGCCGGGCGTTGGACTCGACCAGCTGGACCCCCAGCTCCTCCTCGAGACGGTGAATGCGTCGGCTGACCGTCGATGTGGGGAGCCCAAGGGCCCGGCTGGCGGCGGCCATGGAGCCTTTCTCAGCGGCTTCGACAAAGGTAGCGACGGCTTCGATGGACATCGTTGCTCCTGCGCAACGAAGGGTTCCAAAATCGCTCCCCCGTCGCGTGTCCGCTACGTAATACGCTGGCGGTGCCCAAACGGAGAATTCCCATGTCTGAAGACCCCAAGCCCCGCAGCAAGCTGCTCCACTATGGCCTCTGGATTGTTCAGCTATTGCTTGCTTTCTCATTCATCGCTGCCGGCGGAATGAAGCTCGCGATGCCCCTCGAAGAATTAGCCGCCAATGGCATCGCCTTGGCGGGTCGCGCGCCCTTCTGGTTCGTCAAGTTCACCGGGTTCGTCGAAGTGCTCGGCGGTGTCGGTCTGATCTTGCCCGCCGCCTTGCGGATCTTGCCTGTCTTGACCCCCGCCGCTGCCATCGGCCTTGTGGTGACCATGATCGCCGCTGCCGGAGAGCACGCCATGAATGCCGAGTTCGGTCCCATCGTGGCGCCCGTGATTCTGGGCCTGATGGCCGCCTTCGTCGCGTGGGGACGCTTGATGGGTGCGCCCATCGCGTCTCGGTAGGCCTCTGCCTTTTCTACGACATTCCCCAGACCCACAGCCTTTGAGTGGTACCCCATGAATAAGTTCCTCGTCATCCTTCCATTGGTTGCCCTGCTGGGCTGCACTGGCGATGACACCGACGAGTCGGACACCGACACCGACACGGTGGCCCAGACCTGGCAGGAGATGGATTTCACGCAGCGCCAGACCTATATGGCCACGGACGTCATGCCGGCGATGCAGACGATCTTCGCGGAATATGATTCGACGCGCTTCGAGACCATCACCTGCGCCACGTGTCATGGTGCCGGCGCCACGGATGGCACCTTCTCCATGCCCAGCGACAGCCTCTTTCCCATCGACTTCGCCAACTTCCCGACGGGGCCCGGTGCGGACTTCATGATGAACGAGGTCGTGCCTGACATGACGGAGCTCCTGGATATGGAGCCGTTTAATCAGGAGACGGGCGAGGGCTTTGGCTGTCTCGGGTGCCACCCCGCCGCGGGCTGACGCTCACTCCCCCCAGCCTAGGAGCACCTTCATGCTGCCCACAGTCTTTGTCGGTCATGGCGCCGGTCCCTTTCCGCTGCTCAACCACCCCCACCACCATGGGCTGACCCGCACGTGGACCCCCGGAACCCCGATGTGGTCCGTGATGCACGATCCGGCGGTGCGGGCGCTGGTCGTGCTGTCTGCCCACCATGAGAGCGCCGACGCGGCGGTGGACGTCATGATGGACGAGCAGCCGGAGTTGCTGTTCGATTATGGCGGTTTCCCACCTGAAACCTACCAATATTCCATGGATAACCCGGGTTCACCCGGGATTGGCAGGCGGGTCCTCCAGCTGCTGGACGGGGTGGGGATCCCGGCTCGGTCCCAGCTGGGGCGGGGGCGCGACCACGGCCTCTTTGTGCCCATGATCGGTCTAGGCGTCTCGTTGAAGCGGCCGACGCTTCCCGTCATCTCGGTGTCTTTGCGGGGTCCCGCGTCCTACCGGTCCGGGTTGACCGAAGACCACCTGGCGTTGGGTCGGGCCTTGGCCCCCCTGCGAGATGAAGGCGTGCTCTTGGTTGGATCGGGCAACACGATCCACGGCCGCTGCGCCCCGGCTCAGGCAAAGGCCTTTAGCGACCACTTGCAGGGGCTCGCTGCAGAAGGTCCCGCCGCCTTCGAGCGGTGGGATGAAGGTCCGCACCTTTCGGTGTGCCACCCCCGTCCCGAGCACCTCGTGCCGCTATTGGTGTGCGCTGCGGCCGCGCCTCACGCCACGGTCGAGAGCATCGAGCATGTCTTTATGGGCTTTACGGCGAACCACTTCATCTTTGAGGGCTGATAGGCGCGGGCCCACGCTACAGACACCCGCCTTTTCGCTGAAGTTGACGACCGGATCGGGCCCCAATGTGTCAGGGTGGGCGCGATGTGGGAGTGAGCGCGCATGACCGCGGATACTATCCTCTTGGTGCTTCAGCTCTATGGCCTTGTCGGGCTCATTATTTCTGTTCCTTTCGCCATTATCGGCGTCGGTATGGTGGCGGATGGCGCCCGCGGCTGGGGCATCGGCCGCATCTTGTTCCGCTTGTGGATCATTCCCGGGGCCGCCGTGGTCTGGCCCCTGGTGTTGGCGGTGTGGGCGAAGGCGCTGATCGGGCGCGTGCGAGGTGCCGCATGAATAAGGCGCAGCGGGTCACACACCGCGTCGTGTGGCTGATCATGGCTCCAGCTCTGGTGGGCTTTGTGCTCTGGGGCATCTTCGCGGGCCCAGACTTGGTTCAGCCCGACCCGCCGGCCAGCGCGGTGACGCCATGAGTCACGGCTACGTCCCAGTCCAGATCAGCCTGCGAAAACTATTCTATGACGCTGTGCTGATTATCGGCATTGTGACTTATATTTTTGCCTTTCCCGCCATCACCAATGCGGTGCTCACAGGGCCTCAGGCGGTGACGCCGCGGATCTTGGAGATGCGCACCTTTGGTACCTGCGGATTCGTGCTGCTCACGTTGATCTTGAGCCTTGGACCGCTGGCTCGGCTCGATCGACGCTTCTTGCCATTGGTATGGAACCGACGCCACTTTGGCGTGATCTTCGTCGGGGTCGTGGTCTATCACGCGTGGAAGGTCCTCGACTATTACCATCGGTACGGCAATTTAGAGACGACCCAGTCGATTTTCACCTGGGATGTGACGTGGACGGCGAGCTCGGTGCCCTTCCCGGTATTGGGCATGGTGGCCTTGGCCATTTTCGCGGTCATGGCGGCGACGAGCCACGACTTCTGGCAAGCCGCCCTCGGTCCCGCGGTGTGGAAGTGGCTGCATATGGGGGTGTACGTCGGGTATGTGTTGGTGGTGGGTCACGTGGTGCTCGGGGCGCTCCAGCGCGAGTCCAGCCCGCTCGCCGTGGGCTCGGTGGTGGCTTCCGTTGGGCTCGTGGGCGGCCTTCACGTCCTGTCGGCGCTCAAGGGATGGTCGCTGGACCGGCGCGGCATTCGACTGGTGGACCACGATGGGCATCGGTGGGTCGCGGGCCCCCTCGCCACCGAGCTGCTCGACGGTCACCCCGTGCCGGTCAACACGCCTAAAGGCGAGGTTGTAGCTCTGGTTCGGCACGGCGATAAGATTAGCGCCATGCATGGCGTCTGCGCACATCAAGGCGGGCCGCTCTCCGAGGGTCGGGTCATCGACGGGTGCCTGACTTGCCCTTGGCACGGGTGGCAATATCTCCCGGACAACGGTTGCTCTCCGCCGCCCTTTACCGAGAAGCTACCCACGTATCGCGTGGCGCTGAGCTCGGATGGCGCGGTGTTGGTCGACCCCACACCACAGCCGGCGGGCACCGCCGTCGAACCCGTGATGTTGGCGACGGGGGGTGCGTCATGACATCCAAGCACGATGACTTCTTTGTGGGCTACTTGCCCATGTCCGGCCGCCAACGTGTCTTTGCAATCTTAGCCGCGGTGGGGTTGGTGCTCAT
Organism: Myxococcota bacterium; assembly: GCA_045106515.1. GTDB lineage: Bacteria > Myxococcota_A > UBA796 > UBA796 > REDI01. Next base: position 16,058 of record JBGCER010000575.1, read on the forward strand.
CATGGGCGGGTCTGCGGCCTTGGCGGCCTACTCCCAGACCGAGCCTGCGCCCGGCGCCGAAGCCGAGGTCAACGGGGTTCGGCTGCGCGGCCTGCTATCGGCCGATCCCTACGGCGTGCTCTTGATGGTCGACCCGGATGAAGACCGCGTGCGCACTGTACTTTTGTCCAAGACCGGCAAGCGGGGCTCCGGCGTGCGCTTGGCCGAGCCCAAGCCCGTAGAGGTCAAGGGCCTGCTGCTCGAACGCGATGGTGGGCTCTTTTTGGAGCTGCGAGGCAAGCCCAAGGCGGTGACCCTCGCGCCCGACGTAGCGGCCCGCCTAGAGGCGTATCAGCGGGAATCCCTGGGCACTTTGGAGCTGCGCGGCGAAGTCACGGACTCCAAGTGCTGGCATGGGCGGATGCGACCCGGTGGAGGCCGCGCTCATCGGGCGTGCGCGCAGCTCTGTATTTCCGGGGGGATCCCGCCCGTATTGGTGACTCGAAACGAGCGGAACGAGACCCGTCGCTACCTGCTGATGGACAGCGCCGGCAACGACGTGCGCGAGTCCATTTTGCCCTACGTGGCCGAGCCCGTTCGTGTCACGGGCGAGGTCCTTCGGTGGGCCGACATCTGGATCGTCAAGGTGGACCCAGCGACAGGGATCGAGCGGCTCTAGGTCGGTGATGCTCATGGCGTAGCCAGATCTCTACCGCCTCATGCGGCGTGCAGTCGCGCCTTGGCGATGTGGCGTTCCAGCGTGCGCTGCAGAACCTCGGACTCCACCGGCTTGGTCAGGATGGCGTTCATCCCGGCCGCCAGGCATCGTCGGCGATCGTCGTCCATGACGCTGGCGGTCAGCGCGACGATCGGGAGGGTGGCGGCACGGGCATGGCTCAATTGACGCACCGCTTCTGCCGCGTCGAACCCGTCCATGACTGGCATGTGGCAGTCCATCAGCACCAGATCGGGCCACTCTTGGCAAGTGAGGTCGTCGAGCAGCGCCTGGCCATTGGGTACGACGTGCACCTCATGCCCCAGTTGGCGGAGCATCGACTGGATGACCATCTGATTCACGGCATTGTCCTCGGCGACCCAAATTCGGCCCGGGGCGGTGTCGCTGGGGGTGGTTGTGATGTCCAGAATGCTGTCGAACGGGGCCTCGACCAAGGGCAGCGTCAAGGTGGCGTGGGTGCCGCCGTTCGGCCTGCGTTGAAGGGTCAGGGTGCCGTGCATCAGCTCCGCGAGTTGGCGGCTGATCGCCAATCCGAGCCCGCTGCCTCCGTACCGCCGGGTGGTGGACGAGTCCTCCTGCTGAAACGCACCGAAGACCTCTTTTAGGCGGTCTGGATTGATCCCTACGCCCGTGTCGCTCACCCGGAAGATCAGGTGTGATGCATCGATAGTGCACGTCAGAACGACCGAGCCGGTGTGGGTAAACTTGATGGCGTTTCCCACAAGGTTCTGAAGAATTTGTTGGGTTCGAAGAGGATCTCCCATCACTGACGGCGGGACCGTGCCATCCAACTGGCGGCTCAGCACGAGGCCTTTGGCTTGGGCAGCCTCGGCGAACAGGCTTTGAACGTCTTGAAGCAGCTCTTGGGTGTCGATGACGGCGGTCTCGATACCCATCGCCCCCGCCTCGATGCGAGACAGGTCCAGCACATCATCCAAGATCGCCTTGAGGGTTCGCCCTGAACGCTGAATCGTCTGCAACATGTGGAGCTGCTCGGCGGGTGTCGCATCTCCGACCAGCAACACATCTGTGAGTCCCAACACCCCGTTTAGCGGGGTGCGGATCTCATGGCTCATATTGGCGAGGAATGCGCTCTTGGCTGCCGAGGCCGCGGTCGCTTCCGCCGCTCGGGCGCGGATGAAGCGTTGGGTACGGCTCATTGTGATCTGGAACATTGCCGAGAGCACAAAGACACTCAGCATGGCAGCGATCGTCGAACCCGCGTACAGCCACGGAGGTCCAAGAAGCTCGGAGCTGTACCCTTCAGGAACCCAGAAGATGGCGCTCGCCACGCGGATCGCGGACCAGATCGCGACCCACACTGCGGTGTGGGCGAGCGGCAGGATCCACATGGCGACCAGGAGCGTTGGAATGACCCACGCAACCGGCGACCCGGCGAGGCCTCCTTTGGCCAGGCTCACCGTTTCGATGCCCAACGTACAGACCAAGATGGCGATGTGGGAGCCCACCGTCTTGAGTCCGTTGTAGTACAGGGTGCACGCCACAAGGAACGCCGCGCATAGGCCGAATAGCACCACCCCCACAAACCACTCGCCGGCGGCCACGTTGGCGCAGGCCATGGGTCCGACCAGCACGGCTGAAATGACGCCAAAAACAATGGCCGTCGCTACTCTTTGGTGGTTGGTGTCCTCTATGTACCGCTCTGTGAAGCGGTCCAAACGCGTGGAGAGTACCTCTTGGTATCTGGCGAATGGCGTGGGGAGTTGCATGCGCCCTGGAGATCGGTTTTTCCTCCGGAAGCATGAGTTCCATGGGGGCCTCCGGCGGTGTCAACCCTACGTCAGCTCGGAACCCGC
>JBGCER010000576.1:0-2603 GCA_045106515.1 Myxococcota bacterium
CACCAGGGCCAGCCCGTCAACCACGAGCGCGACCATAAAGGCGATGCGCCCGACCAGCCCGTAATTGGGCGCCCGAAGCACGAGGTTGACCCCTGCGACGAGGAGGAAGAAGCCGCTTAGGGCCGCCAGGGCGGCGAGACCCCCGTTGACGGGCTCCCACATCAACGCGGCCTGCACGAACCCCTCGACCGCTCGGAGTTGAGCCGATGAAAAGAGCGGACTGTCCGGCACTTCGCCCGTGGCGCTAAGCGAGCCCAACGCCGAAAACGTGCCCCCACACCCGGACCAAAGTCCGAGCAAGATGGCCAAGATGCCAGCGAGGGTGATGGAGGTCGATGAGGGCGCTGCCATGCTCACCGGGTAGCCGATGAGCGTGCAGGGATCAGCCGCGCGGAGCGCTTAGGTCGATGTTCATCTTCACGTTGTTCTGGATGAGGTCGTCGGCGCGGCCTGCGTAGGTGACGCCGAACCAGGTACGGTCGATGACAAACTCGGTCTCGGCCTTGACCGCCTCGGGGGTGATGGCGACCTTGGCGGGGAAGGTGAGCTGCTTGGTCATGCCGTGGACCATGAACTCGCCGACGACGGTGTGGGTGTAGCCTTCGCCCTTGTCAGAGCCGGCCTTGACCTCGGTGCTCTTGAAGGTCGCGGTGGGGTGCGCGGCCACGTCGAAGAAGTCCGGAGCCTTCAGGTGCTCGGTCAACTTGGGCACGTCCGCTTCCATGGTGGCCATGTCGACGGTGAAGGAAACGCCGGTGAACGTCTCGCCGTCCATCATGACTTGGCCCTCGAAGCCCTTCCACATGATCGGGTGTGTGGCGGTGACTTTGGCGCCCAAGGCGTTGATGTGGGAGTTGGCCACATCGACCTTGAGAGCGGTTCCAGCGGCGGGGGCGGGGGCGGGGGCGGCTGCATCCGAGTGCGTGGTCTCTGGCTTGATGTCTTGAACATCGGCCTTGACCTTGTCTTTTCCGACGTCAGCGACGCAAGCGGACAGGGTGAGAGCAGCGGCGATTAGGGTCAGGGTGCGCATTTGGGCTCCATGTGGGGGTTGCGGTGTAATGGATTTCAGGGCGCCGCGTGACAACCGCCCAGGATGGAAACAGCGCGTTTCCGCCACAACCTGTGTGCCCCGCTGTTGTCGGGTCGTCACCTTGTCGTCGCGGGCCTCGGTCGCTGGGTGGGCTAGCATGCACACCCTTGAGGAGGAAATCATGCGCCTGACCACTTGGATCTCTATTCTCGCACTTGGTGCTGCCGTCGCCTGTAATGACGACACCGACACCGATACTGGCAGCGTGGCCGACACGGACACGGACACGGACACAGACACGGACACGGACACGGACTCTGACACCGATACGGATACGGACACCGATACGGACACGGACACGGACACCGATACGGACACCGATACGGACACCGACACCGACACCGACACCGACACCGACACCGACACCGACGACACCGTCGATGACGTCCAGACCGGCGCCTTCACCGAGGGCGAGGCTGTCGACGTCGACAGTGTTGTGGTCACCGGCCTTTTCGTCAATGGCAATGGCTTCTTCGTGCAGGAAGAAGGCAGCGCGCCGAACACTGGCATCTATGTCTTTGGCATCGGGCTCAACGACCAGATCACCGACTTGGCTCCCGGCAAGGTCGTCGATATTGCTGGAGTCTACGGTGAGTACCAAGGCCGCGACGACGTTTGGGAGTCTTCGGTCAGCCAGATTCAGGTGGACTTGGGCGCTGCGGGCGAAGTGGTTGTGACGGGTGATGGCACCGTGCCAGACGCGGTCGTCGTGAGCGTCGCGGACTTCGCCGACCCAGCCAAGGCCGAGCCCCTCGAAGGCATGCTCGTCACCATCGAAGATGTGGAAGTCAGCGAAGAGCTGCGCTTCGGAATCAACGTCGCCGATGCAGGTGGCGCCACGGTCGAGTTGAACACCCGCCTGTGGGAGTTCCTGGACGACGAGGCCTACAAGACCCTCGGCGAGACCGACACGTTCGGCTCGGTGACGGGAGTGGTTCACTACGAAGGTAGCTGGCGGATTCTTCCCCGTGACGCCGCCGACTTCGGCGAGTGGACCGACAATACGATCGAGAACCCGTGGACCAAGGTGGCCGTAGGCGACCTGGTCATCACCGAGCTCCTCTACGATACCAACCACGACGAGAACAAGTGCGAGTGGTTCGAGGTCTTGAACACGAGCGCCAACGACATCGATCTGGACCGGATGCGCGTGACCAATACGGCATCGAGCGGCAGCGTTGAGACCTTCCTGCTGAGCGGGACGGCGATTCTCAAGGCGGGCGCCTATGGCGTCGTCGCCAAGGGCGCGGCTTCGGACTGGGACGCGTCGAACAGCGCATCGCTCTGCTACGATTTGGCCGGCGCGGTCACGCCGCTGATTCACTACGGCGGGGCCATGGCGCTGGGCAATAGCGGCAAGGAGAACCTGGAAGTCGGATATGACGACGACCTGGGCAATGCGGTCTCACTCGACGTGACCTTCACCTGGGCTGACATTGCCAAGGGCGGCGAGTCGGTGCAACTCGACTCGGGTCTCACCGACGGGACCGACAACGACACCGACACCAAC
>JBGCER010000577.1:0-5268 GCA_045106515.1 Myxococcota bacterium
TCGTCGCGTTGGGCGCCCTCGATCCAGAGCAAGCCGACGGGGTGCTCGACCGAGCCGATCACGTGCGCGGCACGGTTGGGGCCGGACTTATCGCCTTTGACGTCGCACCTCATCGCGACGCGCATCTACAGCACCTCAAGGCCCACGGCCCTCGACCGCTGATCATCGCCGGGGGCTCGATTCCGCTCGCGACCCAACTGACCCAACAAGGCTTCGACGCCTGGATGCACACCCCCTCCCCTCGGCTGGCTGGGCTCGCCCTGTCCGCCGGTGTGCCCGCCGTCGTGCTCGAAGGACACGAAGCCGGCGGCCATGTGGGGCCGCTACCCAGCTCTTGGCTATGGGAACGAGGCCTTGAAGCGGCCATCGACGCCATCGCGCGCGGTCGGGCCACCACACCCCTGGTGGTGCTCGCCGGAGGCATTGGCGACGCCATCAGCGCGGCCTTTGCTGCGGCCCTCGCGGCGCCGGCTCACGCCGCAGGTGTACGGGTCGCCTTTCAGGTGGGAACCGCCTTCTTCGCCACATCCGAGATCTCAGACCAGCTCACTCAGACCTGCCGCGACCAGACCTTACGCACCACCGACACCGTCTTGGTGGGATCGACCGTGGGCCTGCCTCTGCGCTGTGCACCCAACGCCTTCACCGATAGCGCCGTCGCTCTGGAGCAACAGTGGCTGACCCAGGGCCTGAGCCTCATGGAGCGGCGCCTACGGATGGAGACCCAGAATGTGGGCCGCACGCGCGTGGCTGCCAAAGGCATCGAGCGCTCGGCAGACTGGGATGGACAGACGCCCGCCGGGCGCTACCAGCCGGTCCCCGTGCCTCGCCAGCGCCAAGAAGGCGCCTTTACCCTCGGTCAAGGCGCGATGGTCACTCGGAACACCCAGACGGTGGCCGAGCTCATTCACGCGCTGACTATCGGCGCCCGCAACGTGCTCGATGCCCCCGACCCTTGGGGCGAAGCGGTGCCGGTCTCGGGCGAACCTTCGGTCCTGGTGACCCCCATCGAGGTCGTTCGGCCCCTGCGCCGCGGACCCCGAAAGAGGGCCAAAGCAGGCGTACACGCTGGAGCCCCTATCGCGATCGTCGGCGTGGGCTGCGCGCTGCCAGGCGGCGCGGATGTGGTGGAGTTCTGGCGCAGTCAGGTACGGGGTTGCGACGCCGTCGGCCCGATCCCCGCCAGCCGGTGGGATCCCGCCCGCTACCACGACCCCAAGGCCGGGGCCGATGGACCGGCCTACTCGGCGAGCATCGCCGCAGCCCTCGTGGCACCCATCGCCTTTGATTCCCTTAGATACCGCATCCCACCCACCGTATTGGCGACGGTAGACCCCTCCCAGCGCCTCGCGCTGCTCGCGGCAGACGAGGCCTTCACCGATGCCGGCTGGGCCGAGTCTGGGCCTCCGCCCGAGCGAGCCTCCGTGGTGCTCGGCAATGCCATGGGCGGCGAGTGGAGCAGCCGTATGGCGCTGCGCGTGCGGTTTCGCGAGCTGGTAGATGCGCTGGTGGCCGATGGGGAGCTGGACGCGGACGCCCGCGCGGCCCTCGAACCGATTTTGGAAGCCCGCCTAGACCGTGATCTTCTCCCGCTCCGCCCAGACAGCATGGTGGGCTTACTCGGCAACTTGGTTGCGGCGCGGGTCGCGGCCTGGCTGGATTGGCGAGGCGGCACCCACACCGTCGACGCGGCCTGTGCGGCCTCGTTGGTCGCCGTCGGCCAGGCCGTGGATGCCCTGCGCTTGGGACGGGTGGACGCCGTGCTGACCGGGGGCATCGACACGGACCTGGCCCCGGAGACCTACGTGGGATTCTCCAGGACGCTCGCCCTGAGCAGCGGCGGATCTCGCCCCTTTTCGAGCGCCGCGGACGGCTTCGTTATGGGCGAAGGGGGCGCGGTCTTCGCGCTCAAACGCCTGGACGAAGCCATGGCGGACGGCGACCCCATCTGGGCGGTCATTCGCGGCGTCGCCACCGCGTCGGACGGGCGAGGCCGCGGGCTCACCGCGCCGCTGCCCGATGGACAGCTCCAGGCCGTTCGGGCCGCCTGGGCGGACGCCGGGTTGGACCCTCAGACGGCCGCGTATGTGGAAGCACACGGCACCGGAACGACCCTCGGAGATCGCACCGAAGCGACCGTGCTATCCCAAGTATTCGCCCCGAACACCTGGGTGGGCACCGCCAAAGGTTCGGTGGGTCACCTCAAGAGCGCAGCAGGAGCCGCAGGTCTGCTCCGAGCCGTGCTCACCGTCGCGACCGGCGTGGTGCCGCCCACGCTGCACGCTGGCGATCCTATCGACCAAGCCGCGGGCCTGAGGCTGCCGCGACACGCCACCCGACCCGAAGGCGGCATCGCCCGCGCCGGGGTCAGCGCGTTCGGATTCGGAGGGACAAACGCCCATATTGTCATCGAAGCCCCTCCGAGCACGGCGCCGCGCCCACGAGCGCTCAAACAGCTCATCAATGAGTCCATGCCCTTCTTGGTGCCGGCCCGACAGGCAATATGGACGTCCGAGCATCCCGCCTCCGCCCCCAAGCTCACCCCCTCGCCAACCGCCTTGCTCTTTGCCGCAGACAGCGTGCAAGCCCTCGCGCTCGCCGTCGAGGAGCGCAGAGTCACGGCCGCAGACTCCGATCAGGGCGAGTACCGGGCTGCGCTGCTGACGCTTGGAGAGGATGCTGCGCTTCGAGTCCGGGTCGCGGCCCACCTCCGCGGACAGGCCCAAGACTCGGACCTAGGTCGTCGCTTCTGGCTTGGGCAAGGCTCGCCTCGACCCCTGGTGGGTCTGGTGCCTGGACAGGGCACCCAACGGCCCGGCGCCTTGGCGTCTGTGCGTCGATTCCCGGCGTGCCACGAACGACTGGAGCGACTGAAAGAGCAGTTTTCTGCCGATCTGTCTGCGCCTTTAACGCCAGATACCCGCCACCTTCACGCCCACCTCTTCTCGGTCAGCACGGCGTGGGCGGCCGTGCTCGAACACGCCGACATTCATGTAGATCAGGCCATCGGCCACAGCCTCGGCGAGTGGGGAGCGGCCGTGCTCGCAGGAGCCATCGGCGCCGAGCCGTTGGCGCCAGCCGTTCAAGCCCGAGGTGAGGCCCTACATGCAGGGGCCAAGGGCGCCATGCTCGCGGTGGTTGGACCTCCAGCCGAAGCCTCTGCCCTCGCGCGCAGCCACGCCTTGACCGTCGCCGCACGGAACAGCCACAAAACAACCATCTTGAGCGGCGCGGTCGCCGACATCGAGGCCGCTCACGAGGCATCCGGGCCGCTCCGCACCGTACGCATCGCCGTGGCACACCCCTTCCACAGCCCCGCCATGCAGCCCGCTGCGCAGGCCCTCGTCGAGCACCTCAGCGCCATCCCGAACGAGCCGCACCCTCGGTGGATCTCGGCGATGAGCGCGGATCACTCTCCCCTGCGCCAGAGCTTGGTTCACGCCCTCACCGCGCCTGTAGAGTTTGTTAAGGCTCTCGAAAAAGCTGCGTCTAATGCCCTATTTGTCGAGGTAGGCCCCGGTGCGACCCTCACGGCCCACGCCCGCGCCACCGGTCTCGACGCCATAGCGCTCGACCCCAAGCCCGGAATCGACCCCCACGGGGTGCACCGGGCCGCGCTGGCCCTGTGGTGTGCGGGACACCCCGGACTCATGCACCAGCTCCCCGATGTGTACCTGGTCAGCCCCACAAGCCGCCGGCCCGTAGGCCCCGCCGCCCACGCCGCCCACCCCATTGTGCAGGCGGAGCCGATCCCCGCTCCCGACCGCGCGAGCCATGCGCGTTCTCCCACCCCGGAACGGCCCTCGCCAACCGGCGACACCCGTGACGAGGTCATCGCCGCCATCGCCGAGGTGACCGGCTACGACGACGCGACCATCGTGGCCGCACAAGACCTCCAGCGGGACCTGGGCGTAGACAGCATCCAGCGGCTAGAGGTCCTTGGACTCTTACAGGAACGCCTTAACCTTCACGCTGAAGATGAGGATCTCGCCTCTCTATCCGCCGTGAATGTAGACGTGCTCGTCGACCTGGTGTCTCGCTCAACAAGCGCGACCGCCCCACCGGATGGCCCCACGCCCATCCACGCGCTGCGCCCACGGTGGCGCCGGGCCACCCCCAGCCGCTGTGCGCCGCCGCCGCCCGGTTGGTCCACCTACAATGGGCGCAGCTGCTGGGCTGGGGCGACCGAAACCTCTCCTCTCCAAGCTACGTTAAGCGCGCTATTGGCTGCGCAATCTGCCCCTGAATCCGACGCGCCCTGGGTCGCTTGGGTGCCCAATACGGCCCCCGGTCGAGCCTCAGCCGCCGCCCTTCGGATCGCGGCGGCTGAGGCCTCACGCGCCTTTACCGAGGCCCGCGTCGAGCCCGGCGCCCAAGGCCTCGCCCAATGGCCCGACGCCCAGGTCATCCGGGTTCTGCCCGACGCAGTGCAGATTCGGCGTTGGGCCCACCATCTTGGGCCGGCCCCCACCCCACATGCCAAGGTGCTGGCCACCGGTGGCGTTCGTGGCATCGTGGTGCCGATCTTGAGGGCCCTCGCGCCGGAGCGGGTGTGCCTGATCGGTCGAACGCCCGCCGAGCATCCGCAGGTACAAGCGGCTCTGACGCTACTTCAACAAGATGGGATCAAGGCAGAATATCGCGTTGTTGATCTCGCGGTTCCAGGCGCCCTCGATGGGGTTGGCAGCCAGGCTACGCTGGTGCTGCACGGCGCGGGCGCCCTACGCGATGGGCTCGTGGAGCACGTGACTCCCGACGATGTTGAGCACACTTTTGAGGCCAAGGTCCAAGGTCTCTCGGCGCTGCGCCGGGCCTGTCCAGACGCCCACATCTGCGCCCTCTCCAGCCTGGCGGCCCACGCTCCTTCGCCCGGCCAATTCGCCTATGCCGCCGCGAACGCAGCGGTTGAGGCCTTGGCAGACTCGGCGATCGCGTCCACAGCGTGGTCTGAACGCGGCATGGCCAGCTCCAACGCCGTACAAGCGGCCCTGCGCGCCCGTGGGGTCACGCCCCTGCCCTTGGAACGGGGCGCGCAACGAGTCGCCGCCAGCATCGGCCTGCCCGGGACCACGCTCATCACCACGCACTCACCGCCAGACACATTGGACCTCCCGTGGCCCGCAACGCAGGTGCGACTGGATGATGACGCCGTCGAGATCGGCCTGACCTTGGACCCCACAGACCCTCGCTTGGCCCATCACAAGGTCGCTGGCCAAGTGGTGGTGCCGGCTGCTGTATGGCTCGACCTGGTCCTGGCCATCGTCGAAA
>JBGCER010000578.1:0-2566 GCA_045106515.1 Myxococcota bacterium
CCGCAGGTCCGAGGGCCTGGCGGTCGCGCAGGTCGATCTGAAGACCTTGTGCACCGAGGGCCTCGACCTCCGGGTAGGCGCTCCGAGCCAGGAAACGAACCGTGTGCCCTTCTGCGCGCAGAAGTTCCACGAGGCGACGCCCCAAGAAGCCGCCTCCGCCAGTCACCAATGCGTTCATGCTGCCTCCCGCTAAGCCGGAACCAGATCCGGGTAGTGCGACTCTACCCAGTCTAGGATCTCGCCCCGCTTAATCTTGGAATTGTGCCGCGGATCGACAGGAAAACCAGGGTTATGAAGAACATGGGAAACCACTCCAGCCCACTGAGAGCCGTCGGCGAGAGCCATGATTTCCGCGCCGAGGTCGCCCGACCACTCTTTCCCCTGCTCCAGCTCCACCACCAACACCGGACGCTGGTGTCCCTTGGCTCCCACGCCGACCACCGCGGTGCGGAAGACGCTTGGATGCTCGTTAAAGACGCCCTCGATCGGGACAGCGGGGAGAAGGCCGTCCGCCCGGACCCCGGGGGCGGTGACTTCGGCGGGATCGACCCACAGGGCGTGGCTCTTGCGGCCGCAGAACCAAAGGCGCCCAGCATCATCCCGGTAGCCCAGGTCGCCCATTCGATGGCCAATACGCCCATCTCGGCGAATCTTGGACAGGGCGTTCGCGTCGGGGCGATCCTTGTATTCGGGGCTCACGATCGAGGCGAAAACGGCGATCTCACCGATTTCCCCATCCGCGACGCGCAGGTCATCACTCCATTCTGCGTAGGGCTCCTCGCTCACCCGCACGATCTCGACCTGAACCTCGGGGAACGCGTGGCCTACGCACGTTCCGTGCCCTTCTGACGTTCGAGTCCACGTGTCCGCCAGCACCTCATCGCTGCCGATAGTGCTCACAGGCAGCGACTCGGTGGCGCCATAGGGCGTGTGCAGCTGGACGCCATCGGCCAAGATCTCGCGGAAGCGACGATGTAGACCCGCCGGAATCGGGGCTCCTGCCGTCAATACCGTGCGGAGTTCTGGCAGCGTCTTGCCCTTGTCCTGGCACCAGCGGGACACCTTTTGCCACACGATGGGCGACGCGAAGGCCGATGTCGCCTTGTGGTCTTCGATGGCCCGCACCACGTTCGCAGGATCTGCCTTCGCGGGTTTGGACAGGTCCATATCAGGGATGACAACCGTCAACCCCATGGCCAGATCGAAGATCACGAACGCCGCAAAACACTCCACGGTCGTGGAGCCCGCGGCGATTCCGTACTGGTGCCCGATCAGCCGGCTCTGTTCGAGGAACATGCGCTGCACGAAGCTGACGCCCTTGGGCGGCCCCGTCGACCCGGAGGTAAAGGCGATAAATCCTTCATCATCAGCAGAGCGTGCGCCCTCGACCACGTGGGGCTCATCGCCCTCGGCCTCGCACTGCACCAGCGTGTGCCCACCCCAGAACCACCGGGTTCCCGCCGTGATGAACAAGTCGGCGCTCCGAAACGACTTTCGCTTCAGTAGTCGCACCACATGGACCACGGGGAGCGCCAACACGGCGCGCGGCTTGGCCTGCTCGATGCACTGAAGCAGGTTCTTGAGGCCCATGCCTGGGTCCATCAACACCGGGATAGCCCCCATGCGAAAAAGGCCGAATAGAGCAGAATAGAACTCGATTCCGGGCTTCACAAGGAAGAGAACCCGGTCACCTCGCCGCAGTCCCTTCTGCTCAAAACCGCGAGCAAACCTGTCTACTCGGGCATTGAGTTCGCGGTAACTAATCGAAGTCCACCGCTCCCCATCTGGCACGATCAGGGCCGGCTGATCCGGTCTCTGCTTCGCGTGAGTTCGCAGGTGGTCCGCCACATTTGAGAGCTTGGTCACTCGACCTCCACACCGTTGGCCGCCGAGGGTAACCAATCCAATCACCCCGTGGGCGACCAATGGCCCTTCGGGCCGAGTCGCTCCGTCCCGGTTAGTGCGATGGGCCGTCTGCCACCGGACTTGGGCCCATGCTCTACGAACACGTCAATATCGAATCCATCGCCCACGTCCTGCCGCCGAACGTGGTGTCGTCGACGGACTTGGAATCCAAGATGCAGGGGCTGATGGGCCGCCTCGGATTCCCCGCTGGCACCATCGAAAAGCTCACCGGCGTTCGGGAACGTCGTTGGTTCGACACCGGTGTGCGTGGCTCCCACGCCGCGGCATTGGCGGGCGAGCGAGCCATCGCAGCAGCGGGTCTAGCGCCCTCCGATATCCAAGCGCTGGTCAATGGCTCCGTCTCCCGTGAGTACCTAGAGCCGGCCATCGCGACGCTGGTTGCGGGCCGCCTTGGCCTGGGCGCCAACTGCATGAACCACGACGTCACCAATGCCTGCTTGGGCTTCCTCAACGGCGTGGTGTGCGTGGCGAACCTTATCGAGCTGGGCGCCATCGAGACCGGCCTCGTGGTTGCCGCGGAGACCACCCGCGAAGGCATGGAGCGCACCCTGCGCCTGCTGGACCAACCCGGAACCAGCAGCGACGAGTTCCGCAACAATTTTGCGAGCTTAACCCTGGGGTCTGGCGCAGTGGCCATGGT
>JBGCER010000579.1:0-9587 GCA_045106515.1 Myxococcota bacterium
GCGGCGGTCGCATGGGTCCTAGACGCCGAACTTCGAGACCGTAGCGGTGGATATGCCACATTGGACGACGCGATGCGCCTGGCGTACAGCCGGCATAGCCGCGAGTCCGGCTTCACCTCACAGCAGTTTCAAGCCGCCTGCGAAGACGCCGCGAACCTGGGTCCGGGTGGGTTGGCCGACTTCTTCGACAACTATGTCCGAGGCACCACCGACATCGACACCACCACCGCCCTTCGCGTGTTCGGTCTCACGATGGGAGAAGACTCCGACACCGCGGCCGATCCACAGGCGTGGCTCGGAGCCGAGACCTCCGGCACCAGCACTGTGCGAGTCCCGCGCGTGATCGAGGGAGGGCCCGCTTGGAACGCCGACCTGCTCGTCGGAGATGAGATCATCGCCATCGATCAGCACCGCGTGCCCGAAGGCGGCCTCGAGGACCTGGTCGGCCGATTCGAGCCCAATACCGAAGTGACGCTCACCATCGCCCGGCGGGGTCTGCTTCGAGAGGCGAAGGTCACCCTCGCAGAGGCCAAGAGTGACAACCGCTACACGCTCGGGGTCAACGCGTCGGCCAGCATCGAGGCACGGGAGACCCGCAAGCAGTGGCTGATGGGCTCCCAGACGCCGATTCCTACCGCGGAGTAGCGAACATCGCCGCCGCAGCCCCAGCCCCGCGCTCCTAGAAGAGCGGCCGACCGGCTGCCATAAACGGCCAAGGAATGGAGCCGATAATCACGAGCAAGGCCAGGCCTAGGCCGATGCCGCCCCAGATGAACTTGCCCTTGTCCGTCTTGGCGCGCTTACCCAGGAAGTACGCCACATGCAGCAGGATGAAGCCCAAGATCATGCCCGTGATGTGCTCGACCGCCCAATATCGGATGGCCGCCTCTTTCATGGCGCCACCAAAATCGGCGAAGGCAGCGCGCGTGATGGGGCTAAGCACAAAGTACAGGATCGAGCCCAAGAGTAGATGCAAGTCCACAAAGATCATGAAGGCTAGGTTGGACAGCTTGTGTCGCTTGAGGAAGGTGCCGCCAGACACCAACGACACCAGCGACTGAACCACCGCAGCAGCCCCTGCCAGCAGCACAAACCAGCGCATCACAGAGTGAATTGTGAGCACGATCGGGTACAGCGCGTCCATCAGACCTCCATGGCAGGGCCGGGTAACAGGGTCATGATCCGCATGCCTACCCGATCATGCGCGGCTGCTGATCTGGGTTTGGAAAATCGTGGCGGTTTAGGTGAGGTGCAGGCTGCAATCTGCTACATTCATTCCGCACTCTCTTCTGTTCTTATCTGTTTTTTGTGGGAGGCCTTCCCATGTCTCGTTCCCCGGCTCCTGGGGCAGCGTCTCGTTCCTCGCAAGGTTCGGATCCAAAGCGATCCGTGCATGCTTCGACCGAGAGCGGCTCTTCATCTTCCGTCGTTCAGCGCAACGATGTCGGTTCATCCGACTATTCCGGCCAAGGCGGCCATGGGCTGCACGACAGCCTGCCGCTGTCGTCCGACGCGCTCGCGACAGGTCACTTCCAAGACGTTCTTGGAAATGGCCTCCTTCTCGATGCCATCGCTGGCAACGACGTCGCCGGATTCGGCGGGCTCGTCGCTGGCGAGGTCGCCACGTCGATGGCGGGCATCGAGACCGGAGGTTTCGGCTCCAACACGGCCATGGCCCGCGCTCTTCGCGACGCCATCTCGCCCGAAGCGGGCCAAGTGCTCTCCGACCTGCGCCTAGGCGGCGGCCACCCGATCCCTGCCTTGCATAAGACGCGTATGGAACGCGCCTTTGGGCATGACTTCGGGCATGTGCGCTTGCACACCGACACCAAAGCGGCCCAGGCCGCCGAAGCGATCTCAGCCTACGCCTTTGCGATCGGCTCAGACATCTTCTTCGGCACGGGCACCTTCGCGCTGGGCTCGACCCAGGGCGACCGCCTCTTGGCTCACGAGCTCACCCACGTCGTACAGCACGACGAAGGCCGTATTCCGGTCGTTGGCTCCGACCAAGACAAGGTCAGCTCCCCCAGTGATCCCCTCGAACGCGAAGCCTATGGCAACGAAGTTCACATCCTGTCCGTGCTCCAGCAGGTCGACGCTCAGCTTCGCGCAGAAACCACGGGCAACACCGACAAAGAAGCCGCGCCTCAAGCCCTAGAAGCCTCCGAATCGGCCACGGACTTCGAAGAAGACACAGAGCTCGACGTCTCCACGTCCCACACCGAAGAGCTGGCCACCGACGCAGCCGGCCACGCTGATGCCGAGCTAGAATCCGCGTTGGACGCCGCAGCCGGCTCCATCGACCTCGGCGGATTTACTGCGGACGCGCCTGCAGACTCTCCGTCAGACGCCGACGATGCCGTAGAAGGCTCCGCCATGCGCGACGCCTCTGGCGTCGCAAAGGCGGACAAGAGCTCCGCGCAGCAGCACATTAAGAAGAGCCGCGGAACGCCCATTTCCGCCGACCTCGCATCTCGCCTAACGGCGGTTCTCGGCCACGACGTGAGCGGCGCTGTGCTGCACACCGACTCCGCCGCCGCCCAAGCCGCCGACGCCTTGGACGCCCACGCCTTTGCGTTGGGTGCCGACGTGTTCTTCGCCGAAGGGGCCTTTGCTCCTGGCACAACCCAGGGTGATGCCCTGCTCGCCCACGAGCTCACCCACGTGGTGCAGCACGCCGAGGGCCGACTGCCCTCCACGGGCGGCGAGCTCGAGGTCTCCAGCCCGTCGGACAGCTTGGAGCGCGAAGCCAGCAAAGCCGGCGAAGATGCTGCTCGTACGTTGCAAACGGTCGACACCCAAGCTCTGTCTTGGGGCGAGCCCGCCTCGCCGGAGGTCATCGCCGATCGTGTCTCTCTGGCCATGGGCCTATCGAATGGTCCAGTGGGCGACACTGGCCTGTCCGAGCTCGACACCCTCGCCCTCAACCTGGGCGCGGGCGCGTTCGCCCCGGAGCTGACGGGCGGCGAGGTCACGGCCACCAACCTCAACGTCGAAGATACCGGTCTCGCGCTCCGCGAAGCCAACGTAGAGGCCCAAGGCAGTGGAGCGAGCGCGGACGAAGGCACCGCTCTCCCCGAGACCCTCACCTTCCTGATCGCCGGCATCGAGCTCATTCTCGACGCCAAACGCTGGATCGACGAACTTCCCAAGGAAGTGGAAATCCCGATCAACAACGAGCCCCTGCCCGGCCTGCGCCTCACCACGGCCAAGCTCTCCCTCGACGAGTCCGGCATACCCACCGAAGGCTCCATCAAGGCCGATCTCAAGATTGGCGACTTGGTCACCGAGGGCGGCCTAGAGCTCAAGGTCGACCAAGACTTCAACGTCACGGCCGAAGCCCAAGACGTGACGCTCAGCATCGCCGACTCCTTCGAAGCCGTCGCCTCCGTCACCCTCAGCAATAGCGATCTGACCGCCTCCGTTACGGCCCAGATCACCAAAGAGATGAGCGTCGGCGAGAAGGTCAAAGTCACGCATGCCAGCCTCGAAGGCACCTATGCCGAGAGCAAGCTGCACCTGGAAGGCGCTGTCACCATGCGCTTCGGCGACTGGGTCGAAGGCACGCTGGAAGCCACCTATGACACCGAGACGTCCGCGGACGGCGTCGACACCGACCTCGATGGCAGCGCCCAAGGCAAGGGCGAAGACGCCGGTCCCTCCCAGGGTGGCACAGACGCCGCGCCAACCGGCGGAGACGCGTCAAGGCCTCAAGGAGACCAAGGACCCGAGGGCGAAGAAGAGGGAGCCGAGACCGCCTCCGCGGACGGCGGAGAACAAGAAGCGTCCAGCGGCGAAAGCGAAGAGGACAGCGGCAGCCTGGAGGGCAAGCCCGAGCCCATGCCCCTTTCCCTGCCGGGCGGCGGCCAGTGGAATGCCACCGGCACGCTCACCCAGATCCAGGATCTGACGCGCGGCGACGTAACGCTGACCGACTCCAGCCTCACGGTCAAGGTCGAGAATAACGTCATGGACACGGTCGACGCCAAGGCGACCGTCCTGGCCCCACATCTTGAAGGCAAGGTTGAAGGCCAGCTCAGCGTTCCCAACGAAGCCTTGCACGGCCACGGCACCATCACCCTCACCGAGGCCTTCCGCCTCGAAGAGATGGGTGTGACCATCGACTCCCTCGACGCCAAGGTCGAGGTCAAAGCCAATAAGCTCGAAAGCATCAAGGGCGCTCTGTCCGCCACGGTCGACTACGAAGACCAGCCCACGTTCAAGGTCGACGGCGAAGAGCTGTCCTACGTCTACGCCGACGAGAAGTTCTCTGGCACAGGCACCGTCACCCTGCTGCGCGACCTGACCTTCGGCGACGAGGCAGGCACTCACATCAAGGTGCTCAAAGACGCGTCTGCCGAAGCTGTGCTCAAAGACTCCGACGTCGACAAGATCAACGCGGGTCTCAAGTTCGAGGTCAACGACAAGACTGGCATGCTTGGCGATGGCGAAGTCCACCTCGAGAAGTCCGGCGGCGAAGGCGCCGCTGGCTGGGCAGGCAAGGGCAACTTTGCGCTGACCACCGACTACGGCGTGCCCGAAAGGGAAGAAGGCCCCCTCTTCCTCAAAGAAGAAAGCACCCTCAACCTTACGTTTGCCGAGAGCGCACCCGAGACCGCCGAGCTGGAGAACGTACAGTTCTTGCTCAAACAGCAGGGCGACGAAGCGTCTGGCCAGGTCGAAGGCAAGGTGGAAGGCACCTACAGCTTCGAGACCGACAAAGTCAGCGGCAACGCTAGCGCAGCCGTCACCTCCGAGTGGCCTGTCGAAGTGCCCTTTGGCACCTTCACCCTCAATGAAGGCGGAAAGGTCGACATCGAGGTCAAGGACTCGGACTACGAGACCATCAAGCTCAACGTGCCCTACACGGCCGACGTCGAAGTCGGGACCAAGTTCACCATCAAGGGCGAAGCGGTTGGCGAAATCGCCGGTGAGACCGACCAGTACACCGGCAAAATCTCCGGAAACTTGGTCGATGACCTGATCGTCCCCATCGGAAAAGATGGGTCGAAGGTCTCCTTGCTGCAAGATGCCTCGGTCGACGCCGAGATCGAAAACAACGAGCTCAAGCAGCTCGATTTTGATGCCCACGTCCAGTACTTCGACGCCAAGTCCGAGCTCTTCTTGGACGGCACCATCGACAAGGCCACCTACACGGTCGGCGAAGAAGGCGGCAAGCTCGACGCAGAGGGCAAGCTCACCTTGATGCAGGACATCGTCGGCAAGTCCGAAAGCGGCGAGCTCCAGGGCAAGATCATGTCCGGCACCACCGTCGACGTGATCGTGCAAGCCAGCGAGCTCACCGAGGTGGGAGTCGAAGGCAAGTTCGAGATTTGGGACAAGAGCCTACTCCTCGAAGGCGCCGTCACCGGCGGCAAGATCGACCTGAGCGGCGAAGAGCCCAAGGTCTCCGGTCGAGCCGATCTCAAGACCGCCCGCGACCTAGACTTCCCACGCAAGTCCGAGGGAGCCGCCGACGAGGCGGAGACGGGCACCAAGTTCTCGCTCAAGGTGCTCACGGGCTCCGGAGTTGGCGGAGATCTGGAAGAGAACGAGCTCACCAAGCTCGACGGCGACATGAACTTCCAAGTCGCCGAGTCCGAAGGCGGCACCCTCGCCGAGGGCCACCTCAAGGGCGAGTGGCTCGTCGATGAAGACAAGTTCACCGGCGACGGTGAGCTCAAGCTCACCCGCGACTACCCCCTCAAAGAGGGCGTCGCCGGAGATGGTCGCCTCGAAGGTTGGAGTATCAACCTCCGCAAAGACAGCGGCGTCATGGCCAATATGGTCGACAACAAGATGCAGGAAGCCGACGTCAACGTGGACGTCGACTTCAAAGAAGGCGCCAAGCTCATGGCCGAGGGCAACATCCACGGCAACTACACCCTGGGCCAGAGCGAAGGGTACTCGGGCAGCGCGGGCGTCAAGCTGGTCGAGACCATCGACTGGGCCGAAGACTCGACCTTCAGCTACCACCTGACCCCACCCACCGAGGTCAAAGCCGAAGCCGTCGACAGCAGCCTGACCTCCGCCAAGGGCACGTTCATCATCGAGGCCAAAGCCGAGGGTGTGCCCAAGATCAAGCTCACCGCCGACACCACCTACGAGCCCGGCTCAGGCATCAGCGGCACCGCGGACATCAAGGTCCTCGACGATATGAAGATCGCCGACCGCGACCCGTGGGAAGTCTTCCTGCAGAAGGGCTCCGGCGGCAACGCCACCGTCAAGAGCGACGAACTCACCGAGCTCTCAGGCACCCTCAAGCTGGGCGTAAACAAAGACAGCGTCCCTACCCTTAAGGGCGAGTTCAACACCACCTACACCTTGGCCGACGGCGCCGACGCAACGGTCACGGCGTCCGGTGAAGCCGAGCTACTCCAAGATCTGGGTGGCAGCGCCGGCGAAGATGGAAACAAGTACTACATCGAGTCGGGCAGCAAGGCTTCGGCCGACCTGGAAGATGGCGCCCTCACCAAGATGACGGGCGACATCAGCGCCCGCGTCGACGATGCAGACGGCCACTTCATTAAGGCCAAGGCCAACGGCAGCTACGCGACGGATGGCGAAGAGTCGGTCATCAGCGTGACCGGCACCGCCAAGGTCAGCCGAGACAAGACCCTGGTCGACAAGGCCTACAAGATCGACTTGGTGAACGAGTCCTCGGCCACGGTCGAAGTCACCGAGAACCAGCTCAACAAGATCTCTGGCGGCGTCAAGCTTCTCGTGAGCGACGACAAGGGCGAGTTCGCTCTCGGCGAACTCGAAGGCTCATGGTTGCGCGAGGGCGGCACCAGCGGAGAGGTCAGCGGCAAGCTGCTCCGCGAAATCGAGATGGGGACCAAGGGCGAGTACAAGTTCTTCGTCGAGAAGGGCAGCGGCGGAAATGCCAAGTTGGACGCCGATGAACTCGTTTCAGTCGGCGGTCAGATCGACGTCCGCGTCGACGACGAAGGCGGCGCCTTCCTCTTCGGCACGCTCAAGGGCAACTACAAACTCAAGGGCGGCGACGGCTTCACCGGCAGCGGATCGATGGAGGTCAAGCGCGAGAAGCAGCTCGGTGAGCTCGCTGGCGAAAAGCTCTTCGTCGAGCCCGGAACGGGCGCGCAAGTCACCATCCAAGACAATGCCATCAAGACCTTTGGCGGCAACGTCAACCTGTCCTTGCGCGATGGCAAGGGCGAGTACGTCGACGTCAAGTTCGACGGCACCTACGACGTAGGCTCCAAGGCCTTCTCTGGCGGAGGCGGCGCCAAAGTCACCCGCGAAAAGAAGCTCTTCGGCGACGACGGAGGCTACAGCTTCTGGCTCAAGCCGTCGGACAGCTTCGGAGCCGAAGCCTACGTGGACAAGAACAAGCTGACCAAGGTCGGCGGCTCTGTTCCGTTCATGGTCAAAGACGGCGATCCCAAGCCACTGATCGTCGGCGAAGCCTCCGGAACCTACGCGCCCGAGACCGGCAAGTTCGACGGTTCCGGCGAGGTCTTCTTGGGCCGAGACGTGGAGTACAGCCTGGGCTCAGGCAAGCTGGTCTTCAAGGAAGGATCCGGCGGACAGGGCGAGGTTGTCGCCTCCAAGCTCGAAAAGCTTGGTGGAACGCTCGAAGTCGAAGTTCACGACGCGGCTGGCCTCCTGCTCTCGGTCAAGGCCGAAGGCGAGTTCGACGCGGTCAAGTCCAAGATCCTCTGGGTCGAAGGCTCGGCCACCCTCGAGCGCCCCATGGAGCCGCTCGGCAAGAACGTCATGGTCATCGACAGCCTGACCGGTAGCGCCCGCGTCGAGAATAATGAGCTGAAGTGGGCCGAAGGCACCGGCAGCTTCACCCTGCCCGCGCTCAATAATATGAAGGGCGAGATCACCGCTCGATACGAGAACCGAGACGGCGCGGACATCTACACCGGCAAGGGATCACTCGAGTTCAACCTGTTCAACGACCCGGGAACGGGCCGGAAGATGGACGGCAAGATCGACGCCGAGCTCATGGAAGGCGGCAAGTTCCGAGTCAAGGGGACTGCCGACTACCAGCTGTCTGAGATGATCGGCGGCTCAGTCGGCGTCGAGATGGACGAGAGCTTCGACCCGGTGATCAACGCGTCCATGGAGGTCAAGCAGGAGCTCATTCCCGGCCAAGACCTGTTCCGTATGAACATGGACCTGCTCCCGCACACCGAAGTGCCCATCTACGGCCCCATCGTTCTAGGCTTTGGCGCGTCGGGTGGAATGGGCCTCGCCATGTTGCCACTCAACTTGGCGACCACCATCGGAATCGAGAACTGGCGCCCTCTCGGCGAGGGCAACACCGTTCCTACGTTCACGGCCGAACTCGCCATGGACTGGGGCTTGAACCTCGATGCCATGGTGGCGGCCTACCTGACCCTCGGTATCAGCGTAGGCGTCGGCAGCGTGGGTGCCGGTGTGCAAGGAGAAGCGCGCCTCGATGCCCCACTCACCATCGAAGTGGGCGGCTCCCTGCGGGGTGAAGGCGGACAATTCACCGGCGAACTGGGAATCGGCGTGAAGCTCGAGCCGAGCGTCAGCCTGGCGGCCATCCCATTCGTCATGGCCCAGCTCACGGGCCTCGATCCCTTCAAGCACCCCTTCGAAAGCATCGAAGCGGACTTGGGCACGATCTTCAGTGTCGAATGGGGCAGCACCTACACCTTTGGCGACGTCACCAAAACCGAGGATGGCCCAACATCACCGCGGGATGCAGGCTCGTCCAAGGCTGCGCCGGCCGTCGAGCACAAGTCAGCGCCGACCATGCCAGCCGAGTCTCTCGGTACGCCCACTTCTGCCGCTGG
Source organism: Myxococcota bacterium (assembly GCA_045106515.1). Classification (GTDB taxonomy): domain Bacteria; phylum Myxococcota_A; class UBA796; order UBA796; genus REDI01. Next base: position 8,799 of record JBGCER010000579.1, read on the forward strand.
CGGACCGCAGCTTGAGAGCGGATCCGACATCGCCGGAGGCAGCGGCGCGGACCGCGCTTCCGAGGGCGGCAGCGAGATGGACCAGCTCACCGAGCGCATCGACCAGGTCACCATCCTCGCCAAGGGCTTGGCGGCGGTGGCCGAGCTGCTCGGTATCCTCATCGACCTGCTCACCGCGTTGATCACCGCGGGCCCGGTCGGGCTCGTGTTTGTGCTCATCTACAAGATCGCAACCCGGGCCATCAGCTGGGACGGCCTAGTGACCGCGGTCGAGAACGTCATCGAAGCCGTGACCTTGGCCGCCGAGCTGATTCGCCCGCACCTGCCAGCATGGCTCACCTCGGTCATGGACTTCTTCAGCGGCTCGAAGCCCAGCCTCATCGACGCCCTGTTCGGCGCGGACAACCGAATCCGCGACGAGGTCAACGCCGGAAGCTACAACGACTTCCCCAACGACGCGCTCGGCGCCGAGATGACCGCCTCCTGGATCGACACCATGCTCGACGGCGTCTGCGGGAACGCCGACGAGAATTGCATCTTGACCTTGCTGCGCTTTGCAGAGGGCCGTGGACAACTGCACTCGGTGGTGGCCCAAGTCGATGGCGGCGCCAGTCGCCTGGAAGACAAGATCAACTGGTCCGAGAACAAACAGCTAAAAGAGATCTTCCGTCGCAACGGGATCGACTGGTAGTCCCGCATGTACGACACTCCCGAAGAATGCGTACGGGCCTTTGCCGCAGCCGCGGCAGAGGGAGACTCCAAGCTTACCGAGACCCTGTCGACCGCTCT
>JBGCER010000580.1:0-10679 GCA_045106515.1 Myxococcota bacterium
AGTCGCTACCGGGCGGCTACCCTGCCTCCCGCTCGCCGAGGCGTTCCATGAAGCGCATGTTGTTGACCGAAGGCAGTAATCAGGCATTCCGAGCCTATTTCGCCCATCCTCCCATGCACAATCCTTCCGGCGAACCTACGAATGCCCTATATGGCTTCGCTCAGCTCTTCCACAACCTGATGCAGCAGCATCAGCCGGACTACTGCGTGGTGAGCTTCGACCGCGGCAAGCCTTTCCGCAATGACATCTTCCCGGACTACAAAGGCCATCGGCCGGACATGCCCGAAGATCTGCGCGCCCAATGGCCGCACTTCGACGCCCTGGTCGAAGGCTTTGGCTTCCGGGCCATCACCATTCCCGGCTACGAGGCCGATGACGTGCTCGGCACCCTCGCCACGCGTTTTGCCAGCGATGACCTCCAGGTGATGCTGGTCACCGGAGACCGCGACTTCTACCAGCTCGTCAATGACAATGTCCGCGTCTTGGACCTCATGAAAGACAAGGAATATGGCGCGGAAGAAGTGAAAGAGCGCATGGGGGTGGGGCCGGACCTCATCACCGACCTTCGCGGACTCGCCGGCGACTCGTCGGACAACATCCCCGGCGTGCCTGGCATCGGGGACAAAACGGCGGCCAAGCTGCTCGATCTATACGGTAGCGCCGAAGGCGTCATGGAGAACGCCGACAAGATCAAGGGCAAGCGGGGCGAGAACATTCGCGCCCACTTCGACGATATCGTGCTCTCGAAGCAGCTCGCCACGATCTACACCGAGGTCGAGCTCGACGAGACCCTAGAGACGCTCGAACCTCGTGGCATCCAGTCCGACGCCCTCACGCCCTTGTTCGAGCGCTGGAACTTCAACCGCCTCGCTCGCCGCATCTTGAGGACCGAGAAGCTGGTGGACACCTCGGTGTACCGCAGCATTACGACCGAAGAGGAACTCCAGGCCTTGGCCACGGATCTTCGGGCGGCTGGCACCTTCGGGTTCGACACGGAGACCACCTCCCTGGACCCGCTGGTTGCCGAGCTCGTGGGCATGTCCTTCGCTTGGTCGTCCAAAGATGCGGTCTACCTGCCTTTTGCCCACACAGCGGTCGAAGACGGGGAAGCGCAGCTCACGTGGGAGCAGGTCAAGCCCGTCATCGCTCCTCTCTTGGAGGACGCCTCGTTGGGCAAGGTGGGCTCCAACCTGAAATATGATCTGAAGGTCTGCCGGCGTGCGGGCGTGGAGCTGCGCGGCATCGCCGGCGACACCATGTTGCTCGACTATGTGCTCGCCGCCCATGAGCGCAGCCACGGGCTCGAAACCCTGGCGGATCGCTACCTGCACCACAAGATGACCAGCTTCCAAGCGGTGTCCAAGAAGGAGACCCGCACCTTCGCCGAAGTGCCCTTGGACGAAGCGACCCACTACGCGGCTGAGGACGCACAAGTGGCGTACCAGGTGCACCAAAAGCTGGCTCCGGGCCTCGATGATGGCATGCGCTGGATCTATGAGCGCGTGGAGCTGCCGCTGCTGTCGGTGTTGGCGGACCTAGAGACGTTGGGCATCGGGCTGGATGAAGCGGTGCTGGGTGTGAACGCCAAGCAGGTGAAGGCATCGGTAAAAGAAGCGCAGCAGCGCTGCTATGACATCGTCGGTCGCGAATTCAAGATCGGCTCCGTTCCGGAATTGCGTAAGATCCTGTTCGAAGAACAGGGCTTTGAACCGGGTAAAAAGACCAAGACTGGGTTTTCGACGGACAGCTCGGTGCTGGAGAAGTTGTCGGGACAGCGAGATCCGGACCTTCCCGCCGCCATCTTGCGTTGGCGTGAGCTCACCAAGCTCCTGTCCACCTACCTGCTCAAGTTGCCCAAGGAAGTGCACCCCACGGACGGGCGAATCCACACCAGCTTCAACCAAGCGGTGGCGGCCACGGGCCGGCTGTCCTCGGTGGACCCAAACCTGCAGAACATCCCCATCCGCACGGAAGAGGGCCGCAGGATCCGCGAAGCCTTTGTGCCCGCCGAGGGCCACACCTTCCTGTCCTGCGACTACAGCCAGGTCGAGCTGCGGATCCTGGCCCATGTGACCGGCTCTCCCGCCCTCCAGGACGCGTTCAAGTCTGGCGTCGACATCCACCGGCGCACCGCCAGCGAGGTCTTTGGCGTGCCCCTAGACGACGTGACTGATGGCCTGCGAAGTGCGGCCAAAGGCGTGAATTACGGCTTGCTCTACGGGCAGACCGCGTTCGGCTTGGCCGCCACCCAAGGCATCTCTCGGGATCAGGCTCGCCAGTACATGGAGGACTACTTCAGCCGCATGCCCGAGGTGGAAGGCTGGATCAATAGCACCCGCGCCCAGGCCAAAAAAGATGGCTTTGTCCGTACACTACACGGCCGCCGTCGCCTGCTTCCCACCATCCACAGCAAGCAGTGGAACCTGCGGGCCGCCGCCGAACGTGAGGCGGTGAACACGGTCATTCAGGGGACCGCTGCCGACATCATGAAGATCGCGCTCATCGCCGTGCACCGTCGTCTTCGGGACGAAGGACTGGCGGCCCGCGTTCTGCTCCAGGTCCACGATGAGCTGCTGCTCGAAGTGCCACACGCAGAAATCGATTCGGTCAAAACCTTGGTTATCGAAGAGATGGCGCGGGCGGGCAGCAACTTGGCTGTGCCCCTTGAAGTTAACGCCGCGACCGGCGAGAATTGGCGTGAGGCCCACGGTTGATGCCCAAGGACGGCATCGTCGCCGTCGCGGGTTACGCCAAGGCCCCAGGAGAGCGTGAATGAGCCCCACTTCAAAGGCCGAGTCCCGAGAGGCCGACATCGAGATGGTGATGGCGGTTCGCGAAGGCGACACCACCGCGTACCGGGGATTGGTCGAGAAGTACCAGACCCGCGTCTACCAGATGGTCTACGGCATGCTCCGCAATCAAGAAGATGCGCGGGACACCACCCAAGACGCCTTCGTCAAGGCCTATGACAACCTGCATCGGTTCCGACTAGAAGCCAGTTTCTACACCTGGATCTACCGGATCGCTATGAATTTGTCGATCGACCACCTACGCAAAAAGAAGCGGCGTGGAACCACCGAATTCGACGAGACCGTGGCCTCGCGGGATGGCACCGGCGCCATCGATGAGCAGCATCACCAAGACAGCCCGTCCAAATCGCTAGAGCGCAAGCAGCTCTACGCCCGCATCATGGACGCCATGCAGGAGCTGCCCGAAGACCAGCGGCAGGTGATCTTGCTGCGCGAGCTGGAAGGCCTGTCCTACAAAGAAATTTCAGATGTGATGGAAGTGCCGGAAGGAACCATCATGTCGCGGTTGTACTACGCTCGGAAGAAGTTGCAGAAGCTCCTGGCTGGCGAGCGGGCAGAAGCGTGAAAGATTCCGGCCAGATCCGGTTGAATGGTTTCGAGGCTGACGCGTCCTATGGACACGAACCCTCACTTCGGAGACCGCAACCATGACTGAGCTCGACCGGTTGCTGCGACAGATCGCGGATGGCGATGGGTCTGCTCCTGTAGTGGAGCGCGCCAAGGCGCTGCTCCTCTATGACGAGCGCCTCCCCCCCGATCTACGAGAGTGCGGCCTCGACGATGACGAGCCCGATGTGGCGGCTTCGGCCCTGCTCGGCGTGCTCGGACTCGACGATGGTCTCTTCGCCGGTCTTCTTGGAGCGGCCGTTCGCTCCGAGGCTGCGGACTCCGATGTACCCGCGGTCGAGCACGCACCGCTCTCCTTCGCGGAGCTGATGGCCGATGCGACCCAGCCAGACGCCCTACCCATCACCGCGCAGGACCTCGCCGCCCAAGAGGCCGAGGGGGTTGTGCCGGTGGCCGACGCCGTGCGCGCCTTGGCCGGTGAGCCGGACCTGAGCCTGAGCATCCTGCACCGCTTGGGTGTGCGCCCCATGGACGTGGCCGCTGCGGTGCTCGACAGCGCCGGAGACGTCGATGTGGCGGTCGACGTGAGCACCCGCCTGGGCGCGCTCGCAGCCCCCTTGGCTCCCGCCTTGCAAAACGAAGCCGGCGACGTCGATGTGGCGGCCTCGGTTGTGGCCCCCCTCGGTGCCGTGCTCTGGCCTGTCGCTGCTGCGATTCGCTCGGAAGCGGGCGAGATCGACGTGGCCCACCTCATTGTTCCAAGCCCCATTGCCGTGGCCTCGGCCGTGCGATTCGAAGCGGGCGATGTGGACCTGGTTGCCGCGCTCGCACCCGACACCACGGTCGATGTGGCCGCAGCCGTCCGCTCCGAAGCCCCCGAGGTCGATGTGTGGTCCACCATGGGCCAGGCCTTCGAGCCCGGATGGGTCAGCGGACTCTTCGACGGCGAGCTCTCGCCGGTCGCGCACCGCATCGCCGCTCGGCGTCTGATGACCGACGGCCTTGCCAGTGTCGAGCTGTCCGCCTTCGCCGAGGCCGGGCGCAATCTTCGCCATGCAGTCACCGAAGGCGCAGGCGAAACACCCTACATCTGGGCGGCTGTGGCCCCGCGCATCGGCATCGAACATCCCGAAGCCGTGCCTGGATGGGAAGAGGGCGTTGTGGCCGAGGCTGTGCGCGACCGCGCCGGCACCGTGGCCGTCGAGCAGGCCGTCATGGACCGCGTCCAGCGCAAGACCGACCGCGTCACCGCTCCACCTGTGGTGGTTCAGACCGCCGCGCCCGCCAACAATGGCCGGTGGAGGATGGCTGGAATGGCCATCGCTGCGGCGGTGCTCGTCTCCGTACTCGCGGGACGTTTGTTGCCCATGGCCGGGTTGTTGGCACCGGGGGCCGCTGGCCTCTCTGCCGAACCCGTAGATTTTGCGGCGGCCGGTGAGGTCCAAGTCGAGGAATTGTCCTACGATGACGAAGTCAACGTCATGGTGACCCTGCCCGACGAAGATGGCGACCGTCCGCTTATCATTCGCATCAACGAAGAGGTCTGATCCTCATGACCCCGCGCCGCTCCATCTTCCGCACCCTGCGCCTCATCGCCATCGCGATCTTGGCGGGCGTGCTGGTGCAGCCTGCATTCGCCCAGGGGCGACCGCCTCCCAGACGGCCCGCTCCCGCGGCTCCGACGGCGGCTCCCATCTCGGGGGATGTGGAGATCGAGGTCATGGTCGTTCATGGCACCGACTCCCACAGCAAGGTGGATGCGCGCCTCAAGCCGATCCTTCAATACCTGCGGTTCATGCCGCACACGGGCTACAGCCTGCTGTCTCAAGACGACCACAAAATGGGCGTTGGCGGCGATCATACCTTCCCGGTCGTGGGCAACCGCCGCATCGAAGTCGAGCTCATCCACCGCGACGCCAAGCAGGCGCGCATCCGGATCCGCATGTTCAGCGGCAAGGCCAAGACGGTGGAGACCGTCATCGCCGTGCACCGCAACAAGAGCTTCATCATCACCGGGCCCAAGCACGACAATGGTGAGTTGATCCTCGCCTTCACCGCCCGATACTGAGTCGCCGGTGCATGTGGTGCTCTGCAATTGTTCGCCCGCAGAAGCCGCCTCGCTGGCCCGGACCTTGGTCGAAGAGCGCCTATGCGCCTGCGTCAACCGGCTCAATGGGGTGACGTCCACCTACCGCTGGCAGGGCGAGCTGCATGAAGACCCAGAGACCACCTTGATCATCAAGGTGGCAGAGGGTGGGGTGCAAGCGCTGCGTGATCGACTCGTCGCGTTGCACTCCTACGATGTACCCGAGGTGCTCGTATTGCCTGTCGATGCGTCGCTGTCCCATGCTCCATACGTTGATTGGGTGCAAAGTCACCTTCGGAGGCCCGAATGATCCTCGCCATGTTGTTGGCGCTCACCCCAATGGCGCACGCTGCGAGCCCAGGCTCCCGACCCCAGGTTGTGGGCCTCAAGAGCGGAGCCGCCATCGAGGTTCGTCAGCCGACCGCGGCGTCCTATGGGGCGGTCCGGCTCATTCAGCCTCAAGCGCGCTCAGGCGAAGACGCGTCGATCGAGTGCGACATCGAAGGCGCCGACGGCTGGCACGCCTTGGCCGGCTTCTTCGGACGGATCGCCGGCGGCAATGTGCCCGTGCCTCTTGTGGTTAAGGGTGCCGAGGGAGGTTGCGGCTTTCAAGCAGCATTTGGTGCGACGCCGCAAACTGAGAAGGTGCTGACCTTGAGGGTGCAGCGTCTGAACGCCGAAGGCAAACGAGAGAGTTCCAGCTCCAGCAGCATCTCTCGGCGAGAGTCGGCAGATCTGTCGGCGGGCCTATCGGTCATCGGCAGTGATGCCGCCGGGGTGACGGTCAACGTGCCGAACGCCGGCAGCCAGGTCTGTTCCGACAGCTCGGATGTGTCGGTTCGAACCCTGTACCGGCTCAAAGGCTGGCGAATCGAGGGAGATCCTGGGTTCCAGGCGGATGTTGCCGCGCTGCGCAAAGCAGTGTCTGGCGGCAAAGCCGAAGACGAAGCCGTGGTCAGCGCGATGGCGGACAAACGGCTTCGGCCTGGCGCACTCGGCGATGTGCTGGGGCTGTAGGCCCCCAGCGCTCTAGCCCAGGTTCTTGAGCATCGACAGCACGACGGTCTTGTCATTGCCGCCCATGTTCGCTGCGAGTCCGAGCTCGGGCGTGGTTGGCACTTGGTAGTCGCCGCACTGGCCCTTCATTTGGCGGTAGATCTCTAGGATCTGCTTCACGCCAGTGGCACCAACCGGGTGGCCGAAGCCCACCAGGCCGCCGCCGGTGTTGACGGGCAAGCGACCTTCGATGTGTGTGGTGCCGTCCTTGACCAGATCCGAGCCGCGGCCCGCATCGGCCCACCCCAGGGCCTCGTACATCAGCGCTTCCGTGACCGTGAAGCAGTCGTGGACTTCGGCGACGTTGAAGTCATTGGGTGCGAGACCCGACGCCGCGTAGGCGCGCTGGGCAGCGGCTTCGGTGGCTTCCATGCGAAGGGGGTCGCCATCTTCGTACAGGTTGCCCGTGGTGTGCTCCACGTGCAGGATCTCGATGGCATCGGCCTCGGTCTTTCCGAGCTTCTTCAAGCCTTCTTCGCTGACCATGATCAGGGCGCTGCCGCCGTCGCTGACCTGACTGCAGTCCGTGACCTTGAGGTAGGGCTGAAGATCTGGATTGGACAGGAACTTGGGGTTGCGATCGCCGGCCTCGGCTGCGTGGTCCAGGGTGATCTGCACCGCCTTCATGTGGGCGAGCGGGTTCTTATTGGCGTTGTCGTACGCCTTCTTGGCGAAGTGCGCGATGTCGCGCTCGGTGACGCCGTGGGCTTGCAAGTAGTGCTTCATGCGCCACGCGAAGACCGCGGGGAAGGTGAAGTCATCGAGCTCGCGCTGGCGGGCATAGTGAGCCGCACGGGCCAGGTAGTCGCCACCGGTGCGGGCGGAGGCGGTGGTCTGAACCTCGGCTCCCACGACCAAGTTGACGTCTGCGCCGGCTTGGATGGAGTCCAGGGCGCTGGCGAAGGCGAGTCCGCCGGATGCGCACGCACCCTCGACACGCATGACTGGCTTGAACAGAAGGCCAGGGTGGCTGCCCACAACGGCGGCACCCAAGTGACCCTGGTTGCTGAACAGCTCGCCGACGAAGTTGCCGATCCAGGCCTTGTCGATGAGGGCAGCGTCGGTTCCGGTGGCGTCGAGTGCGCCGTTGACCGCTGCGGAGATCGTCTCTTCCAACGTCGGGTTTTCGCGTTTGCCGAAGTCGGGGTGGCGCTTCCAAACGAAGTCGGGATGGTTCTTGCCAATGAATTGGGTCGTGTGACCGCCGACTACGAATGCGCGCCGTTGCATGGAGACTCCAGGTGGTGTGGAGGCCTTATCTGGCAACGACGGCCGGGCACGTCAAGGCTCGGTGGATGGGTGAGGGGGACTGGGTCTACTCCCCACCCTTGTAGGTCTCCATCGTTTCGTGGACCGAGTCTTCGAGGTCTTGCAGGTCCGAGCCCCAATAGGAGGTCTGCTTGAGCTCGCCCAGGATGTGCTCTTGGCGTTTGAGCAAAGCGTCGAAGTCCTTGTCCTCGGGGTTGCGCCGGTAGGCTCGCAGATCCTGTTGCAGCACTTTCACTCGGTTCATGGTGTTGGCAGCGGCAGGGTCTGGATCCTTGCCACCGATGGTGAACGCGATGCCTCGCCAACGGGAGCTGAGGGAGCGCACAGCCACCATGTCAGGTCGCTTGAGCAGCTCTGCGCGGTCGTACCGCCCATCGTTGACCCATTCTTCGTCTTCTTTGCCGTCATCACCACCACCGCCGCCGCTGACCGGCGCTTGGCCGTCGAGGACGGGAGGCGGCTCATCGCGCGCGACCTGCGTGTCGGGCGATAGGGCGCTGGGATTGAGCGCTGGGGTCAGGGTCGACCCGCCGTCGGAAACGACGGGCGCAGTGATCGGCGTCGCGTCTGGAAGTTCGGGCACGGTGGGGGGGGGCGTTCCGATCCCACTGAGGGGAATGAGCACCGCCGCTAGGCCGATGCCCAACACGGCCGCTGCAGCCCAGATCATCCATGATTTCATCAAAACCTCCTTCGCAAGATCACTTCAGATCGGTGGCGGTCGCTTCGTTCGACGATCGGCTTGCATCCATGATCTAATCGCGGACAAGCAATGACAGGGATGGACATGCGACCCCTTCTGAAGTGGGCGGGCGGCAAGGCCCGATTGGCACAAAGTATTGGCGAGGCCTTTCAGGACCCCTGCAAAGGGGTCTACTACGAACCCTTCTGCGGGGCCGGCTCAGTCTTCCTCTATCGGCGTTCTAAAGGACAGATCGACGGCGCGGTGCTGTCGGACATCAACCCGAAGTTGGTGGCGGTTCACACCGCGGTCCGAGACACGCTCGATCTTCTGTTGGAAGAGCTGGACCGACTTCCCCAAGAAGATTGGAGGGAGCGGTATTATGAAGTGCGTGAGTCCTACAACGAAGGACCTCATGAGGGTCCGGCTCACGCGGCTCGCTTCATCTGGCTGAACCGGGCTGGCTTCAACGGGCTGTATCGCGAGAACCGGAAAGGTGGGTTTAACGTGCCTATCGGTCGGTATGATCGCCTGAGCTTCCCCGAGGAGTCCCACTTCCGCCAGGTCTCAGAGCTGTTGCAGGGCGTGGAGATCCGCACGAGCACGTTCGAGCCGATCCTCAAGCGGGCGCGCAAGGGCGATCAGGTGTACTGCGACCCACCGTATGTGCCGCTGTCGACGACGGCTTCCTTTGTGGGCTACCACAAGTCGGCGTTCAACCAGACACACCAACTGGCCCTGGCCCGAGAGGCCCAACGCGCCGCTCACGAAGGTGCTGTGGTCGTGCTGTCGAACCACGACTTGCCGGTTGTGCGAACCGAGATCTACCCGAAGGACGCAGGTTTTGTGTATGTGGCTCGGCCGGAAGTATCCCGCAGTATCAGCCGCAAGGGCGCGGGTCGTCAACGCGTAGGCGAGGTCATCGCCAGGATTGGACCGCTACCCAGAGTGGCCTAGGTCACTGGGTCGTGTGCGAGGGAGGGGAGACGCTGACTCCGAGGTGGTTACTCATGAGCAGACGTTCCTCTGATGGGGGACCGATCCTCTGGAGCCTCGATGTCGACCGACCCCAATACCGAACCAAAGACCCGCTCAAAAGGCGGTCGCCGCACGGTGACCGTCGTCTTGCTGCTGCTCACCGTCGCGGTCATCGCCGTATTCGGGGTCGCTTTTGGGGCGGTCGTGTACTTTATGCAGGGGGATTCCACGGCTACTGTGGCCGAGGGTAGCTTCCTGAAGATTCGCCTTGAAGGCGAGATTACAGATGCGCCGGTGCAAGGAGGGCTCTTCGCTGAGCCCGAAGATCTGCCGCTCACCGCAACTGAGATCGCCGCTGCCGTTCGCAAGGCCATCACCGATGACCGGGTCAATGGCGTGTACCTAGACGTCCGCGCGCCCGCCATGGGGTGGGGCCTGGCTCGCGAGATCCGAACGTCGCTGGTCGAACTGCGAGAGTCCGGCAAGCCGTGTGTCGCCTATGGCGAGGTCTACACCACCCGCGACTACTACTTGGCCAGCGCCTGCGATGAGGTGATCATCGCGCCCTCGGGCGTGCCCGTGGTCATCGGCCAGGCCATGTCGATCACCTACTATCATGATGCACTCGAATATCTTGGTGTAACACCGAGAATCGTGCATGTGGGCGACTTCAAGACCGCCGTTGAGCCCTACGAGCGCATGGAGCCTTCCGAACAAGCGAAGGAGTCCTACGAGTTCCTCCTAGACGGTCTCTGGGGCACGGTCACCGCCGAGATCGCCGAGTCCCGCGGCATGAGCACCGATGCGGTGATGCAGGTGTTCGACAACCCTAGCCTCACCCCACGACGCATGGTGGACTCCGGTCTCTTTACGGCGGTTGGCTACGCCGACTCCGTGGAGTCCTCGCTCGACAGTGTGGGCGACGCCGGTTGGCGCGACACCCTCATGACCCCTGTGGTCAGCAGCAAAGACGAGCGAAAAGATCGGTTTACGACCATCAAAGAGTATCGAAAGGGGCTCGACGATGGGTCTTCGGACACCCGTATCGCTGTGGTCTACGCCGAAGGCACCATCTACTCGGGCGAGGCTACCGGCGGCCTGTTCGGTGATAGTGGACTTTTCGACGGAAATTTCCGCAAGTGGATGCGCACTGTTCGCGATGATGACACCATCAAAGCCGTCGTTGTTCGCGTCAATAGCCCCGGCGGCTCCGCCTTGGCTTCAGACATGA
>JBGCER010000581.1:0-8726 GCA_045106515.1 Myxococcota bacterium
GGCCCGAGTTCGCCGAGCGAGCCGGTGTCAGCGAGGCGCGCACGGAGCAGGTCGCGCGACACTTGCGGCTGGTGATTCCGGAATGAAGAGCGTGTGGGGTGCAGGGCCAGCGCTCACCGAAGGGGCAGGAACCGCTCTTGCTTGCGCTTGAGCGCCCTGCCTGACGATCTCTCCAACCACTCATCATAGTTGACGATGGCCTCGGACACGGGCTCTAGCAGGCTTGGATCCTCGGGATCTCGGTCGAGGACTGCGCACCGCCGGCGGATCGCCGCCGCGCCGTACACCAGCAGGCCAGGATCGTCGAACAGGCTGTAGAGGCTGGCGCAGGCGATGCTGTGCCGGTCGAGTCGTGCGGACAGCCCGGGGGTCCAGACCTCGCCAAGGAGCTCATCGGCGACCGTGTTCATCACGGGCTCGTCGCTGCGTTGCTCCAGGTTCTGCCACGCTGCTGCGGGTTCGGGCACAGTTCCGCTCTGGATGTGTATAAGCCAGTCCCGCACCGCGCCCTCACCGCCTCTGGCCACGGCGTGGTGTACCCGAGCCGACGCCTCGGCATAGCCCAAGCCCACTTCATACCAATCATCTGACGTGATGAGCCGATCGAGAGAGCGACCCGGAGCGGGGGCGCCTCGCCACAGCAGGTAGTTCCACGCGCTGATCCGGAGGTCACCGTCGAACCAGTCCGCGACGCCCTCGTGCACGGAGCGAGGCGCGCATCCGATGGCAGGGCCCATGACCGCGTGGAGCACCTCGTGACGAAGGGTCCTGTGGGCTAGGGCACGCAGGCTGTCTTCGACATGCACATGGCCATCGAAGAAGCCAGCGACGGCGCCCCGGAGGGCTCGCTCTCGTTTTGCGTCTTGAAAGCGAGCGATTTCGTAAATCAGGATCGTGAGTCTGGCCTCCCGCTTCATCCCGAGCACCGCTTCGGCGGTGGCGAGCAGATCGTGGAGATTGTCTAGGGTCACGTCCTCGTGGAATTTGGGATCTCCGACAAGACATAGGTCGATGCGGTCCCCGGAGGTGCAGCGGCGCGAAGGGTCTAGGGGCTTGGGTTCGTAGTTACGAGGCCAACATTCCGGCATGTGCGCGCCGCCGATCCGCCACTGTTTGGGCGTGATTTCAGGGGCGGGTGCGACGGTTTTGGCGGGGGCTGGCGAGCGTGCGGGTTGCTCGACTGGGTCATGTGGCGCCGGGGCGGACGGCACGCGCACCTCGGGCTCCACCATCAAACCCAGCTCAGGCCGAACGGGCGTGGCAGGCAGGCTCACCCACGTCGCAGTCACGGCCAAGAGCACGGCGATGATGGCCATTAAAAGCAGCAGCCAGCCTCTGCTTTTCTGTCGCTCCGGGGCCATACGCATCCGGGGTGGGAGGGGTGCTCGATGAGGCGGAATTGGCCTACTATCGCATCCCGTGGGGTTCGGGTGTTAGGGCGTCACTCCTATGGGGCGGGCGCGCCAAACAGCTCACCCGATTCGACTAATATGGAGGTAACTTGCAAATTCTTGCTGCTGTACTTGTTCTGTCCACAGCGGCGCCGGCGCTCGCCGGAGGCAAGGTCGCGCTCGCGTACAAGTCGCAACCCAACACCGAGACTCAGCTTCAGCTGCGCGCCAAGGTCGCAGGCAGCTCGACGATGACCATCGGCGGTGAGCCGGAACAGGTTCCGATCGACTTCGACATGGCCGTCGATTTTGGGTGGTTGGGATTGGCTCCCTCCGAGCCGGGCCAAGTCGCACAAGAGGCGTCGCTCAGGCAGATCACAATACGCGTGGCCGGAGCGGGCGGACCGGACCAGTTGATGGTGGTGAACTCCGATGGCATGACCGCGAACGGGGTGCCTCAGGACTCGGGCCCCATCGATCCCAGCCTATTCATCGGCTCCGTCGCCGCGATGCGCTTCGGCGCCACGGGCGATCCCATGACTATCGCGCCCGGTGAAGGTCTTCCTGAACCGTTCGCCGAGGTCTTCGAGATGCTGTCCATGTTGCACCCGGTGCTTCCCACCAAGAAGGTCAAGCCCGGCAAGAGCTGGAAGGGCTCCCGTGAGGTCCCGATCAGCCTCCCCCTCAAGGACCCGATCCTGCCCGGGCTCACCTACACCCTGATGGACATCACCGATGGCATGGCCGTCATCAAGGTGCAGGGGCAGTATGAGGCGGGTCCTGGGGAGCAGGCGGAGCTGCCCAATGGCATGCTGATGGTGCCCGACTTCATCCGCTACGCGATAGACGGGGAGTGCACGCTCGACATCGACACGGGCACGCTTCAACACGCCACGTTGGAGATGAAGGTCCAGTACAGCGCCCACACCGAGGACGGAGGCATGACGTTGTCTGTCGACATGCCGAGCACGTACTCATTCGGTCCGGTGCCCGCTGCAGCGCCCTAGGGAGGCGGGGATCAGCCCTCTAACTTCTCGACGACCTCGTCGATGAAGTCCTCGCGGTCGATCTCGCGGTAGTCATACGTCTCGGCGAACCACTCCACGATCGCGTCTTTTTCGCCTTTGCGCGCGTTTTTGGCTGCGACGGGGCTGGCGCCACACAAGTCCACAATGCGCCCGAGCACGCCGTCTGAGGCCGAGTGGCCCGAGTGGTAGTTGGCTCGGAGGAAGGCGAAGATCAGGTAGAGCAGCGCCGGGTCGGCCTCCTCGGCGAGGGGGGCGGTGTCCTGGGTAGACAGGGTGCCGTTTTCGAGGGCGTCGAGCAGGCGGGCGGCGGCGCGCTTCTCAAAGAGGAAGGACATGGGAGCCTCCAGGCGTGGGCAGGGGGGTAAGGCGCAGGGTCGGTTTCAGCCGCCCGTGGCGATCCACGCGTCGACGCGTTCAGCGAGCACGTCCAAGGGCACCGGACCCGAACCCAGCACCACTCCGTGGAATGCCTTGAGCGAGAACTTGGGTCCAAGCTCCTTCTTGGCTTTTTCGCGAAGCCGCACGATCTCCATCTTCCCGATCATGTAGGCGGTGGCCTGTCCCGGCCAGACCATGTAGCGATCGATGGCTTTGACGGCGTCGCCTCGGGGGTTGGGCGTATTCGTGACCAGGTACTCAACGGCCTGTTCGCGGGTCCCCTTCTTGTGGTGCAAGCCGGTGTCCACCACCAAGCGGCAGGCGCGCCACAGCTCCATCGCCAAACGACCTACGTCGCTGGCTGGGTCCTGATAAAAGCCCAATTCCTTGGGAAGAAACTCGCTGTAGAGGCCCCAGCCTTCGCCGTAGGCGGTGTAGTGGCCGAACCGGCGAAAGGGGGGCAGGTCGTCGAGCCTCTGAGACACGGCGTTCTGCATGTGATGGCCAGGGATGCCTTCGTGGTAAACTAGGGCTTCGAGCTGGTATGTGGGCATGTCTCCGACGACAGCCAGGTTGGCGTAGAAGATGCCTGGGCGTTTCCCATCGGTGGAAGGAGACTGGTAAAATGCCTTTCCAGCTGTCTTTTCGCGCCATGGTTGCACCCGCTTCACTTCCAGGGGCTGAGTCGGTAGATGCTCGAAATGCTCTGGTAGAACCTTTCGCATGCCCGCCACGTAGCCTCGGGCCAATTCCAGATAGCGCTCACGAGCTTCGTCGGTCTCGGGCAGGCTGTAGTCGGGGTGGGTGCGTAGGTGCTCAAACAGGGCGGGAAGCTCGCCTTCAACCCCCAAGGCGGGCATGAGCGCCTTCATCTCTCCGTGGATCCGGGCCACCTCGCGAAGGCCGATCTCGTGCACCTGATCGGGTGTGAGGTCTGTTGTGGTGTTGTGCCGGATGCGAGCCTGATAATAGGCGCCGCCGTCAGGTAGGGACCACGCCCCGTGGTCATCGGTGTAGTCCTCGGAGTCGGTCACCAACTGCGCGCGGAGCTTGGCATAGGCGTCGGCCATTGGGCCTGCGAGGGCGGCCTTGGCATCTGCCAGAAGGCGGTCGTTCTCGGCTTGCGGCAGCGCGAGGGCTGCCAGCTTGCCCTGGAAGTGAGCGAGCAGGGGAGAGGCGTCGCCCTCGGTGAAGGGAGCGCCGGTCACGATGCGATCGATGGCGCCGATCATCTGTGGGTAGTTGTACGAGGCCGGACGAATCCCGGCCTTGGCTTGCAGCTGGAGTCGCTCGATGGTGCCGTCCAGCACAGGGCCAACGTTGTTGACACGGGCGATCCAAGTGGCGGCGGACTCGGCATCTTCGATGCGGTGAACGGTCATGAGGAACGAGGGAATAAAGGTGTGCGTCCCCCGGATGCCGGTCATGGGAAAAAGGTGATTTCTCCAGGTAAACGCCTCTTCGTTCCGAGCCATCTCCGCGCGAAAGAGGCGCACGTTCAAGGCGTCTTCTAGGCTTAGGTCCGCCAGATCCATCGCGTCGAGCTCCGAGAGCCAGCGCATGTGCATGGTGTGCCGTTCTTGGGCTCGGCCTTCTCCGGTCTTTGTCCAGGCGGTCGTGTCGTGAGGCTCGCCTAGATAGGCAGCGTCGATCGGATCTTTGGCGAGCATTTCTGCGTGAACCCGCGCAAAGAAGGCGTCGAGGGGGTCGGCCTGCGGCGTCTCGGCCGCTGTGGGGTCGACGTCTGGGGCGGGCGTCCCCGTAC
Organism: Myxococcota bacterium; assembly: GCA_045106515.1. Lineage (GTDB taxonomy): Bacteria > Myxococcota_A > UBA796 > UBA796 > REDI01. Next base: position 4,563 of record JBGCER010000581.1, read on the forward strand.
ACGACGCGATGAGCAGGGCGAGCAGGATCAAACGCATGAGGGCTCCCGGACGGCCGTTGTGTAGCCTCAGCCTCCGAGCCGTGCGTCCCAGAAGTCGCCCTCTTTGTGGGTCAAGCCTCTGGCGCGCCCCGGACGGCGAAGCTCATGATTTCGGCAGCTGAAGCCGACCCTTCGGTAGAGGACATTCGGTATGGCGATCCGTGACGATGAGCAGGCCACGATCGAAGCGGTGACGATTCTTCAGCTTGGCTATGCCAGCGCGTCGACGGTCGCGTTCACGGATCAAGACTTGGTCGACCTGTTGGCTACGTCGCGGGAGAACAACGCCAAGGCTGGGATCGGCGGCATGTTGCTGTTCCACGAAGGCTCCTTTCTACAGGTGCTTGAGGGACCTGCCGAACGGGTGGAAGCGTTGTACGAGCGCATCCGGCTCGACCCTCGGCACAACGACGCCTTCCTCCTGTTCCGCCGAGAGCACACCCACCGACAGTTCGCGGATTGGTCGATGGGGTTTCACCGCGTCGCCGCGGACCCGTCCAAACGGCCACCGGGCCTCAATTCGTTCCTCACGTCCGGCAGAACCAGGATGACCGACAAGGATGCCGAGAAAATTCGGCGCATCCTCCTTGGTTTTCGCGAAGGAAGATGGCATCGATAGGCGCACTCGGTCACGGCGCCCGCTTGCACACGTCCTTGTCCAAGACGCCCGCAGCAAGATTGTCGTTGGCGTCGCCAAGCGCCCGCACCACCTGGACACTGACCTGTACCACAGCGGCGAGCCCGTCCCGGTCGAGCCGTTCGAAGGTGTCACACGCACCGTGGTAGCAGTCTGGATCTGGGGTCCACAGAAACACGTAGGGGATGCCGCGCTCGCAAAAGGCCACATTGTCCGATAATCGGCTGCCAAAGCCGCGACGAACGACACCGTTGGGCCAGTCTTGGGTTGCCTCATCGATGAGCGTCCGGCCCAAGGTGTCTCGGTGCGACCCAAAGGCCCACAGCCGTCCACGCATGGACAGCGAGCCGACCATGTCCAAGTTTACGTTGTAGACCACCTGCTCAACGTCCAGGCCGTCCGCATTACTGGTTGCGAAGTATGCTCCTTCAAAGCCAGATTCTTCTGATCCAAGCAAGGCGAATAGCACCGGCCGTTTCAATGGAGATTTGGCCAAGATCTGGGCGATGGACAGCAGCGCTGCGATGCCCGATGCATTGTCATTTGCGCCAGGAAAGCCGGGTCCCAGGTGGTCGTGGTGGGCGGATACGACGATGATCTGGTTGGCCAGTGAATCGTCAGTGCCCTGCAGCCTTCCCAGCACGTTCGCGGTGCTCTGTTCCGCTTCGGTGATGAACGGCTGGCCATAGGTGTCGCCTGCACCTGCGGTCGCGAGCCCGATCTCGGCGAATCGACTTTCGAGCCAGTTTCGCGTCGAAACATCCGCCTCAGAAGCCGGGAGTCGTCCCTCCCGCTCCGGGGCTGCGAGCTCGGCCAAGTCTGCATCTAGCTGGGTTCGAAGCTCGGACTGCGGACCGTATAGCTCGCGCACCCAATCTTGGGCTTGCAGGCGTGGCGCGCAAGAGCCGAGCAAAACCGAGGCGGCGCCCATGGGTAGAAGGCTTGTGAGGGCTCGTAGTCGAGAGAGGCGGTGCATGCCTCCGTAGTATGCGGGTGCACAGCAGAGCTCGCCTGTGGTGTGTGAGGTTTTGCAAACGTGCCAACCCGCTTCCCGCTTAAAGTCTGCCCATCCACGGATGAAGGCCCTGCTGTTGGGGGTCGTGACCGTCCCAACACCGGAGGCCCCATGCGTACGATTCTGGCCGTGCTCGCCCTGCAACTCGCCTTGCCCGCCGTGGCGGCACCCCGCCGTGGGCCCCCGCCGCCCCGCCCGGCTCCTGTTGCCGCGCCGGTCGCTCTACCCGGTGACGCCGAGCTGGTGTCGATTCAGCGGTCGATTGCCGAGCTGGAGGTCATCGCCCAGAGCATTCGCAACGAGTCGGTCGCTCGATCGCTTCGCAATCAGATCGCCTACCTGCGAGAGGCCTCCCGAGGCCTCGATGATGCCCGTTGGGGCTTGGCGGACCAGGCCGCCGCCTTTGAGCAGGAGGCGATGGCCTGCGCCAGTCGACAGCGTCGACTTCGAGAGAAGCTCGCCCAGCCACCACCGCCTCCCGTACAGCAGGGGCCGGTGCCGATCTCTCAAGGTGAGCTCGCGGACATCTTGCGCGCGGTCGAAGCGCAGGCGTTCGACGCCGAGAAGTTGGCGGTGCTCCGCTCGGCGTCCCGGTCGCGGTGGTTCACGAGTGGCCAGGTTCGCCAGATCGTGTCCTCGTTTACGTTCGGGAAGGACCAGGTCGAGGCGGCGGCCATGCTGCATCCGGCCGTCGTGGATCCCGGAAACTGGTTCGTCGTCTATGACGCCTTTCAGTTCGATAGCGATCGGCGGCGCTTGCGTCAGCGGATTGGGGACTGAGGCGCCGAACGGGTCCTCCACGGCCCGCGCTAGGACGCTGGTTCCGCAGGAAATTCCTGCGCCGCGAGCCCAAAAATGTCCCAGCTTCGGTCACGAAGCCGATGCGATGATCCGAAGCGACGCTCATGGATGAAGCCGCCGCACTACCTTCACGAGACGAAATTCGGCATCGGTTCTGGTCGATCTGGATCGACCGGCTCTCCACAGTGGCCGGCGTGCCCTCGTCTGTTCTCGGACTGCTCGTCGTCGTGCTCGGCGAGAGCTCCTTTTGGAGTATGGCCGCATTAGTCCTTATTATTGGCGGGAACGTCGGGCTCACCAGCGCGTTGCGGCGGCGGCCATGGGTCGACCGCGGCGGGCACGCCAGAGTGTTCATTAATGCTGCAGCTTTGTTGGTTTTTGCGGTATCGGGCGGGCCTAGTGGTGTGGGGTGGTTGCCGGCCATTCCTTCGCTGTTTGCTGCAATGTTCCTGCTCACTGCGGGTCTTCGGCTGTATTCTGCGGTGGCGAGCCTCACGGGCGTCAGCGTGGGGCTGATCTTGGCGGGGGCCCCCTTCGCTGCGGTGGCGATCGCCATGTCGGCTCTCATGGTTGTTGGGTTCTTGTCCCACTCGATCCATCGCACCTTGTTTCAGACCTTCGTCGACGCGGAGTATCGACGGCTCATCCTCGAATCACGCTCCGAGGCCCTGTCGAAGGCCCTCGACGCCCGTCGGGCCTTCCTCGCCACCATGTCCCATGAGGTGCGCACGCCGCTCAATGGCGTTCTGGGCATGGCGGAAGTGTTGCTGGAGACGGAGCTGGACCCAGAGCAGCGTGGAATGCTGGAGGTGGTTCACCAGAGTGGTCAGGGTCTGTTGTTCGTTCTCAATGATGTGTTGGATGCCGCCAAGCTGGATGCGGATGCGGTGACGATCGAGCGGACGCAACTCGACCCAGCGGGGCTCGCTGAGTCGGTCGTGACGTTGCTATCCGCCAATTTGGGGAAGCCGGACTTGGTCGTGTCGGTGCGGGCGGAGGGGGTGCCCGAGTCGGTGGAGGGCGATCCTGCGCGGTTGCGGCAGGTTCTGCTGAACCTGGTTGGAAATGCCGTCAAGTTCACCCAGTCGGGGTCGGTCGTGGTGTGCATCGACTGGGCCGAGGATCGCTTGACGATCGCCGTGCGGGACTCCGGAATCGGCATCAAACCTGATAATCAAGCCAAGCTCTTTGAGCCGTTTGTGCAGGCCGACAGCAGCACAACCCGGCGGTACGGCGGCACGGGCCTCGGGTTGGCCATCTGCGATCGGCTGGTCCGTCTGATGGGGGGGCAGCTTCGGTTGGAGTCGACGTTTGGCGTCGGAAGCTGCTTCTTCTTCACGATCGACGCGCCCATGGCCGAGGATGTGGAACGAGCGGTGCGTGACTCGGTCATCGTTGAGTCCTTGGGTTTGCAGGTCTTGCTCGTCGACGACAATCCAGTCAACCGCGAGGTGGGCTGCCAGATGCTGAGGCGCTTGGGGTGCCAGGTGGGCGTGGCGGTCGATGGCAAACAGGCGGTGGTCGCCGCGGCGACAGCGCGGTTCGATGTGATCCTGATGGACTGCCGCATGCCGGTGATGGATGGCTGGGAGGCCACGCAGCGGCTGCGGGAGTCTGGGTGGACGCTGCCCATCTTGGGTCTGACCGCAGGGGTCAGCGAAGACGAGGTCGC
>JBGCER010000582.1:0-2819 GCA_045106515.1 Myxococcota bacterium
AGTCGGCACGCCCTCAAACCGCTTGCCCCACTACGGAGTTGCGTTCTCGTCATCTTCAAAGATTAGCGTTCGAGGTACATTCTGACGGCCTTGAGGCACGATCGTTCGACCGTTGTACTGAATGCCCGCATCGCCGGCCCCCTGAACCCGGACTTCGATGCGACGGGCACCCGAGAAGGTGCGGGACGCTCCGGGCGGTAGCCGACCATCTAGCTTCGTCACCCCGTCGACCACGACGCGAAATCTGGCTTCGCGGGCCGCTGTAAGGACGACCACTTGGCTCGGCGGGGCATCGACGCCGACGCCTGAGACGATGCCTCCCGCCACATCTACCGCCCCCGCCAGCCCGCCGTTCGCCACCTGCCAGCCGATCAGGCTCAACAACAAGAGCACGCTCGCGAGGGCCAAGAGTCGCGCTCCCCACACCGGCAGGCGAGACGGTCCGTCTTCATCGGGGACCTCGTGCACTTCTTCGTCTTCGGGCCCTCCCAATACGCCGCGCACCAGCCGGTAGTAGGCCCCCACGTACGGACCCGCCGGTAGCTCGTCGATCTGCGCCGACTCCAGCGCCTGAACGTGGGCCACTGGTAGGCCCGTGCGTTCCGCGACCGTGTCCAGAGACAGTCCAGCGGCGAGCCGCAACGCCTTGAGGCGTTCGAGCTGCTCATCGGTTGGACCGCGCCGGCGCACCATGACTACCCCAGGTACTTACCGGCGATGACAGCCAAGGCTGCCCGTCGATCTTGGGGAATCAGCTCTTTGGCCGTCATGATCGCATTGTTCATCGCGCCGGCCGCCGGTGCGGCTCCCTGATGCGCTGCGATGTGCGGGACCGCGTAGGCGATCACTTGCTTGGCCGTGGAGACATTGCGACGGAGCGTGGCGATGACCTGCTCCACCGTGACGTCGTCATGCCCGGTGTGCCAGCAGTCGTAGTCGGTGACCATCGCCAGCGTCGCGTAGGAAATTTCGGCTTCGCGAGCCAGCTTCGCCTCGGGGAGGTTGGTCATGCCGATGACCCTCGCACCCCAAGACCGGTACAGATTGGACTCGGCTCGCGTCGAGAACGCGGGGCCTTCCATGCACACATAGGTGCCGCCGTCGTGGACCTTGGCTTCGGTCTTGGCGCAGGCGTCGAGCAGGTAGCCGCGAAGCGTCCCGCAGACTGGGTCGCCGAAGGACACATGCCCCACAACACCGCCTTCGAAGAAGGTGGCCGCACGTCCCTTGGTCCGATCGATGAACTGGTCGATGACGACCACGTCGCCCGGTGCGACGCCCTCCTCCAAGCTGCCCACCGCACTGACGGAGAGGATGAACTCCACACCGGCCTGCTTGAGAGCCCAGATGTTCGCGCGATAATTTACTTCGGAGGGGTTAAACCGATGCCCTCGGCCGTGCCTTGGTAGGAACACGAGCTCGTGCTCACCGAGCGTGCCGTACAGCAGCGCGTCAGACGGATCCCCAAATGGGGTCTCCACGCGCTCTTCACGCAGGTTGGACAGTCCATCCAGCTCATAGAGGCCACTGCCTCCAAGCACTCCGATGCGGGCCATTCACGCACTCCAAAATCGAGAATATCGAACACGACTCATGCGCCAGCCAGCTACCGCGCACCCCGCCGGGTTTCAACGCGCAACGCCAGATGGACTCACCCCGCGTCAGACCAGACGGGCCGGACTATATCAAGCGTCCTGGAGTCGCAATGAACCTAGTGCTGCAACGAGTCGACAGGGCGATCGCCCGAAAACCCGGATCTACATCCGCGGTTGTGCAGATCGACGCGGGTCTGGTGATCTACCTGGGCTTCGTCGCCACAGACACGGAAGCGATCGCCAAAAGGGGTGCCGATAAGGTTGCCAACATGCGGATCATCGAGAAGGGCGAGAGCCTCTTCGGCCGCAGCCTGGTGGACTCGGCCGGTCAAGCGCTGGTCCTCTTTCAGCTGCCTGTGGTGGCGGACATGAGCCGAGGTCGTAGGCCCAACTTCTCGGGCGCAGCGCCCATCGAACGGGCCGCGCACCTGTACGAAGCGTTCACCGCAGCGCTGGCGGCCCAAGGCGTGGACGTGGTGGCTGGGCCCATGCAGCAGACCCTATCGGTTGAGGTCCACAACCGAGGCCCATTCACGCTACCGCTGCAATACACCTAGCCCGCTTCCGCAGGCTCTAGTCCAGCGACAATGCGTGCATTGTGGAGCCAGCCGTGCTGGGTCGCTTGTTGGCGCGCCTTGCCGAGTTGACCGCACGCGGCGGAGATGTCTTTGCCGCGGGTCGTGCGGATGGAGCAGTTCATGCCGTGGCTCATCAGATAGTGCTGGAACGCCTTGACGGTGTCGTCAGCCGGCCGGCGAATTTCTCGATCCGGATTCTCATTGTAGGGGATCAAGTTCACTTTTACGGGCACGTCCTGGAGCAGTTCAAAGAGCCTCGCCGCATCGTCCAGCGAGTCGTTGAACCCGCCCATCATGACGTATTCCGCGGTGATTCTCTTGCCATTGGGCAGGGGGAACCGCTTCATCGCGTCCACGAGCTGGGCCAAGCTGTGCTTCTTGGTGATCGGCATGATGCCCAGTCGTTGCTCTTCGGAAGAGGCGTTGACGCTCACCGCCAAGTTCACAGGAACCGCCTCGGCGAGCGCCTTCATCTTGTGCACGAGTCCAACGGTGGACACGGTGACCCGACGGTGACTCAGGCCCAGGCCGTGGTCATCTAGGCAGATGTGCAAGGCGGGGATGAGGTTTGGCAGATTGTGCAGCGGCTCCCCCATGCCCATGAACACAAGATTGGTGATCTTCCGGCCGGTCTCCCGCGCGTATT
>JBGCER010000583.1:0-6025 GCA_045106515.1 Myxococcota bacterium
CTCGCCGCCCTGGTCATTCTTGGCGCGGTCCTGGCGTTCCTCGGAGGCTTGATCGGCGCAGCGGGCGGCGACGCTTCCGGCATCATGCTGACGGTCATGAGCCTGATGTACGTGCTCATCGGCGCCATCTACGCCTACCCCGCATGGCAGATGCTGCAGTCTTCCTCGCGCATCCAGGCGGCCATGACCGCCGATGACGGCGAAAGCAAAGAACTGGTGGTCGAAGAGTTCTTTCGGCACCAACAGAACTTGTGGCGTTTCATGGGCATCTTGGCCTTGGTGGTCTTGAGCCTGTACTTCCTGCTCTTTTTGCTGGTTTGTCTCGGCACCAGCGCAGGCTTGATGTCGACCGGCAACTTCTAGCGCCTAAAAAGCGGAAGCCTGAGCCCGGTCTGCCTGGCCTGATCCGGGGGGTCAGGTACTAGGGACGCCCGGAGGGCCCATGGCTCGAGCCAAGCGTCAGTTCAAGTGCACCGCATGCGGCTACACCTCGCCCAAATGGGCCGGTCGATGCGGATCGTGTGGCGAGTGGAACACCGTGCACGAAGTCGAAGAACAGGTGCGGGGCGCAGCGCCTGCGGGCGCCGCGAATGTGCGGCTGACCGATGCGCTACGGCCGGTGCCCATCACCCAGGTGCCCACAGATGAGGCCGGTGAGATTCGAGTGCGCACCGGCATTGGCGAGCTAGACACCGTCCTTGGCGGCGGCCTTGTGGCGGGTAGCCTGACCCTGCTGGGCGGTGACCCCGGCGTGGGCAAGTCGACGCTCCTGCTCATGGCCTTGTCCCGCTTCGCCTCCCGCGGCATCACCGTGCTGTACGCATCAGGCGAAGAATCGATGCGCCAGATCCGGCTTCGAGCGGACCGTTTGGGCCTATCGCACGAAAAGCTGCTGCTGCTATCGCAGACCGACTTCGACGTCATCGAGGCCGCCACCCGCGAGGTCAAGCCCCATGTGCTGGTCGTGGATTCGGTGCAGACCGTGCGAATCCAAGGCGCTTCCGGCATTCCGGGAAGCGTGGGCCAAATCCGCGAAGTCGCCCACCGGAGCATGCAGCTGGCCAAGGGCACCGGCGTGGCCACATGGCTGGTCGGGCACGTGACCAAGAGCGGGGATCTGGCCGGCCCCAAGGTGCTGGAGCACTTCGTGGACACCGTGCTCTACTTCGAAGGCGATGGCCGCAGCACGTTGCGCGTGCTCCGAGCGGTGAAGAATCGCTTCGGACCCGCCGGCGAGCTCGGCCTCTTCGAGATGGGCGAAGGCGGACTCGCCGAGGTGCCGAACGCCTCAGCGCGACTGCTCGCAGAGCGCGACCCTCACGCGGCCGGCACCGCGGTGGTGGCCACCCTTGAAGGCAGTCGCCCCCTACTCGCCGAGGTCCAGGCCTTGGTTGGCGCGCCCGGCGCCCACAGCCCCGCCCGCACGGTTGTTGGCGTCGACCGCTCTCGGGTTCTCATGCTCACGGCCGTGCTTCAAAAGCAAGGGATTGGACTCCAAGACCGCGACGTATTCGTCAACGCAGCCGGCGGCGTCCGCGTCACAGAGCCCGCAGCAGACTTGGCCATCTTGGCCTCCATCGCCAGTACGACGTTCGACCGACCTCTGCCCGACGACACCGTGATTTTGGGAGAGGTGGGCCTGGTCGGCGAAGTGCGGTCGGTATCCCACCCTGCCCTTCGCCTAAAAGAGGCGGCTCGCCAAGGATTTAGGCACGCCATCGTGCCGCAGTCCTGCGTCGAGCACGCTCCGAGAGGGCTCAAAGCGGTCGGCGTCAAGCGGATTAGCGACGCGCTCGACGCGCTGGGATAAGCAGGAGCAACCCCAATAAGAGGCCCGCAGCACCGATTGGCGAAGACGAAGTCGAGCAGCTCGACGACCCAACGGGGTGCTTGGGCGTCAGGCAGTCCGCGCCCGCAACCGCGTCGACGGCATCCGGAGCGCCGTCGCAGTCGGCATCCAGCCAGCCCTCGTCGGCATCCGAAACGCCATCGCCGTCGCTATCGCTATCCAGGTAGTTCGGCACCCCATCGCCGTCGGGGTCCGACTCCAACAAACCTTCATTGAAGGTAGATAATCCGTCTCCATCATCGTCTGGGTCGAGGCGGTTGGGCACCCCGTCCAGGTCGCTGTCCGCGTCGAGTTCGTCCTCATCATCGACGCCGTCTTGGTCGGAGTCGAAGTCTACCGAGTTCGGCACGCCGTCAAAGTCCGCGTCTCCATGCCCCTCGACGGCGTCATCGAACCCATCGTTGTCCGAGTCCAAATCAAGGTAATCGAGCACCCCATCCCGGTCGGAGTCCGGTCCCTTCAGCGCACGCCGTTGCTCGGCGAGAGTGTCGATGCCATCTCCATCATCGTCGCGGTCAAGCGCATTGATGACGCCGTCCTCATCGCTGTCCAGGATCTGGAGCAGGCTGCCAAGCTCGACGCCATCACTAAACCCGTCCCCATCAGAGTCGGGGTTGGAGGGATCAAGACCGAGCGTGAGTTCAACCTCGTCCGTCACCCCGTCGGCATCGCCATCATCATCTTCGGCAACGCCATTGCAGTCATTGTCCACACCATCCGCCAGCTCGAAGGCGCCGGGGAAGATGGTGTTGTCCCGGTCATTGCAGTCGTCGACCTGGTCGTAGCCGTCTTGGTCCCTGTCAAAGTCGGACAGGCCATCACAGTCCTGATCGACGCCGTCGTACCAGATCTCGGCCATGCGCGGCCCCACGCTAGGATCCGCATCCGCACAGTCACCACCGCCCCCCTCAAGCGCGTCAGCACCGTCGAGGTCTTGGTCGTAGTCGGACCAGCCATCGCAGTCTTGATCGACGCCGTCGTACCAAATCTCTGGCACCGAGGGGTTGATGTCCGCTCGGCCATCAGCGCAGTCCAGGCCGCCGCAGCGTAGGTCGTCAAAGCCGTCCAAGTCCACATCGCATAGGTCTTCGCCGGAGCAGTCCTGGTCGATGCCATCGTAGGGAATTTCAGTATTATCAGGGCGCTGGGATCGGTCCAAGTCATTGCAGTCCGTGCCGTCCGAGACGAAGTCCTCCGGCAGGTCACACGCCGCCCCTGCGGGGGTCATCGCACCGAAGTCATCTTCGTCTTCATCGGCATAGAATGGGCTGGCTTCACAAGGTTCAAAAGTCATAAGATTGGATTGGAAGCGTTCGATTCCCGAGTTCGGGTCCGGGGCTCGCGTCCACAAATCGGCATCTCCCGTGATGATCACCGAGCCTTCAACGGCGGCCACCACTTCGTCGGAAGAGGTCAGCACGAGCGCCTCGGTCGTGCTGCCCACAGACACCTTCGACGAGGATGGCGCGCTCACCGAGCCCGCTACACCCTCGACCAATGCGCTGTACCCGGTGACGGCTCCGCCGCTGAGATCATCGCTGACCAATCGAGCGTCCACGCCCAGGTCCCCGAGCAAGGTGTTCGCGGAGTCGACATAGCCGAGCTCCGACTCGCTCTCCCCCACCACGATCACGACGCCGTCGGCGGCGATGAAGTCCACCAGGTCTTGGGTCTGCGCCGTCGACAGGTCAGACGATGGACACGCGATAAAGATCCGCTGCAAGCCATCAAAGTCCGCTGGCCAAGCGGTCGAGTCTACGACCGTCACCGCACCTGCGGTGAGCATATTCGTCGACCAAGAGCCGGTCGTGCCGCACACATCGTCCTCATCGGCGCCGGAGTACCAGTAGGTGTCGACCCGGTCCACCTCGGTGTCCAACAACACGGTCTCACCGAGAATCAGCCCACCGCCCACGCCATTGTGATCGAACCGGACCTCCGAGAAGCCCGACGCGTTCGCCACGCAGGCGGCCGTGTCGTCCGCACCCGCCGCGCCGCTCCAAGTGAACGTTCCACCGGCGAACACCGTCGACACAGCACTTCCGTCGTCGATCGCTCGGAAGGTGTCGGCGTCGGACCCGTTGGTGAAGAGCGTGAGCGACTCCCCGGTGTCGTTATTGTGCACATAGACACACAACTCCTCGACGGGCTTCGAGAACGTCAGAGTCGCATCATCGGCCCCGGAGACCGCTCCCAGGAGGGGGCCTTCGATGGTCCCTGTCGCGATGGACGCCGAGCCCAGGAGTGAGAGCGTCAGCGTCACCCCATCGACGGTGTAGGCGGCCGGAGACTCGGCCTCGGTCCAGTCCAGCGTCGTTGTTGTCGAACCCGCACCGGCGGATGAGGTCAGCAGAGCCAGAGCGATGAGAGTGGGGATCGACCGCATTGAAACTCCTTACAAGGGCGGGGCATGGGTGAAGGTTCGGATCCGCGTCCGCCAAGGTTGACCCCTTCAAAGTCGGTGGATAGGAACTGAATGAACGTTCATTCAGTAAGGAAGCGCCCATGGCCGCCACCGCCTTTTCCATCGATCTTCACGACATCCACTTCGCCCTATTCGAGGTGTTAGACATCGATGCCAAGCTGGCAACAATCGAGCGATACTCCGATTTTGACCTAGACATGTACAAGGCCACGCTCGACGAAGCAGCGCGCGTAGCCACCGAGGTTCTGGCCCCGATCAACGGACCCGGAGACCGCCAAGGCTGCCGCCTCGACTCCGAAGGAAACGTGACCACGCCCGACGGCTACAAGGCCGCATGGAACACCTTCACCGAGGGGGGCTGGGCCGGAATGACCGCTCCGCCCGAAGCCGGTGGCGTAGGCCTGCCATCAGGGATTGCGGTCGCCTGCTCTGAGATGTTCAGCGGAGCTTGCACGGCGTTCACGATGTACCCGGGCCTCACCGCCGGGGCAGCACGCCTAGTTTGGCAGTATGGACCAGAACAATGGCGCCAGCCCGTCGCCGAAAAAATGTTCACAGGGCAGTGGGGAGGCACCATGTGCCTGACTGAGGCCGGCGCCGGCACCGCCGTCGGCGACAACCGCACCAAGGCAACGCGGACCGATACACCCGGAGAATACCTGCTAGAAGGCGAGAAGATCTTCATCTCTGGCGGCGATCAAGACTTCACCGAGAACATCATCCACCTAGTGCTGGCGCGGACCCCGGACGCACCGGCCGGCTCCAAAGGCATCTCCATCTTCATGGTGCCCAAGTTCGAGTTTGACGATGAGATGAAGATCGGCGCCCGCAACGACGCGAAGGTGGTGGGGATCGAGCACAAGATGGGCATCAATGGGTCGGCGACCTGCGTCTTGGCGCTCGGCACCCAAACGCCGTGCAAAGGCTGGCTTCTCGGTGAGGAAGGCCAAGGTCTGCCCATCATGTTCCACCTGATGAACGAGGCGCGGATCGGCGTCGGTGTGCAGGGACAATCGATCGCCGCAGCGGCCACTAGCTACGCGATCGGGTACGCCAAAGAGCGCATTCAAGGCTCCTCAGTCGAGAACTTCAAGGACGCCGATGCGCCTCGGGTCGCCATCTCGGAGCACCCGGATGTACGCCGCATGCTCATGAGCATGAAGGTCCTGACCGAGACCATGCGAAGCCTGCTGTACCGGGTCGCGCTGTACGAAGACTTGTCCACCAGCGAAGGACTCGACGAGGCGTACCGGCAACGACTGGAGAACCGAGTCGACCTTTTGGTTCCTATCGCCAAGGCCCACTGTACTGACCTAGGTTTCGACGTCACCGTCACCGGCGTTCAAGTCTTGGGCGGCTACGGCTATACACAGGAATATCCTGCCGAACAGATGGTTCGTGATGCCAAAATCATGAGCATCTACGAGGGCACCAATGGCATCCAGGCCATGGACCTGCTGGCACGCAAGCTTCGCATGAGGGGGGGCTCGCTCTTCATGGAATGGCTCCAAGACTCCCAAGAGCTCGTGCAGCAAAATGCAGGTTCATTCCCTAAAGAGTGCGAGGCAATCGGCAAGGCGCTCGGTCATGTGGGCGCAACTGCAATGCACCTGGGAGGTCTAGGCGCTGCCGGGAACTTGGCCGGCGCCATGCTCCAAGCCACGCCTTTTCAAGCGATGATGGGCCACACGTGCCTCGCTCTCGAAGCGCTCGACCAGGCGCGGGTGGCACAGGCCAAACTCGACGCGGGC